>CAYYSX010000054.1:5536-26551 GCA_964474315.1 uncultured Verrucomicrobiota bacterium | reverse complement strand
CTACGTACGGTTTTTCCGGCGCGGTCGATGAACCGGGAGAGGTCAGCGGTCACCGGCTTGGCAGCCGGATCGAAGCTGCGTTCGACCCGCCCTACGAAAAAAGCCAAGGGATCTCCAGCACCGCCGTCGGTCTGGGTACCGTCGGCGGTACGGAAGTCACTGTTGGCGCCTTCGGACAGGCCGGTGTTTTCCAGGTTCCAGAGCTGCTCCCGGGTCAGGACCTGGCGAAACACGGTCTCGCCCGGCGCAATCAGTCCGAGGCGATACGAGAGGGCCGCCGCCGGGAACTGGCCGGCTTCACCGGGCATGTTGATGGTCCATTTGCCGTCGCCCGAGGAGTTCCACAAGCCGCTGCCCGTAGCGAAGACAAAGAGGCCGTCGATCCCCTGGAGGGCGGCGTAGGCGGACAACACCAGGGTGTTGTCGGCGATGTACCGATTGGGCTTGTTCCAGGCGATCTCGCTAATGAGGTGCGGATGGCCGGCGATCTGATTGAACTTGATGGGCAGACTGGCGGGATGGAGGAGGGCGCAGCGGTCTTCGTAAGTATGGCCGGCGCGCACCGAGTATCCGGAAGCCTCGCCCTCGTGCTTGCCGCCGAAATAGCCATGGCGGTCGATGACCCCGGCGGCGGTGTAACTCCAGCGCTCCAGGGCGCCGAGGGAGCCGTTGTCGGCAGTGGTCCAGTTGCTGGCGGAGATGGGAGCCTGGAAGCCGCACTCTTCGCGCAGCCAGCGCGCCATCTCAGCATAGAAGGCGTGTTGAGTCTCAGCATAGAAGCGAGCCTGCGCCTTGGCGCGCGCCTGCTTGCCAGGGCTGCCTTGGCGACGGCCGTCGCCGGTGAGATCCCAGGGATCGTAGAGGCCCAGACGACCATCGCTGTCGTGGGCGTGGCGTTCGCCCTGCCAGGCCGCTTTGGCTTGATTCACCGAACCGTAGGTATCGGCAGCCCAAGCCGCGAAACGCCGCTCCAGATCGGCCCATTGGGACGGACCCACGTTCCGTTCAGCGAACGTCCAGAAAAACAACGAATCCTCGTTGATGATCTCGTAGAGGCCGACCGCCGACTCCTCCGCCAGGGAACGCCCACTCTGTGGATCACGGCGGGTGAGCAAGGCCTTGGTCCAGGCCTTATATAATTCTTGCAGGCGCGGATCGAAGAACAGCAGCCCGAAGGGATGCTTCTGCCGGTCTTCGTAGCCGGGAATGCCATCGCTGGACTTGATGTTCATCCACAGCGGGAAGAAGGGCGAGAGATGCGTGTAGATGCCCTGCCGTTTGAAGGCCTGCACGGCGTAGTGCAGCTTGGCCAATTCATTCTCCTTGATGGCTAAAGGATCGTCCCCGTCGCGGTCGAAGAGGGCGCCGTGCAGACGCACCATGTTGACGCCCATCTTGGCCATGCGCGCGGCGAAGTAGTCGATGGCCAACTCGTCCAGCTCCAACAGGCTGTGCCCCGAGTTCACCGCCCAGAAGCGGATCGGTTGGCCCACGCCGTCAGTGAAATCGTCGCCGCGTTGCTGGAGGAAGCCCTTCTCGCCTGCGACCGGCTCGTTGAGGCTGCGCAAGTCGAGCAGAGCGTCGGAGGAGAAAATGTCGGGTGCCGGTTCGAAAGCCCACCACCCGTCGGCGGCCAAGCCGTACTTCTCGCCCGGCTTGAGTTTACCTTTGGGCTCGAAGGGAGCCTGGGTGAGAACGAAGCAGTCGAAGCAGGCAGCGCCGTCCTGCTCCAGCAGCTCGATTTCGAAGCGCCGGGTGCCCTGTTTCAAGTCCACCCTGCCCAAGCTCACCCAATTGGCACCGATGTGGGTGGCCAAGCTAAAAGAGTCGAGCAGACCGCGGTCGCTGCCGCAGGTCCGCCATTCCCCGTCGTCGAAACGCCAGCGGAAAGGCCCGTGCTTCCAGAACATCCGACCGTGGAAGAACCAGCGGCCGTCGGCAGGAACTTCCACCGTCCACACCGCCCGCACGGTCTCATCACGCCGACCGGTAGTGTTGAGCCAGTCGCCGCCGCTCAACCCTTGGGCTTTGTCGCCGTAGTGGGAAGGCGGGAAGCCCTGGTTGGTGAAGCCGTGTTCCTGGGCGGCCTCGCCCTCCCACCACACATAATCGGCGCTCCAGACCGGGGACAGAGAGGAGATCAGGAGCAGCGCGGCGGTGAGAAGGACTCCGGTCCGGTGCAGATATAACGATGGGTTCATATTCAATGTAACGTGCAATCTCATACCCGGGTCTTCGTGCAATCTGATCAGCCAGCCCGGGTGCCACTCCTTGCCAGTTCAAAGCCGATCATAAATTGGTGCTGCGCGGTGACAATCGCTTTCGGCGACATCTATTTTAGCAATGACTTCGATTTAAGTTTAACAGCCGGTCGGATTTCTTCATCACGCGAGGATGCATAGAAATCGAAGCGGGTGAAGCAGTCTGGTTCCGGGTGAAGCCGGAATTCCGGAATCGACTATGCGGTGGCCGGCAGGTCCTGGATCTTAAATGTTGCACTTTCCGTCTTGATCAGTCTCCGCGCACCTGAAATCAACCCCAATATGGAGAAATGGGCATGCTTCCATTGTCAAGGCCGGCCGGCGGACGGGTCGGGTCACGGGCGCATCTGAGCACTCCACGCTGGGCAGGTTGACCTCCCTTCCGTTGGAGCAAGAGCGTCCGTCCGGAACTGAACCCGTTGCTTCAGACCGGAGGCCGCTGCAACATCAAGCTCGCCATGATACTCCGCCTGTTCCTCTTGGTCTGTCTGGGGATCTCTGCCGCGTCTGCGCAAGACAAGACGATCGTCATCCGGGGTGGCTATGCCGATCCCAACGAATTCTGGGCCACCGGCGCCCGGCTCGACGAATACGGCGTCAACGCCGTCTTCATCCGCGGCGACAGCCTGGACGAAGCGACGTTCACTCGGGCCAAGGCAGAGGGCTGCCAGGTCTTCGCCGAGTTTGCCACCCTCAACGGCCGATACGGCGACTACGTCAAGAACCACCCGGACGCGCATCCTATCGACGATTCCGGCCGGCCGGCCCCACCCGCCACCTGGTTCATGGGCGTGTGTCCCACGCATCCCGGCTTCAAACAGTTTCGCCTGGACGCCCTGCGCGACGTGCTCACGCGCTTCGACCTGGACGGCATCTGGATGGACTACACCCACTGGCACGCGCAGTTCGAAGATCCCTATCCGGTGCTCATCAAGACGTGTTTCAACGACACCTGCCTCAACGCGTTTGCCGCCTGGTCGGGACGAAACGTGCCGGGCGCAACGACCGCGGAGAAAGCCCACTGGATTTTCTCCCAGGCCGCGAAGCCCTGGGAAGATTGGCGGGTCTCCGTCATCGTGGATTGGGCGAAGGAGATTCGCAGCCTCGTCAAAGAAATCCGTCCCCGGGCCCTGCTCGGCATCTATCATACGGCCTGGAAGGATGAAGATCTAAGCGGGGTCCGGCGGCGCTGCCTGGGTTTGGACTTCGATGCGCTGGCTCCTTATGTCGAGGTCTTCTCGCCGATGATCTACCACGGTCGCTCCGGCAAATCTCCGGCTTACGTGAAGGAGTTCGTGGACTATCTGGGAGCCAAACCGTGGATGAAGACCGCGCCGGGCACCTATCCACAACTCTGGCCCATCGTGCAGGCCCACGACGATCCGCGCGTCTCTCCCGAGGAGTTCGAACAAGTTCTGGAGTACGGCCTTGGTGGCCGGAGTACCGGAGTGATGATGTACACGCTCGGGAGCGTGGCCAAAGATGCTGGCAAAATGGCAGTCATGAAACGCGTGTACCTTAAGCACGCCAGATAAGAGATTCATTCACCTACACTTATTAAAACCACCCTCCTGGCTGTGCTCGGCGCGAAAACCTATCACGGCACCGACGCCCCGCAGCCATACTGCGTTCCAGGCTTCTCCATTCCAACTTTCCGGCCATGGTCGTGAGCGCACTTCTCTGGAAATGACCCGTCTGGTCCAACCTGAACTGCTCGACACCCTACCGCCCAGCTCTCCGGAAGCGCAGAGTTCGCGGCAGGACTTGCGACGCATTAACGCGCTGATGGGCAATGCACGCCAACTGGGGGCCGCTCTGCGTCTCTTCCTGCCCACGGCGGGAGCTCCGTGGAACGTGGCGGAACTTGGCGCGGGCGATGCCCATCAGACGGCTCAGGTTTGGAGTCTCCTGCCAGGACCTCCCCCGGGAAGCCGCCTTCGTCTGGTCGATCAGTTCTCGCTCATCGCTCCCGCGGCACGCGCCCGGCTGGAGCACCAGGGCTGGCAGGTGGACAGCGTGGAAGCCGAGGTATTGGCCTGGCTGGAGTCCGGAGACAGTCCGCTGCAGTTGCTGTACGCCAACCTGTTCATTCATCATTTCGACGCCCGCGCTCTCCGCGAACTCCTGCGTCGGATTGCTGGGCGGACGAAGGCCTTGGTGGTGTTGGAACCGCGCCGGAGCTGGCTCGCGGGTTGGGCTGTGCGGGGACTCCGTCTTCTGGGACATCACCCCGTCACGCAGCACGACGCATTCCGGAGCGTGCAGGCCGGATTCCGCGGACGCGAACTGAGCGAAGCCTGGCCGGACGCGGGAGATTGGGAGTTGCGCGAAGGTCGTTCCGGATGGTTCGGCCATGTGTTTGTGGCCGCTCGCCGCTCGCGCTCATGAAGCCCATCACCATTGTCGGTGGCGGTCTCGCCGGGCTCTCCTTGGGGATCCTGCTGCGGCAACGGGAGGTGCCGGTGACCATCCATGAAGCAGGCCAGTATCCCCGCCATCGGGTGTGCGGAGAATTCCTTAGCGGACAGGGCCAGGAGGTCTTGGAGGAGCTGGGAGTTCTCTCGCGCTGCCTGTCCGCGGGTCGCCTGGCCCATTCCGTTTCCTTCGCCAACGAAGTCCGCCAAGGATCGCTGCGTCCCCTGCCCCGTCCTGCGCTCTGCCTGTCGCGCCACCACCTCGATGCCCTGCTGGCCGAGGAGTTCGTCCAACGAGGCGGCGACCTGCGCAGCGGCGAACGGATCAAACCCGCCCCGGATCTTCCGGGACAGGTGCAGGCTCATGGTCGTCGGGCGAGTGGTCCGGTGGGCGGCTGGCATTGGTTTGGCGTGAAAGCTCATGCGCAAGGTGTCCACCTGGGCGCGGATTTGGAACTCCACGTCTCTGCCGGCGCCTATGTGGGACTCTGTCGGCTGGCGGACGATCGGGTGAATGTCTGCGGTTTGTTCCGTCGGAAGCCGGGTGAAGCCGGGATCCCGGTGGCCGGACCCTTGGACTGGTTACGTGGCCGGCCCGGTTCTCCCCGTTACGAGCAGCTTGCCCACGCCGTGTTTGACCTGGATTCCCTTTGTACCGTCGGTGGTCTTGACCTGACCCCACGCCCGGCTGAGGCCCAGCCCGGCCTGTCGATTGGCGATGCCCTCACTCTGATTCCACCCTTTACGGGCAATGGAATGTCCCTGGCCTTGGAAAGTGCGCGTTGGGCGGTCGAACCCGTGACAGCCTTTGCCCGCGGGGAACTCGCCTGGGATACCGCCCGCGTTGCCTATGCCCGCCACGCTGACCACCACAGCCGGTCGCGTCTGCGCTGGGCGAGTTTCTTGCAACGTCTCATGTTTCTCCCGCTCGCGTCCCCCGGGCTGTTATGGATCACCCGGAGTGACCGGCTCTGGCGCCGGCTCTTTGGGCTCACCCGGGACCTTTGATCGCCGTGGCGTAGAACTCCCATGGTAGCGCAGGTTTCAACCTGCCCGTCCGGTTTGCTGGCAGGCTGAAAGGCCTGCGCAACAGCAGACAGAAAATGTCTGCGCTACGGCTTAGCGCAAGCCTCCGGGCCTGCTGTTCCGCCAGTTTTTAATCTGCCCACCGTCGGATCCAGCTAATCTCTTAGAGCCTTTTCCAACAGACTCTTAGGATCACGGCTCTCGCAATTGGAAGTATTCGCTGTCCTGGCCGAAAGGAATCGTCACGGAGTTGTCGGTCACACCATTCACCGGGGTCCAGGCCGTGGGGTTCAAAGCAGTAGCTGAATACAAAACATAGCCCGTCGCCTCCGCTGGCCAGGAAAGTCGCAATCCGCCCGTCTCCACCGTGAAGGCCAGAGCGGGTGGCGTTCCCGGCGTTGCGCTGAGGCTGTACAAACCGAGATTGTCCACTCCCCAGTACCAACTGTCCGTGCCGGCATAGGCAAACCGCAAACGGACCGATGCCTGATGGTCCGCCTCCGGAAGCCGGAATTTTTCAATGCGCTTGGATTCTCGTGCATCGTCGTCCACTCGCCCTTGGATGTAGGGAGCCAGTGCCGCGGTGATGGGGGCGGCGATAAATGAACCGTAAGTGCCCCCCACTTCCACGCCGTCGTCATTCGTGTACACCGCAATATCGCCCGCGGGAGTGTAGAAGGTGGCCTCGGCATCGATCTCCCCGTCTTCGGTGCGCTGGAGGTCATTGCGATCCATCAGATAGACCACTGGCAGCCAGCTCGTCCCGCCATCCACCGAATATTCGAGGGCGCCGATGCTATCTTGGTTCTGCTCATAGAGGCTGGAGAAAACGACATGCACGTCGGTCCGGCCGGTCAGGTCGTAGAGGGGTGAGAAGGCAAACAGCACTTGGTTGCCTCCGTTTCGATAGCCGGAGCTGGCAAACAGCATCCGCCCCGTGGCCAGATTGGTGACCACCTGTCCGTTGAGGACGTTGAGCAGATTGGGAGTGAGAACACGCTGGTAATCCCTTCCCCAGCCTTCCGGGTTCTCGGGATTGCTGTAGGTGACAAACGAGCCAGTGAACCGGTCCACGTCGATCACCAGCCAGTTGGCAAACGAGGCGGAATCCAAGTTGCCCAAATCGAAGTCGGGATTTTCCACCACGGAGTAGCTCTTGACTTCCCACCCAGCGGGAAGCTGCCCCTCGGGCGTGTCATCAAACGTCTCCAGCACGATGGGCGCGGGCAGCACGATGTTCTCGTAGGACGCAATCGTGAACGTCCCAGCGACCGTGAATTCGTTCGCGGGCGTGGCATCATCCACGAACGTCAGACGGTACGTGTGAGCGGAGGACGGAGCGGCCACTTGGGTCGATTCGTAGGCAACGGTAACGAGGTCGTTGACGCTATCCTTGGTCGCCGCCACCTCCTGTCCGTCAATTTGGAGCACCACACTCGACAGCACGACTTTGGAAGTGCCGTTGGTGATGCTGGCGGAGAAGCGGAAGAGCGGCGTTATCCCGGTGGCGCCGTCGGTCGGCGACAGGGACAACAGGCGCGGAGTGCTCGCAGCCGGCGCCACCACGCTAAACGTCTCGGTGGCCAGGATGGTGTAGCTGTCGTCGAGAAGGAAATAGGCCACATAGCTGCCCGGCGTGGTCAGGCCACTGGTAAACGTAATGGTTCCGTTGGCCACGCCCGTCGCGCCCTCCTCGGTCCCATCCACATAGCTCCACCGTGTCGAGGGTGGGTCTCCCGGCGTTTCACCCGCCTGATAGATGGCAATCCAATCTTTGGCATAGGCCGGGCCTGAAGCAAAGGTCGCCACGATGTCTTCCCCGGTTACGTACTCACGCTTATCCGTGCGTACCAACGGTGTTCCCTCCTCGACCACCCAGAATGAGGTCTCGGCCAGGATCTCGTATCCGTCGTTCAGCAACAGGTAAGCCTTCCATTCGCCGGCAAAGTTCAGTCCACCAGGGAAAGTCAGTACCCCTTCCTTCACCCCGGTGGTCCCTCCGCCGTCGCCCGTGCCATCCCCATAGAACCACCGGGTGGACGGTGTACTACCGGGCGCAACATCGACCGGATAGATGCCAACCCAGTCTTTGGGATTCCCGAGGCCTCCTTTGAATTCAATGGCGACGTCTTCACCAATGACATAGGCATCGTGGGAGGTCAGGACGCTGGGAGACTGCCCCAGGACGGGAAGGCCGACAGCAACGAGGGGACCAGCGAGCCAACAGCGCCAGCGAGACGGACGGAGAACGGAGGGGACATTCATGGCGATATAGGAGCAACTGGACGCAAGAGAGCGGAGGATTTCAAGGGGTACAAATGACCGGAGGTGACGATTCCGTGCCTAACAGCAGCCATTCGTTGACAATTTGTTCACCTTCCGGCGTCGCGAGCGAAACCCAATCGGCGTCCGTCGGGCGTTTGACCAAACGCAAGGCCTGTCCCGCCGTGCGGCTGATCTCCGGCGGTTTGCCGGAGGCTTGGGCGGCCACGAATTGTTGTTTGAGTTCGGGCGCGTAGGTCTCCAGGTAGGCGATCACCCAGGTGGATTTCTGATCGGGCTGGCCGTTGGTCGAGACGACCACCGCCCGAACTCCGTCCTCCACGTCGTCATTCACCCCGCGGATGGGCGGGATCAATCCCCGGTGGGCCACGAACAACCGTCCTTCGCTGAGGTCATAAAAAAAGGCGCGCTCGGAAAGGCCGGTATCCTCGGTCATCCAGCGCCAGCCCAGGAATCCCGCTAGCGCGAACATCCCCAGCGCCGCAGCCAGCTTCCACGCGTTGGATTGGTTCGCGGCCATCGCGTCGGTTCAGTGCGGATCCGCTTTCGCCGACCAGGCGCACTCATTGGTGTTACAGGGAATCCGTCCCGCATTGAGCAACTGTCCCGACCCGTCCGCAAAGGCATAGTTCGATTTGCGACTATGCCGGACCGATCCCTTGTCGCCCTGGGCTACGCGGTTGAAACCGGCGCTCCGATTGTCACCGATCTCCTTCCAGATCCACCAGCGGTCCCGGGGCCAGACTCCGTTGACGTCACTGTGCCCATCGCCAAAGAGGATCAGCTTGGAAGGGGCTTCGATCGAGGTCGCCCGGCACAAGTTGTCCTCGTAACCTCGGGGACGGCCAAAGGGCGGGGGAGCACCGCCGGAGACCCAGTGGACGTTGACCGCTCCCAGGCCGCTCGGGATGTCGATCTCCGATGGAGCGAAGGCACCGATCAGCGAGCGGTTGCCGGAGCCTCTTCTCATCCCGGCTGGCCGGCCCGATGAATAAACCTCATCCCGTTCAGCCGGGCAGTCATAGATGCCGGGATTTTTCCCGGCATGGATGAAAAGGAACGGACGCCAGCAGGTTTCGCCACCGGGGATCGACGCCTGGATGGGAGGAAGCCAATCGGCGTTGTCGCCGGCATAGAGATGGGTGGCGAGCGCCAACTGGCGGACATTGCTGAGGCAGGAGGTCGCCACCGCCCGCGCCTTGGCCTTGCTGAGCGCGGGCAACAGCATCGACGCCAGGACGGCGATGATCGCGATGACCACGAGCAGTTCGATCAGCGTGAACGCCCCGGCGGCATCCGGCGGCCGGGTGGTGGGACGGCGTGGCGGAGGAGTCATCGGCAAGACGGACTACACCTTGATTGGCGAAGTCCTTCCCTAAGTTGCCTCTTTCACGGCGCGCGGCCATTGCCCGTTTTGGGGGCGAAGCCGCCTGGAATCGTGAACCGGGCGTCACCCTGCTGTTGCCCGCACCCCGGTAGGGCCGCCACGCGGCGGCGGGCCCGCGTTCCACGCGTCGCGCAGGAACGCGGCCGTTCGCAGGGCCGCGTCGATCGCCCAGCGGCGCGACTGGTGCCAGGTGAGGCGAGAGTTCTTCGACGCGGCCCTGTCAATAGCCGCCCGGTGGCCGGGACGACGCAGCGCGCCATCCCTACCGGGTAGGGCCGCCGCGCCAGCCCTCGGCGAACCTCAGATGCGCCTCTTCCCGCCCCACTTCACTGGTCCGCCTTGCGCTCGAGAAACCGGAACGCCAGAATGTCCAAGCAACGTCCAAGCACTGTGCCCCATTCCCCCCGCGATAAGCTCACGGCCACCTACTGGAATCGACGACTCTACCGCAACTCCTACACCCGCGGCGGCCACACCCGCCGGGTTGGCCATTGGTGCGTGAAGGTCCAGCACGCGGGCCAGCGTCAGACCTGGTCCCTCACCGCCGGCCGCCGCGTCGCCGCCGCCCGCGAAGCGCTCGACCGGTACCGTGCCCTCATCGGCGCTGTGGGAAACAGCAGGGTATCCGCCCCGCTGAAAATCGTTTCCACCCGTCCCCGTCTGGTCCGGCGGCCGTATGCCACGCCGGCGGCACCACCGGGCGAACTCTCCGCCTGGCTTCCTGGAGCGGGTGGATCCGCCACCTATTTCCCTCTCGGCACCGCCAACGCCACCGTCGCCGGCCGTCGGGCCCACGCCTTGCAACGACGGCTTCTCGGCAGCGGGCCGGAAGCCCAGCGGCAGGTTGGACGTGAACTCACGATCAGCCTGGAATGGTCCATCAATCCGGTCGTTTGGACCTACTTCACTCTCATCACTCAGCCGCCCACGCACCGTCCCACCGCCAGGACGCCTCTCCCCACCCGCGCGGAAACCACCACCACCACCGTGGCGCTGGTCGAACCCGACCCCGGACTCCGCGAAGCCTTCGCCACTGCCGTCAACCAGCAGGTCGGATTCCGCTGCGTGACCGAGTTCCCCGACGCCAACGCCGCCCTGACCAGTCTCGTCCGTCAACCCGTGTCACTCCTGTTGGTGAACCAATCCCTCGACGGACTCTCCGGGGCCGCCTTGCTGGACCGCCTGCACCTGCTTCGACCCGGAATCCCCGGCCTCATCTACGCCGCCTACGCCGACAGCGACCGCCTGTTTGAGGCCACGCCGGGGGGCGCCATTGGATACCTGCTCAAGCGCACGCCGCCCGACCGTTGCCTCGATCCGCTTGCCGGTGGCCCCCCCATCCCGACCGACCGTGCCACTTTCTCCCTGCGCGCGCTGCAATGGTTCCAGCGTCAGCTCGGCGCCTCCGCCTCAATCGGCGCCTCCGGAGAACTGGCCCGCCTGACCGCCCGCGAGCTCGAGATCCTCGCCCTCCTCAGCAAAGGCTTCCTCGACAAGGAAATCGCGCAATCCCTCAACATCAGCGTCTGGACCGTCCATGGGCACGCGAAGAACATCTATGAGAAACTGGGCGTGCATTCGCGGACGGAGGCGGCGGTGAGGTATTTGCAGAAGTGACGGGAAAGTTCCAAATTCCAAATCCCAAGCTCCAAAGAAGCTCCAATGGTGGAATCCCAATCCCAGGGTTCACTAGCGGGTAACTAGCAGAGCACCGGCGGCGCTAGCAAATTCTGCGAGTTCAGAATCTTCCCCCGTTGGAACTTGAAGCTCTCCATGAACCGTCCCTTCCCACCTTGTAGAGTCGTCTGTCCCCAGACGAGAGTCGTCTCGGGAGAGACGACTCTACAGGGGAGAGTTCAGGGCCTCGATTCACGTCCGGATTTTGGAGGTCCACCCTTCTTTGGAACTTGGGTTTTGGAGCTTGGAACTTTCCTCCCCCTCTTCCCCCGAAAACAGGCCATTGAGCTCGCCACCGGTGTCGATACGATGACCGCATGTCGGTCACCGTTTCCACCCGCACCACCCGTTCCTCCGCCGAAACCGGCCTCCCGGAGCGGACACCCGGTTGGACCTTGCCGCAGGCTTACTTCAATTCCCCGGATATTTATCAGCGCGACCTCGACGCGATCTGGCGCACCGGATGGTTGTTCGCCGGGCATACCTGCGAACTTCCCCGCACCGGCGACTACTTCCTCCTCGAGGTCGATACCGACTCCATCATCGTCCTTCGTGGCAATGACGGCACCATTCACGCGCTGCACAACGTCTGCCGTCACCGGGGATCCGTCCTCTGCACCGAACCCTGCGGTCAGGTCACCAAACTCGTCTGCCCCTACCACCAATGGGCTTATGATCTGGATGGCCGCCTCGTGGCTTGGCGCGGCATGCAGCCGGAGCTGAAGAAGGAAGACTTCCCCTTGCACCGGCTTGCGGTGGAAGAGGTCGAGGGATTGATCTTTCTGAGTCTTTCGCCGCGTCCCCTGCCCTTCACGGCCGCCCGAGCCTGTCTCGGTCCACTTGCCCAACCCCAGGGACTCCGCCGGGCCAAGGTGGCGAAAGCGGTCGATTACCTGGTGAACGCCAACTGGAAGGTGGTCTGGGAAAACAACCGCGAATGCTATCACTGCAACGTCAATCATCCTCAGTACATCAAGGCCAACTTCGATCATTTCAATACCGACGACACCCCCCCGCGCATCCGCGAGGAGATCAATTCTGTGGTCCAGCGCAGCGAGCAGAAATGGTCGGTCGAAGGGTTCGCCGCAACTCACACCGACACGGGAATGACGCGGTTTCCCGACGCCGCCCGGGGAATCTGGTTCAGCGCCAACCGCACTCCCCTGGTGGACGGCTGGGTCAGCGAAACCATGGACGGCCAGCAAGTGGCACCGCTCATGGGTGACTACCGGGATGCCGACGTCGGGACGCTGCGGATGCGGGCGCTGCCGAATTTTTGGAACCACTCGAGCTGCGACCACGCGGTCAGCACCCGCCTGCTTCCCGCCGGCCCCCAACGCACGGCGATCCGGGTCTGGTGGCTGGTGGAGGAGAAGGCCGTCGAAGGCCGCGACTACGACCTGGCAAAACTCATGCCCTTCTGGCAACTGACCAGCGAACAGGACTGGCTCATTTGCGAACGCCAGCAGAAGGGCATCAATTCCACGGCCTACCGTCCGGGCCCCTACTCGACGTTCAAGGAGTACAACGTGGAGGGATTCGTGCAGTGGTACGTGGAGAGCGTGAGGCGCTATTGCGGCTAGCGGTAGGTGGAGAATATCCTAGCTCCCATGAAGACGCTTCAAGCAAACGCCCGACGCTCGGCACGACCAGTAAAACTGGGGCAATACCTCGTAGCAGACCCCAAGGTCTGTCATGGACAAGTCACCATCCGGGGCACCCGAATCATGGCCTGGCAAATCCTCCAGGCGATCGAAGATGGTGAGCCTTTGGCGTCCATCGCGGCCAATTACCATGGCCTCTCCGAGGCAGCGGTCGCGGAATGCGTCCGTCTGGCCCGCGAGTCGTTCCTCAGCGCCGACGGCCGCCTCCTCGACGACGGTGGCCGCCGCCAGAGATGATTGTCCTCGATGAAAATATCCGTGCCGATCAAGCAGAACTCCTGCGCCGCGCGCGGCTTCGCCACCGCTGCATTGGTAAGGACATCGCTCCGATAGGAACCTCAGATGAGAACATCATTCCTGTGCTTCACCGCCTCAAACGTCCAACCTTGTTCAGCCATGATAAAGGTTTTTTCGACTTTCGTCTTTGCCACCCCAGCTATTGCCTGGTGTGGTTAGACGTGAAGGCAACGCTCGCCGCCGTCATGATTCAGCGGTTCCTCCGTCACTCCCGCTTCAATCCCCAGTCGGCAAGGATGGGTTCGGTGGCGGCTGTTCATTACCATTTTGTGGAATACTGGCAACCTCATGCCCGGCAGTCCGAAGTGGTCCCCTGGGATGTTTCGTTTCGCGAAATACGACACACTTAGATGGAATGGAGCCGCGCTTTGCCAGCGACAGGAAGGATTCCCGTTGCCCAATAATGGTCACGCCGATTTAGGAATTCAATAATGCACGATATTAGCCCCCTCCCTTCCGCCGAAATCATCATCATCGGCGCCGGCGCCGTCGGTGTCGGCTGCGCCTATGCCCTTGCTCAAGCCGGCCGAACCGACGTCCTCGTCCTCGACCGGGCCGACGAGGCCGGGGCCGTCACCACCTCCCAAGGGGCCGGCCTTTGTGGACAAGTGCGCGATTCCGCGGAGCGCATCCGCCTGGCCATGCACTCCGTCGCCACTTTCCGCGAGCTGCAGCAATCCGAAGTGAAACCCGACTGGAACGAAGTCGGCTCGCTCCGGATCGCGCTCGGCGACCGTCGCGCCGACGAATTCCGCCGGCTCAAAGTCGCGGCCGACGAAGCCGGACTGGACACGGCCTTGATCGACCACGCCGCAGCCAAGCGCCTCTGGCCGCTCCTGGACTTCTCCACCGCGAAGGCGGTGCTTTGGTGTCCCAGCGATGGTTATATGACCCCGCGCGCCGTCGCGGCTTCGTATCGCCACAACGCCGCAAAACGGGGGGTGAAGTTCGCTACGGCCACCGCTCTGGAGGGAATCGTCCTGAAAAACGGTCGCGTGGCCGGCGTCAATACCAGCCGCGGGCCGGCCGAATGCCGCTATGTCATCAACGCCGCCGGGGCCAATGCCTATCATGTGGCCCGGCTGGTGGGCCTGGAACTGCCCATCTTCCCCGTGCGGCATGAGTATTATGTCACCGTGCCCATGGACGGCCTTACACCCAACCTGCCCTGCATTCGGATTCCCGAACTGACTCTGTACGGACGGGTGCGGGACGACGGATTGCTCCTGGGGGGATGGGAACCCCGGTCACTCAGCCAGGATCCGCGCCACTTCTCGCCTGACAACCAACCGCCCCCGGTCGTCACCGACTGGCCGGTGCTCGATTCCTTCGAGGCCAGTTTTTCCCGCCTGTTTCCCACCGCCCGCGCCGCGCAGAAAAGCTGGGTGGGCAAGGGCTGGCCCACCTTTACACCCGATGGACGCTTCATCATCGGCGAAAGCTCCCAGGTTCCCGGCTTTGTCATGGCCGGCGGTTGCAACGCTCACGGTATATCCGGATCCGGCGGCATCGGACGCCTCCTGGTGGAATCCCTCTTCGACCGCCAACCCGGCGACTACGTCAAAAGCCTAAGTCCGGACCGCTTCACCTTCAATCAGTGGAACTGGGAGGAAGCCCGTCGCCAAGCTGCCTTAGTCTATGAAACCTATTATGGCGTATAAGTCCAGATCTTATCTACAGGACGTCCGGCTGCTCAACTGGCTGCTCCTGCTGCTGTGCCTGTCGGCCGCCAGCCCGACCACCCGCGCGGCCACCAATGAACTGCGGGTGATGTCCTTCAACATCTGGGTCAATGGCGGCACCAGCCTCGACCGCTGCATCGAGGCCATCCGCCAGAGCGGCGCTGATGTCGTCGGACTCCAGGAATGCAATGCCGAGACCGCCGCCAAAATCGGCGCCGCACTCGGGTTCCACGTCCAGGGTGACTCCGGCCGTTCCATCGTCAGCCGGTATCCGATTCTTGCCTCCCTGCCCGTCAGTGGCGGTCGGGGTGCCACCATTGAACTGTCAACCGGGCGACGCATTCACCTCTTCAACTGTCATCTCACCGCGTATCCCTACGGTCCTTATGACCTGAAGGCCGGCAAGTCATGGGACTTCATCCTGGCCCAGGAACAGACGACCCGGATGCCGGCTTTGACCAATCTGCTGGCCGGCATGAAGCCCTTTCTGGCCACCAACGAACCCTGCTTTCTCACCGGCGACTTCAATGTCCCATCGCATCTCGATTACGTCGAAGTGCCCTGGCCCAACTCGGTCGCCTGCGAGACCGCCGGGCTGGGCGACTCCTACCGGGAGCTTCACCCTGGTAACCGCCGTTATCCGGAGCGCTTCCGTTTCGACGAACCGGGCATCACCTGGACCCCAAAGGTATCCGAGGAACCGGAGGGGGTCTTCGACCGAATCGACTTCGTCTATTATTCTCAGGGTGACGGCGTCACGCCGGTCTCCTCCATTGAACTCGACGCGCGCAACAACGTGGATCCCTGGCCCTCGGACCACCGCGCCGTGCTGACGATCTTCCGCCTCGCGCCCCCATTGCCGTAAGTCAATCTTGGTTTTTTTAACCCCAAATTTCGGTTGCTGGAGGAGGAGCGCTTTGAACTGGTGCTCAAATCCGGCACCGGTGAAATCTCCAGTCCGACCCTCCGCGGCCTGCGCCTGCCCCTGCGCGCGTTCTTCGACGCCGCAGACAATCTCACCGCGCTGCGGACATTGTTGGCATTGGCGGATGGATTATAGAGCGCTGGAACAGTACCTTGAGGTAAAGATGGCCCAGCGATGCCGAGCCATTCCCAATGGAGGCCCCTCTCCTTAGTCCCGACGCGAGCTGGCCGGCGCCGCCGTGAGCATCTCGATCAAGGGCGAAGTGATGGCCATTCGATGCTACTCCCAGGAAAGCCAGGGATCTGTCGTTGAAGCAAGCGCTGCCGCGGCCTCGTCCGTCCGCAATCTTCTGTTGCATATGCAACAAAACATTGCAGAGATCTTTCCCAACCGATCGTCAGAGTCCGGCGGGAAGGCCCATGAGGATGAGGGCTCCGGAACCCACCACTCCCACCAGGCTGAGAACGACCGCCAGGCGCGGAGCATAGGGCAAAATGGAGATCAACAAGAGAGCGATGAAGGTCAATAAGCCGCACCAAGCCACCGCTCCCGCGAGGCCTCCCTGATGGCGTAATACATAGTACAGCGACCCGACCAGAAAGAGAGTCCCGCCCAGTCGGAGAACCCAACCGCCTTCCGTGGAAAGCGTCCTCCGCAGAACCTGCTGCTGGTGCCGCTTCTGCGAAAGACACCAGCCCACGACGCCGACATAAGCCAGCAACCCGGCGGTGAAAAAGAGGATCAGCTCGTTCATCAGGCCAGGCTTCGTTTGGCCGGCACCGGCCGGATCGGTTCCGGGAGGTCTCGTGGGGCGGGAGACGTCTCCCGCTTGGGTCGCACCCGCATGGCTGCCCAGGCAAAGAGCAGGCCCAAGGCCATCATCGTGAGGTCAAAGCCGGCCAGTTCCCAGTCCGCGGCGGGCAGGGTGATTCCCAGGTGGCGATCGGTGGTCAGCGCGTTCAGCAACGGCAGCAAGCCAAACAAGGCCGCCGCGAACCAGAGCGCCTCGACCCAGGCTTTCATCACCGGGCGGAACGCGGGATAAAGAAGCAGCACGGCCCAAGTCATGAATAATAAGTTGGCTTCCCATTGGGCTCGATGAGTCCAGTCCACCGGAATCAAACGATTAGCCCAGAAATAAACCGCTATTCCGGCAGGCAAACCCGCAATCGTGCCGATGTTCAAGCGCTCCACCAACTGCTGGCCCCATCCCGGCGCCTCCGCCGCGGTGGACTTCGGGCGGCGTTTGACCGTCCACAGAATCAAGCCGGTGGCGATCATACCGCAGCCCAGCAGACCGGAGCCAAAGTACAACCAACGCAACACCGGTCCGGCAAAGCGCCCGCGATGCAACGTGAAGAGCGTCTCTTCGATTTCGTGCGCCCAGCCGTGATCTTCGTCGTGTTCGTGTTCCTCAGCCTGAATCAACTCGCCGGTGGACACGCGGAAGCTGATCATTTGCTCGCTGTCCGGCCGGGGAAGGGTGTGTCGAAACAGATTGACCACGCTATTGCGGTCACCAGGGAAGTCCACGCGGATGCCGGTTACCGTGCTCTCCGGCCAGATCGGCCTGGCCTTGGCCACGAAGTCCAGCAGCGACGGCAGCGGCCATTCCACCCCCGAGCGACTCAGGTGATCTTCCTCCGGCTCCTCCGCGGTGGAGTCATGCCCGTGCAGCCCCTCATGCAGGCGGTCCCAATCGCCGTCGAACACCACCAGCAATCCGGCGGGCAGATACGTGAACAGAAAGAACACCAATCCGCTGTACGTGATCATCAGAAAGAACGGCAGCGCCACGACGCCCAGGACCGCATGAGCGTCACGCCAGGATCGGCCGCCTTGAGCGGGCCGAAAGAGGAAAAATCCTGGAACAACCGCCGATGGGTAATGACTCCAGTGATCAGTGCGACCAGCATGATCATGCTGCAGAAGCCAACGATCCAATAGGCCCACACTTCCGGCAGATAGTGCAGGTGATAGTGCATCCGATAGAGGAAGCCACCTCCGCCGGTTGCCCGGCCCATTCCCCCTTCCCCACGCTCACCGGTGGCCGGGTCCAACACGGCATTCCCATACCGGTCGTCCTCTCCCTCGGCCGGCTGGCCTTCCGGCATCTCCCACCAGACACTTAAATTATCCCGGCCGACTCCCTCGCTAGGGAGGTCCATTCCCCACGTGTCCGCTCCTGCCGCATGCTTCTGCAAAAAGGCTTGGGTCAATGGATAGCCTTCTTCCGGCGCCATGATTTTCCGCTCCGCCGACAGGGGCAATTCAGGACGCATCCACCGGGTAATCTGGCTTTGGAAATAGCCCGCCGTTCCGGTGAGGAACATGAAGAACAACACCCATCCCACCACCAGGCCCGTCCAGGTGTGCAGCCAAGTCATGCGGTGGCGAAACGTCTCTTTCATACCGCCTCCTGAAGTTTGAGCAGCAAGGCCAGGATTCCCAACCCACCGGAAGCCAGCAGCAATCCCAGCCAGGCCCGCTTGGCCGTACGGACGGCGAAGACCCACATCACGATCCCGGCATAGATCAAAAACCCGAGCAGACTGGCCCCCAGCACGGCTCGCGCCGGATTGCCCGGCCAGGCGAGGGAAAGCGTGACGATCACCAAGTTGGTCAACGCGTAACCTCCCAGCACCGCTGCGAGCACCCGGGAAGCCACGCTCCAGCGAAGGTCGGCTGACTGGCGCCTCGGTTGCCCGGTGGAGATCGGCTTATCCATGCGATCGACGAATCCCCCTACCGAGGTTCGAGGTGATGGGGAGACGGAATCGGCCGATGGGCGTCCGATCCAGCAAGCCCGGCCGCCGGGGACTTCCGCGTGGACGGGTCGGGACAGCGACGGCGAAGTCGAGGGCGTTGCCGCCGCTCCAAACTGGCCCAGACTGCATCACGCCTCATTGTTGGCGGCTCCGCTGCGGAATCAGCTAACGAATCATTGCCAATCCCTGTCGGGGGATTGTGCTTCAGCCATTGAGCCGGAACGGGCGGAATCACACACTACGGGCTCCGCACGGAACCAACCGAACGTCCCTCCGACACGGATCGAGTTTGGCCCAGCGCCAGCTACGTAGCCGGGCACGAGGCGTACTTCTCTCACCACGCCCTACAGCCGGGTCATGTGTTCCGGAACCACCCATTGATCGAACTGCTCCGGCGTCAGGTGTCCAAGCGTTACGGCGGCTTCCTTCAGGCTGGTGCCTTCCTTTTGCGCCTTCTTCGCGATGGCCGCGGCCTTTTCGTAGCCGATGTGCGGGTTGAGCGCGGTGACGTTCATCAGGCTTTGCTCCAAATAGTCCGCCACCACCTGCCGATTCACCTGCAAACCAGCCAGGCAGTGGTCAGCAAAGCTACGCAGGGTGCCCGAGAGCAGCCGGACCGAATTCAGGAAATTGAACACCATCAGCGGATTGAAGACGTTGAGTTCGAAGTTCCCCTGGCTGCCGGCGATGCCGATGGCCACGTCGTTCCCCATCACCTGCACCGCCACCATGGTCATCGCCTCACTCTGGGTGGGATTGACCTTGCCCGGCATGATGGACGATCCGGGCTCGTTCTCAGGTAACTGGAGTTCGCGCAGGCCGCAGCGAGGTCCGGATCCCAGCCACCGGATGTCGTTCGCAATCTTCATCAACGAACCAGCCAAGGTCTTGAGCGCGCCCGAGGCGAATACGAATTCGTCGTGGGCGCTCAACGCCGCGAACTTATTGGGATGACTGGTGAAAGGCAGGCCGGTCAGCTCGGAAATCTTACGGGCGGCTCGCTCGGCAAACTCCGGGTGGGAGTTCAATCCCGTGCCCACCGCCGTCCCCCCGATGGCCAGATCCAACAGTCCGGGCAGCACCAACTCGATCCGCGCGCGATTCCGGTCGATCAACGATACGTAACCAGAAAATTCCTGCCCGAAGGTAAGCGGCGTGGCGTCCTGCAGGTGGGTCCGGCCGACTTTGACGATGTCGGCAAACTCCGCGCGCTTCACTTCCAGAGCGTCCCGGAATTTCTGCAACGCCGGCAGCAGGTTGCGGACGACTTCCTCGGCCGCCGCAATGTGCATCGCGGTGGGGAAGGTGTCGTTGGACGACTGGGACAGGTTCACGTCGTCGTTGGGGTGGATGGGCTTCTTCGAACCGATCACGCCCCCGGCCAGTTCGATCGCGCGGTTCGCGATGACTTCGTTGGCGTTCATGTTCGACTGCGTGCCCGACCCGGTCTGCCAGATACGCACCGGGAAATGGTCGTCGAGCCGGCCGTCGATCACCTCATCGGCCGCTTGGATGATGAGATCGGCCTTTTCGGCGGGGAGCTTGCCCAAATCGCGGTTTACCTGGGCCGCGGCCTTCTTGAGCAGGCCCATGGCGCGGATCAATTCCCGCGGCTTGAGATCGTCACCGATGTCAAAGAAGTGAACGCTGCGCGCGGTTTGGGCGCCCCAGTACTTGTCCTGGGGAACTTCAATCTGGCCCATGGTATCGGATTCAATGCGGGTATGGCTCATGGATGAAAGCAAAGGAAGGCGGCAAGCAACGATGAACCCCGGTGGCTCTTGCGAACCACCGGGGCCAAAGCGGGGGTGGGAGTGCGCCACGCTCTCTTTCCCGTGTGCCGGACATTGGGCGCCTGGTCAGGCCGCCGGCTCCCCGACGCTGTTCTCCACGGCAAGCGGAGTTTCCGGCCTCGCAGCAGGGCCGTCCGCGTCCTTGCGGCGCGCGGAGTATCGAGTGAGGCCTCTGTGCCCGCTTCGGGCCGGGGTTGCAGCCCCGGCCGGGCGGACAAGGTCCAGACACACTGGTCAAACAACATCCGTGTCTGGACCGGTTCAATCCGGGACGGCTGCCGCGGTTGGCGGCACGTTGGCCCGAAACGACGGGTCTAGCCTCTTACCTCTCAGGCTGCTTTCAGTTGACCAACCGGCGGTCCGTCACCCGGATCGCCGGTCTTGCGGAAGGTTTCCCACCGAGCCAGGTGGGACCTCCCCAGAACACGACTCGTTTTGGCGCGCGGATGAAGCGCGTTTGGGTCCCGCCGGAGGGGCAGGACGGCGGAAGTCGCATTCCGTGCTGGTACGCGGTAGCAGCCGATACCCTCTGGGTAACCGCGATTCAGCGGCGTCCGAAACCAACGCCGCTTACTTGACCCGGCTCAGGGCGGTTTCTCATCGCCCCTGACCGCTCAGCTCCTGAATCGCGTCACTGACGGCCACGCGACGGCCGCCAGAGGAGCTGGTGAATATTGCCTCCTGGGCCGCGGCAGAACCGCGTTTCCAGAGGGACCCCGCCAACCAGCCTGACGGAATCTTTCCCCAGTCGCCTGGGATTATCTCGGACCGCCTGGCGCGACGTGAGCCGCTCCCGGTTGGGTCCTGTTCTTTCAATGAACTATCCCTTTAATATCAG
>CAYYSX010000054.1:0-5436 GCA_964474315.1 uncultured Verrucomicrobiota bacterium | reverse complement strand
TGAGCCGCTCCCGGTTGGGTCCTGTTCTTTCAATGAACTATCCCTTTAATATCAGAAGCCTCGGGATTGACGAGCGAATGATATTGACCGGTTGTTCACTGGGCCGGTCCCGCCTGCCACCGGCGCCCATCCCGTTCGCCGCCGCGAAAACACGGGGAAATCCCACTCTCAGCGCCGGCCGACGGATCCTCCCGGTGGATGCCTCCTGGAACCGCCGGTGAATAACTGGGCGGTCAAACCGCACTTGGCGGGGGCGCCAAGGGTCGTCGGCGAGGCGCCAACGACTGCGCCCGGGGCGGGCACGCTCCCCAAATGCTGTAGCGCAGACATTCCTGTCTGCTGTTCCGCAGGTTTTCAACCTGCACCCCAGCCTCACTTGGCGGGGGCGCCAAGGGTCGTCGGCGAGGCGCCGACGACTGCACCCGAGGCGGGTACGCTCCCCAAATGCGGTAGCGCAGACATTCCTGTCTGCTGTTCCGCAGGTTTTCAACCTGCACCCCAGCCTCACTTGGCGGGGGCGCCAAGGGTCGTCGGCGAGGCGCCAGCGACTGCGCCCGAGGCGGGCGCGCTCCCCAACGCTGCGGTGATCACACCTTCCACAGCCAGGTTTCCACCGTCCCCTTCCCCTTCACTTCGATCCCACCCCGCGCTTCACACACCTCTTCCTTGGCCAGCTTTTCGAAGACCGGACGGGTCATCTGAATGGTGTCGGGCAGGCCGAGCGACTCCATCCGGCTGGCCAGGTTCACCGTGTCGCCCCACACATCGTAGATGAACTTCTCCCGTCCGATGACCCCCGCCACCACCGGCCCCGTGTTGATTCCCACCCGCAGGCGCAGGTCGAGCCCGTGGTCGCTGCCAAACTGACGGGTGATCTCCACCAGCCGCACCGCCAGCTTCACCATCTGGCTCGGGTGATCCGCCTGCGGGATGGAAAGGCCGCCGACCGCCATGTACGCGTCGCCGATGGTCTTGATCTTTTCGGCGCCCAATTCGTGGGCTGCCCCGTCGAAAGCGGTGAACAGGTCGTTGAGCATCTCGGCCACCTGCGCCGCAGACATCGACGACGAGAGGCGGGTGAACCCCACCAGGTCCGCGAACAACACCGTCACGTCGGGGAACTTGTCCGCAATCCGTTCCTCGCCGGCCTTCAGCCGATTGGCAATCGGCGCCGGAAGAATGCTCAGCAGCAGGCGTTCGTTCTCTCGCCGCAACCGGTCGAGGGTCAGATGCGTGTTCACTCGCGCCAGCAGCTCGGCCGGATTGAAGGGCTTGGCCACATAGTCCACGGCGCCCAGATCGAAGCCCCGCACGATGTCCGCCGTCTCCGTCCGCGCCGTGAGAAAGATGACCGGAATGTCATGCACATCGGGCGATTCCTTGAGCCTCCGGCAGGTCTCGAACCCATCCATCTCCGGCATCATGACATCGAGCAGGATGACGTCAGGCCGGACCCGCTGGACGACTTCCAGGGCCTGGCGTCCGTTGGTAGCGACGCTGATCTGGTAGCCGTTCTCCTTCAGGATGGCGCTCAGCATCTGGATGTTCGCCGGAGTGTCGTCCACGACGAGGATACGGCCGGATTTCGCGGGGGCACTCATGTGGTGGTCCAACCTTTCGTTTGCGCGACACGGTTCAGTCGGCCCAGCGCATCCTCAAACGCATACGCTTCGACCGCCTGCTGGAAGGCCGGCCATTCGGTGGCCGAGAACAGCGACTGCAACACGGCCTCGCGCGTCTCCAGCAACTCCACCGCACCGGCATCGAAATCGGCCAGCAGACGGGCCAGATCGCGTACCGCCGCCTGGGCCGCGGCCGGATCGACCGGGGCCGTCGCCGAGGTCGCTGGAGCAGACGGGGCCGGAAACCCGGCGGTCGAGAGCTGGCTGAGCAGCCCTTCCAACGCCTCGCCGGTCCGCTGGCGAGCGGCTTCGATGTCGTCCACTGGCCGGCCGTCGCGGATCTCCTTCTCCAGGTTACCGGCGGCTTCCTGCAGCCTTCTGGCCCCCAGGTTGCCGGCCACCCCCTTGAGGGTATGGGCCAGCCGTTCCGCCCGAGCCCGGTCGCCCGTTTCGAGCGCCTGGTGGATTTCCGCCGGCGCCGACGCCTGCTGTTCGGTGAACTGTCGCAACAATTTCCAATAAAGCGCCCGATTGCCCGCCACCCGCGCCAGTCCGTCCGCCGTGTCCAATCCTTCGATCTCCGGCAGGACCTCCGTCATGGGCGTCCCCGGCATCTCCCTGGGCGAGCGGACGAGCCGTCCGCGCTCCTGCGCTCCGCTGACTTGTTCCGCGGGCGGCGATTCCGACGTGTCCCCGGCCAAGCCTGGGTCAACCTGAGTCGCTTCCACCGTACGATGACCCGCGTATCTCCCGACTATTTCCACGAGGGCGACGGGATCGATCGGCTTGGGAAGATGGTCGTTCATCCCGGCCGCCAGACAGCGCTGCCGTTCCTCATGGGTCGCATGCGCTGTCATAGCCACAATGGGGAGCTGCCCAAACCGCGGGTCCGAGCGGATCTTCACCGTGGCCTGATGACCGTCCATTTCTGGCATCTGAAGGTCCATCAATACGACGTCAAAGGGAGGCGGCTGGGGACCGTCGAACAGCAGTTCCACCGCCTCCCGGCCATGATGGGCAACCCGTACCGACGCGCCGGCGGCTTCCAACAGTTCCACAGCAATCTGCTGGTTGATCTCGTTGTCCTCGGTGAGCAGCACCCGGATCCCGCGCAAGGGCGTTCCCTGGGCCGGGCTGGCCAGGGCCGCTTCCGCTCCGGGCCCAGTCGGTTCTGCGAACAATCCCACCAAGGTATCCACGATCATGGACTTGGTGACCGGTTTGACGAGGAAGCCGTCGAGGTTCAGCCGCTCGGCCTCGTCACGGACCTCGTCGCGGCCAAAAGCGGTCACCAGCACGATGGCGGGCTGCCGGTGCAGTGTTTCATCGCTCTTGATGCGCCGGCTGGTTTGGAGGCCGTCCAAACCCGGCATCCGCCAATCCATGAACACCACGTCGTAAGGATCGGTGGCATCGTGCAACTGAACGGCCGCGAGCGCCTCGGCACCCGACGCCACGGTATCCACCCGGGCCGTCAGTACGCGCAGCGGTTCCTGGAGGATCTCCCGGGCCGCGGGATTGTCGTCCACCACGAGAATCCGGAGATCCCGCAGCCGCTCGGGAACGATGCGGCCCGCTGCGCGGTCACTGCCCACACCCAGCCAGGCGGTGAAGAAGAAGGTGGAACCGATTCCCGGTTCACTCTCCAGCCCGATCCTCCCGCCCATCAGCTCGACCAGCCGGCGAGAAATGGTCAGCCCCAGACCAGTGCCCCCGTGCTTGCGGGTGGTGGACATGTCGGCCTGCGTGAATGGTTGAAAGAGGCGTTCCGCCTGTTCGCGGGTCATCCCGATGCCGGTGTCGCGCACCGAGAACTTGAGCTGAACCTTTTCGCCGGTGCGCTCCACCAGTTCGATCCGGAGCCGGATTTCGCCGCGTTCCGTGAACTTGATGGCGTTGTTGACCAGGTTGGTGAGCACCTGTCCCAGCCGGAGCGGATCGCCCACCAGTGTCGGGGGAAGGGCGGACGAAACGTCGGCGAGAAACTCCAGTCCCTTTTCGTGGGCCTTCTGCGCAGTGACCGTGGTGACGGAACTGATCACCCCATCCAGGTCGAACTCGACACTCTCGAGGTCCAGTTTGCCGGCCTCGACCTTGGAGAAATCGAGGATGTCGTTGATGATGCTCAACAGCGACGTGCCGGCGTTGTGAACCTTGCTGACATAGTCGCGCTGCTTGGAGTTGAGCGGCGTTTTGAGGGCCAGATGGGAAAGCCCGATGATGGCGTTCATCGGGGTACGGATCTCGTGGCTCATGTTGGCGAGGAACATCGACTTCAGTTCGGTTGCCTCTTCGGCTTTCTTCTTGGCCACCGCCAATTCGTCCTTCTGCGCCACCAACTCCTGCTGCGACTGCGTCAGTTTTTCCGCCTGCTCCTGCGTCTGAGTGAGGAGATCCCGGGTACGGAGGTTGCGCTGCAGGATCTCGAGATTGAGGGCCACGACGGGAAGCAGCTCGTCGATCAACGCTCGTTCGTTCTCTAACAGCGGTCGAAACGACGCAATCTCCAGCACCCCCAGAAGGGTATCCCGCGACACCACCGGGAAGGCCGTCACTTGCGTCGGTGGCGCCGAACCCAGGCCCGAGGAGATACGCAGGTACTCCGGCGGAAGCGGGCCCAGGCTCACCGGCTGGCGATCCCGGGCGCATTGACCCACCAGCCCTTCCCCTGGACGAACCCGATCGGCCAGCGGCGCCTCGGCGGCCAGGCCAAAGGCCCCGGCCCGGACCAGCTCGCCCGAACCAGAATCTGCCGCGTAGAACGCCGCAACGCCTCCTCCCAACGCCGGAACGAGTTCCGCCACCAGCCGTTCGCCAAATCCGTCCAGTGTCGTGGCGCCGGTCAGGCCCGAGGTGATTTTCGCGGCGCTGGACTTGACCCAGCGTTGCTGGTCCATCGCCGCGGCACCCTGCTTGAGAATGTCGATGGAACGCGCCAGATCTCCGGTCTCATCCCGGGCTTTGGTGAAGGGCACCTGCTGTGAATACTCCCCGGCCGCAACCCCTTCGACGGACGATTTCAGCGAGCGGATCGGCCGGACGATGCTGCGGAAAGTCAGCACGCCCAGGATCGCGGACAAGGCCACGGCAAGGCCGGCCGCGATCAGAATATCGTTGCGCGCCTTTTGGATCTCATCCACGGCCGCCCGTCCGGCGTCCGTCGCCAGGTTTTCGTTGTACGCGATCCATTCGGTCGATGCCTCGCTCAGGCGCAGACCGGTCTCATTGAGGGGACCCTGAAGCTCGGTCAGCGCTTCCGGCGAACGACCCGCCGCGTCTAAATCCAAGACGTGTTCGGCCTGCTCGATCCAGACGTCCACCAACCGCTGGAAATCGCCCAGCAGCCGCCGGTCACGTTCCGAGCTAATCAACGAGTCGGCATACTGATCCAGCCGCCGATGGACCGCCTCCTTGGTGGATTCGAACACGGCCCGCGTCCGGGTTTCGTCCGCCAGATTGGTGCTCAGCAGGACACTCCGCACATTCACCCGCATCTCGTTGACGCCGCGACCGAGATGGCCCAGCGCCGCGAGACTCTGGACCTGGGATTCCGCGACGAAGCGGGTCCGCGTCTCGATCTGCACCAACTGATGGCGGACGAAGACGCCCAGTCCGGTCAACACCAGGAGCGGAACGGCCAGCAGCACGATCAGCCGTTGGGCGATGGTCATGGGCGCCTCCGGTTCTCAGCCGCCGTCCGACGGGTCGGACAGCCGGCCAGCGGCGCGGGAGCGTGGGAAGGTTCGAAAGCCACAAGAGGAATGAACCCGTTTGGGTGGTTCGAGTGTGCGTCAGGTTCCAGCCCTGCTTCAAC
>CAYYSX010000053.1:7311-26741 GCA_964474315.1 uncultured Verrucomicrobiota bacterium | reverse complement strand
GCCGGGCCCAAGGACCGGTGTCCAGCAACTTAGACTATGGGTAAAGACCACGGCTGAAGGCGGCGGAGACGTCCGTCGTCACGCTGCGCCTGAAAACGAACAACCCCCTGGAGAATCCCACCGCCCCACCGCCTAAAGGCGGGACTCCGAACGGTGTAATTCATCAACGATAATATCATCCGATAATCCACGAAAGCATCCGTCGGTCAGGAGGCGGCCATAGCCGATCAATTTCCCCTCACGTCTGAGAGCCTGTTTGAAAATGGAAAGGGATCCTGCGGCGAGGGATTTTGGCCTGGGCCAAGGCGCCGAGGCCGGAGCATCCCCGCGGCGGGCTGTGACGGTCGAGACCACGCCGGCCCAGGTCAAAAGACCCGCCGCCCGGTGGGCAGAACGGATTGACCGCCCATTCCCGAAAGCCTTCGGGATCCGGGAAGCGAAGTGGAGTAGCGCAGAAAATCCGACAGGCGACCGATCCAGTGGCGTTACCCTCCGGTCGTGGCACCGTGGTGTTGAACGACAATCCACAAGACCCGGTCGCAAACTGGTGGTATCGTCCGCCTCGCGGCAGCCATCCGATGAAAGCACGTTTCCTGTTCTTCCTGCTCAGCGCCCTATTGGCGCTGGAGGCGGGTGCCAGCGGGATTCTCACGCCGCCGGCCTCTGCTCCCGGTCCGGTCCGCTCGCCGCTGGTGGGACACGCATCCACTCTGCCGATTGAAGTTCTGGGGCCGGACCAAACCACCGAATCCTACACCTTGGTGTCGGCGGAGGCGACCAAGGCGGATTCCCTTTTTCTTCAGATTCATGGGCTTACGTATGAAGGCAAGGCTTCGGTCCGGATCAACGGCGGGCCGTGGGTGACGTTGAACGAGGCCAACGTCACCTATCCGTTCGTTACGGAGCGCGCCTTTTGGGGAATAGGTGGGCCGCTCGGGACCTTGAGGCTGACGGTCCCGACCAAGAAGTGGAAGCTGGTGGCGGGTGCGAACACGGTTGATTTCCGGTTCAACGACCTGGACCACGCTACCGTGGGATATCGGGTGTTGGCATTGAACCTTTGGTCGGGAAACACCCCCCTGATTCCTTCGGATGCATTTACCCACGACGACCCCGCGACTTGGACTCCGCCTTCGACGAACGCCGCCGACATCGAGGATGGACGGTTGGCGTGGTACGCCTCGCCCATCACGGAGCCGACCTTGGGTGCGCTCAATGCCCGCTGCACCGACTGTCACGCGCACGATGGTCGTGACCTCAAATACTTCAATTACTCCAACCGCTCGATCATCGAGCGGAGCGTTTTTCACGGACTCTCGCGGGCTACGGCCAGCAACATCGCCAGCTTCATTCGCAGTCTGCCCATTCCCTACGAGGAGCTGGGACGGCCCTGGAACCCTCCCTATCAGCCGGGCCCAGGACTGGATGCGAAGCCGGTGCGGAGCTGGGCGGCCGGTGCCGGCTTGGGCTGGGTTTTGAACAACGACCTGGAAACCCTCAAGTACATCTTCCCGAACGGCATCGATACCAATGCCCTCAACTTCCGTGACGTCACGGTCAATGCCCGCGAAGTGCCGGTAGCGATCCAGTTTCCGGACTGGAATCGTTGGCTGCCTCGCCGACACCCCTTGGACACTTACCCTTCGTACTACGCCACCAACCGTTATGTCGGCATTTACGCCGAGATCACCAACCATCTCGCCACCAAGACCGGCCTGGCTGCGGCAACCTACCTGAATGGACGGAAAAGCGTCTGGGACAGCCTTCCCGCCCATGGCGGCATCCGTAAGCCCGCCCACACCGATCCCGCCTTCCCGGAATGGGTATCACGGCTGAGAGACAATCATCACTGGCGAGTCGTGAAAATGTGGGAGTTGATGACCGAACCGTCGAGACAGGTGGAAGAGTTCGGGCACGAGCTGTTCGGCCCGGAGTCGGATGACCGTCGATGGTTCCACGGCGAGGTGTTCAATGTCGCTCCACACAAACTTGGACTTCCCCGCTTCGATGGCTGGTTTGTGGAGAGCATGCAGTGGTATCAGCTTCAGCTCGTGCTCAACTGGGGAAACCGGCGCAACGCATCCATCGTGCCCATCGACTGGGGATACCAACACGCGTTGAACATCAGCTCCTGGCAGAATCCGGCGAAAATGCCCACCTACGGCATCATGACCCTGAACTGCGTCAAGGGAGGTGAAGTGATGGCCAATGGACTGCCAAAAACGAACAAAGCCGCCTGGACCCCGCTGCGGTGTGCTCCCCAGTCCTTTGCCCGGGGCAAGAATATGAAACCCTGGTTTGACTCCATTGACCGGCCGCTGCGTCGGGCCGTGGCAGAGGCGTTCCTGGTGGCGTGGTTGCGGGAGTGCGAACGATTCTCGCGCGACGAGTATGAGGCTGCCGGCGATATTCGGGACAGCGCGCGTACGGTCATTCGCAACATGGCCACCGACTACCGAAACCTCGGGGTGTCCGAAGCGATTGTGAACCGCATTGTCGATTTCGGAGCCCGGCTTTGGCCGTCCGACAACTGGTCGCGCTACCGGCCTTGAGTGGCGTCAGAATAAAGAAAGCTGGGTCGTTGCCACGCTCGCCT
Source organism: uncultured Verrucomicrobiota bacterium (assembly GCA_964474315.1). Taxonomy (GTDB): domain Bacteria; phylum Verrucomicrobiota; class Verrucomicrobiia; order Limisphaerales; family UBA9464; genus UBA9464. The sequence goes on along the minus strand of CAYYSX010000053.1, from coordinate 24,145 downwards.
TCTTCGTCCCACTGCGCGCTCACCGAAGCCGGCACTTGGTACCTGCGGCACGCTACCGGGGATGGACGCACGCGGACCGCCTTGGTTGCGCTACTTGCCCCGGCTGGAAAGATCCTTGTCTTTGACTGCCATGGCGCCTTTGCCAATTCGGCCGCGCAGGTAGGTCAGCTTGGCGCGGCGGACCTTACCGTGCCGTTCCACTTCCACTTTTTCCACCCGCGGCGAATGGGTCGGAAAAATGCGTTCCACGCCTTCGCCGTAGCTGATGCGGCGGACGGTAAAAGTTTGGTTCAGACCACGGCCCCGCACGCCGATCACCACGCCGGCAAACACCTGGATTCGTTCCTTGTCGCCCTCAATGACCTTGGTGTGGACGCGGACACTATCACCCACGTTAAACTTGGCCGGTTCCTTGCGAAATTGCTCGGCCTCGATTTTGTCAAACAATGCACCTTTGTTCATAGTAAACTCCTCATACTAAGAAAACTTTCCGGTCTTCGCGGCGGGCCGGGCCCACCGTAGTTCGTTCCACAGCTCTGGCCGGCGTTCGACGGTCCGTCTGACCGCCTGGGCTCGGCGCCACTGTTCAATGGCGGCGTGGTTACCGGACTGGAGGATTTCCGGTACCCGCCAACCCCGAAACTCAGCCGGCCGGGTATAATGCGGATACTCGAGCAGCCCGTGGCTGAACGACTCATCCGCGCTGCTGGCGTCGTCCCCCAGCACCCCGGGCAGCAGCCGAGTTACCGCGTCGATGATCACCATGGCCGGGAGGTTGCCATTGGTGAGCACGTAGTCGCCGATGCTCAGGGTGTCCTCCGCGAGATACTCGTGTACTCGTTCGTCGTAACCCTCATAACTGCCGCAGATGAGCAGCAAGCCCGGTAGGGCGACCAGCTCGCGTGCCACCGCCTGGGTAAACAGGCGGCCGCTCGGAGCGGTTAGGATGACCTTCGCTCCGTCCGCACGTTCAGCCTTGAGGGCCTCTACCGCTTCAAAGATCGGTTCGGGCTTCAGGACCATTCCCGGTCCGCCGCCGTAGGGTGTGTCGTCCACCGTCCGATGACGGTCATGCGTCCACTCCCGCAAATCGTGAATCCTCAGGTCGAGATGGCCTGCCTGCCGGGCCCGCTTCAGAATACTCTCGTCCAAAGGGCCGCTGAACATGGCCGGAAACAAGGTCAGAACGTCGATCCTCATCGGCGAGGCTTCTGCGGTCCGGCCCGTCCAGGAGCGTCAGGGCTTAGTCGTCGGCCAGGTCGAAGGTACAGCGGACCCCTGTTTTCTGGGCCCCCACCTGCATGACCGACCGGATGGCTTGGATCGTGGTGCCGCGGCGGCCAATGATCTTGCCGGCATCGCCCGGAGCCAGATGCAGACGATAAGCCGTCAAACCGTGACGGTCTTCCGCCTCGACCCGGACCTCATCCGGTTGGCTGACCAGGCGTTTCGCCACGAATTCGATGAAGGCCTGCATGGTGGAACCGGGGGGAGTTCAAGCGGGAACGGGGGCCGGAGCATTCCGGACCGTGCGCCGGATCATACTGGCGACGGTGTCGCTGGGCTGGGCTCCCACGCCGAGCCAGTAGTTTACGCGTTCCAGGTTGAGGTTGACGTTCTCGCCCTTCTTCAGGGGTTGATACGTGCCGATTTCCTCGAGGAACTTGCCGTCGCGCGGACTGCGGCCGTCGGCGACGACCACCCGGAAGATCGGGCTGTTCTTGGCGCCAACGCGCTTTAGACGAATTTTGACTGCCATAGGCGTATGTAGTGAACCGGCCCCAATGCCGGTGATTTCTCCTAAAAAGGAACGCGAAACTTGACGACCGCCGGGACGCAGTGCAAGCCCTGTTTTCAGTCGAAGTCAGAACCGCAGGATAGCGAACGTGGCTTCGAACCACAGTTCGTTGAACTCGAACTGAAGCGATTTTTCCTCGAAGTCAGCCCGGAACAGATGAAACCCGTTCCGCTCCTTCAACAGGCTGGTCAGTTCGTCCACCATTTCCGGATCCAGCGCGATCACCCCGTAGCGGTCCCGTCGCAGATCCTCCTTTTTCATGGCCTTCAGCAGCGTTTCCGCCTCGGCGGGGGACCGTTTCACGACCCACAGCTCCGCCTCGGGACATTTTACCGCGAGCTTGTGCAGCTTGCCGATGCTGCAGTCGCCACACTCGACCCAGAGAGCGGGGCGCATGTCGTAACCCAGTTGGCAAAGGTCGGGCACGAACGGGATCGAGTCGTTCTGGACGTCGGTCTCAATCATCAGGCGGTCGCGGAAGAAGAGGATCCAGGCGATGAACTTGAGGACGACTTGGCGCGGCGTTTCCTGAACGCCCAGTCCGAACAGGATTTTATGCGGAAACGGGCGCCGGCGGTCGTCACTCGTACATTGGAACGTGAACTTGGCGGCCAAGACGGGGGAAAGATGCTTACGGCCCGCTCCTCCGGCCAGCGGCAACATCCGCGCCGTCCCGCAGATTCTCCATCGGTTGGGTCGCCGGTCGGCAACCCGCCCGGGCGGCACGGGTCCACCCGGGCGAGTTCTTTCCGCTCCTGGTGCCAAGTCACGCCCGGACGGCGGTAAGCCGGCAACACCGCCGATGAAAATCTGCGCAACCGGCGCCCCAACCGGACTGCGGTCGGGTGATTTTCATGGTCCACCGTTTCCGTTTCCCTACCTTCCCGCGTTCAAATGTCGTCCCTGATGCGTCCAGCTCCGTCGGCCCGGACCCGGCTTACTGCAGTCCTGGGCTGCCCGGTACGTCATTCGGCGTCGCCCGCCATGCATAACGCAGCCTTTGCGGAACTGGGTCTCGACTGGACTTATGTGGCCTGCGAAGTGGCCCCCGAACATCTGAAGGCGGCGTTGGCGGGGGCACGCGACCTAGGATTTGCCGGACTCAACCTGACGGTACCGCACAAGCGGCTCGCCCTGGAGGCGATGGATGTCCTGGACGATTCGGCTCGCGAGTATGGAGCGGTCAACACGGTGGTCTTTGAAGCGGAAGACGCCGAAGGACTCTGGCGTCCCGTGGGGTGTCTTCGCCAGGTCCAAGGCCCCGTCCGTTCCCGGGGCTGTAACACCGATGCCGAGGCGATCCTCCGGGCGCTGCGAGAAGACCTGGGGATCGAGCCGCGGGCCGCACGTATTCTGATGGTGGGCGCCGGCGGAGCCGCCCGCGCCACGGCGCTACGTCTGGCCGACGAAGGCGCCGGAGAACTCTGGCTGGTAAACCGGACCAAATCGAAGGCGGAGGAACTGGCGGAAGAGATCCGGGCGCGAACCTCGATCGTGGAAGTGCAAGTGGGCTATCCGCCCGGCGACGTCGAGATGGTGGTGAACGCCACCTCGGTGGGATTGCAGGAAGGCGATGGACTTCCGCTGGATGAGCGGGCCTTTCCACTCCACCGGGCCGATGGAGTCTATGACACCATTTATCGGCCGGCGGAAACCCCGCTCTTGCGAGCGGCCCGGGCGGCTGGCTGCCGGACGGCCAATGGATTGGGAATGCTGCTGTACCAGGGATCCGCGGCGTTGGAACAGTGGACCGGACGCGCGGCGCCGGTGGAAGTGATGAGGCAGGCCCTGTGGGCGGAAGTGTACGGAGCCGCGTGATGACTGACCGATTTTTGGGACTTCCCTTCGAGTGGTGGCAGCCGGTGGTCTGGGGATTGCCGTATCCGATCTGGACGGTGGCCTGGACTGCGCTGGGGTTGATTGTGGGCAGCTTCTTGAACGTGGTCATCCATCGATTGCCGCTGGGTCAGAGCGTTGTTTCGCCGCCGTCGCACTGTCCGAACTGTGGCACGCGGATTCCGCTGAAGGACAATCTTCCGGTGATTTCATGGCTCTGGCTGCGCGGGAAATGCCGGTTCTGTGGGACGCCCATTTCTCCCCGTTATCTCGGAGTGGAAGTGCTGACGGGGGCCGCCTTCCTCATCACGTGGTGGGTGTGGGGGAAAGACCAACCGGAGGTCGCCTTGGCGCTGTGTATCCTGTTCTCCGGCTTTATTGCCGCCACCTTCATCGACATCGAGCACTTGATCATTCCGGACGAAATTACCTTGGGGGGAGTGGTCACCGGGTTCTTGCTGTCGGTGATCGCTCCGGGGCTACACGCAGTGGAATCGGCGGCAGAGGCCCTGAAGCAGAGCGGCTTGGGAATCGCAGTGGGGGCGGGCGTGGTGTACGCCGTGCTACGGCTCGGGAAGTTGCTGTTTGGTCGCCAGCAGGTGGCGCTGGACGGGAGGCAACGGGTCATTTTTCACGAATCGGGAGTGAGGCTGCCGACCGGAGAAATCCCCTATGAAGAGCTCTTCTACCGGCCTTCCGACACCGTCCGCCTGCAGGCACACCGGGTGGAACTGACGGATCGCTGCTACTGGGGCCAGCGAGTGGAATTGAAGTTGGCGGCCCAACCCGCGCGGCTGCGGATCGGTGCGGAGGAATTTCCGGCGGAAGAGGAGCCCTATCTGGCGGTGGAGACGGAGCAGATCGAGCTGCCCCGGGAGGCCATGGGATTGGGTGATGTGAAGTTCATGGCGGCGATCGGCGCCTTTCTGGGCTGGCAGGCGACCCTCTTTTCACTGTTCTTCAGCGCGTTGTTGGGAACGGCGGTGGCTTTGGGGTTGATTGCCTTGGGGCGGCAGAAGTGGTCGGGTCGGGTGGGGTACGGGCCTTATCTAGCGATCGCTGCCGTGGTGTGGGTGTTTGGAGGTCGGACGTGGGTTGGTCATTGGTTTGACGGCGGATTGCCCCCGTTTTGATCAGTTTGGAATTCCCGAAACGGGAAGCTTTTGATAGCGTCCAAGCATGCGTTTTGGTCTCGGGAACGGGTTACTGTGGCGTTGGTGGCTGATTCTGGTGCTGGTGTTGGCCACGGGGGGAGGCAGTGCTTCAGCGGCCGTTTTGCGAGTTAAACCAGGAGCCACGGGTTCACCCGCCGACGGTTCCTCGTGGGACAACGCCTTCCGGTCCATTACCAACGCCCTGTCGGCCTCGGCCATCGGGGATGAAATCTGGGTGGCGACGGGAGTCTATCCGGCCGGTATCCTGATGAAGTCCGGGGTCGCGCTGTATGGTGGGTTTGCCGGGACGGAGAGCACCCGGGACGAACGCGATCCCGAGGTCAACGAGTCGATCATCGACGGAAGAGGGAGCCTGAGCGGCTTCTTCTTTACCAACAGCGCGCAGTCCGACACCCGGGTGGACGGATTTACCGTGCGCTTCTGCACCGGGACTTTTGGGGCGGCCTTTCGGGTCCAGATCGGTTCGCCGACGATTGCCAACAACCGCATCGTCAACAGCGTGGCGACGCTCTTTGGAGCGGGTGTCTATCTGGAATCCTCGGCGGCGGTGGTCGTGAGCAATCTGTTTTCCTACAACGGATCGGACACGATGGCGGGAGGGGGCGCCCTCTTCGCCAGCAATTCCACCCCGCGCATCGAAGGAAACACCTTTAGTGCCAACCGGGCGCGGGACGGGGGGGCGGTGGGCTTCTCGCAGTCGTCGGGATTCCTCGAACGAAATCGGTTCATTGCCAACCGGGCGCAGCGGGATGGCGGAGCGGTCACCTATCACAATTCCTCGCCGCGGACGACCCTCAACCGTTTCGCGGGCAACATGAGTGGGGCTCGGGGAGGGGCATTGTTCGTCAGCGGGGGCGGCAGTTCTCCGGTGCTGTTCAACAACGTCCTGATCCGGAACGTCGCCGCCGCGGCTGGCGGTGATTCCCTGGGCGGCGGGGCGCTGTACATTGACACCTTCAGTCTGCCCTCGGTCATCAACAACACCCTGATCAGCAACACCGCGCCCGTCGGCGGAATCCTGTGTTCGAATGCCGCCGTGAGCATGGCCAATAACCTCATCGCCTTCGGCAGCTCCGGAATTGGTGGCGCCCCCAGCTTCCAATTGTTCAATAATAACCTCTTCGGCAACGGCGGTTCCAACTACGTGGGGTTGGCGGATGTCACCGGTACCGGGGGCAACATTTCGGCCGATCCTCAGTTTGCCGGTGATACCAGCTTGGGCGTGGTCAACCTGCTTCCCACCTCGCCCTGCCGGGATGCCGGAAGCGATCCGCATCTGCCGGCCGGAGCCCTGGTGGATATCTATGATCAGCCGCGTATCCAGGGAGCCACGGTGGACATCGGTGCGGCGGAATCCGACGGAATTTCGACTTATTTTCCGTCTCCCGTGGTCCGCGTCAGTCCGACCGGCAACGACACGGCGCGGGGGGATTCCTGGGCCACGGCTCTGCGTTCGATACAGGCCGCTCTGAACCGGGCCTGGTGGACAGGAGGGGAGGTTTGGGTCCAGGCGGGAACCTATTCGGCCAACCTGTTGGTCCGACCCTTTACTTCCCTTTATGGCGGCTTTGCTGGCACGGAGACCAACCGCTATCAGCGAGACTGGCGGGAAAATGTGACGATCCTGGACGCCGGCCAGGAAACGGGCGGGGTGACCATGGTGCAACTGACCCTGGGGGAAACGCTCGACGGATTTACCTTGCAGAACGGATTGTCCACCGCGGGCGCCGGGGTGTACACCGACAGTTCGGTCCGCATCAGCCACAATCGGTTTGCCAGCAATGTGGTTTTTCCCACGACCCCACCGGCCGCCATCCGCGGCGGCGGGGCGATCTATGTGGCGGGAGGATCGCCTCAGATTCTGAACAACCAGTTTTTCCGGAACGTGGCCTTTGCAGCCGGACGCAACCAACCGGCCGAAGGGGGCGCAATCAAAGTCAATGACGGAACTCCCTTGATTGCTAACAATCTATTCCGTCATAACACCGTCACCAACAGTGGAGCTCAAGCGGAGGCCCGGGGATCGGCCGTGGCCACTCTGTTCCGGGGTGCCGCCCGGATCATCAACAATACGTTCCTGCAAAACACCGCCACGGTGACCACCGGTGCGGCCGTTCCCGATCAAGGAGTGATTTATGTGGGCAATACCAACCTTGGCGCCGTGCTGGGAAACAATCTCGTCGCCTACAATTCCTCCGGCCTTTATGTCCCGGGCCAGGCACCGGATCTCCGCAACAATCTGGTCTATGCCAACGTCCGCACCAATTACGAGCGCATCTCCGATCCCACCGGTACCCGCGGCAACATTAGTCTATCGCCTCGCCTGAGCGGGCCCTACGGCGACCTGCACCTGGCCCCCGGATCGCCCGCCATCAATGCCGGTGACAACAGCCTGGTCCAACCGGACTGGACGGATCTCGACGGCCATGCCCGTATCATCAACGGAGTGGTGGACATCGGCGTCGATGAGTTCAATGGGACGATCTATCCGGTTCACGATCGAATTTTCTATGTCCGCATGAATGGCGACGACACCAAGGACGGCCGCAGTTGGGCCAATGCCCGGAAATCACTTTCCCTCACCCTCCTGGAAGCCAGCCTGGAAGGCGGCGAGGTCTGGGTGCAGGCGGGTCGTTACACCAACCGGTTCCGCTCCGAAGTGTTTACCTATCTCCATGGCGGATTTGCCGGCACGGAGACCAACCGGTTGGAACGCAACTGGGCTCTCCATCCGACCGTGTTGGATGGCGATATTTCCGCCGGTGGCACTCCGGTGGTAGGAGATGCAGTCGTCTCCGTCTATGGAATGGATGGCTATGGCGCGCTGTCCGGCTTTATCATCCAGAATGGGAGAGGCCGCCAAGGGGGCGGAGTGTTTGCTCACGGATCGCCCCAAATCTCCGGCAATATCATTCGCAGCAATCTGGTCTCCAACGTGGCCGGTTTCACGGCGGTGGGCGCCGGAATTTACAGTCAGGGCGGAGCGCCGACCATGCTGAACAACCTGTTGTATGCCAATTCGGCTCCCATCAGCTCAGGGGCACACGGACGCGGGGGGGGAGTGTATCTCAATCCGCCGGTGGGCGCCCAACCGGTCCTGGTGAACAACACCATTCTCACCAACTTTGCGGTCAACGGAGGCGGGGGGATTTACCTCACGGCCGGTGGCTCGGCACGGTTGGTCAACAATATCATTGCGTTCAATTCCAGCGGGGTAGCCGCCGCCAGCCCCGCCCCTGCCAGCTTGGTCGTACTGGAACGCAACTGCCTGTTTGGCAACGGCCTCAACGAAGTGATCAATGTGACCGCCGGACCCGGCAATCTGACCATGGATCCGCGTCTGGTGGACTGGCGGCAAGACAACTTCCTGCTGCGCGCCGATTCCCCCTGCTTGGATACCGCCGATGGCTCGGTGCCGCTGGTCGGGTTTGACATTTTCGGCCAAGCGCGGGTGGCCCACAACGGTTTGGACATTGGCGCCGTGGAATTCAACGGGCCGCTGGAAGCCGACTTCGACATCGTGCTCACTCAGCCCGTGCAGGGCGCCGCTTCTTTTGCGCCCGCCACGATTCCGGTGGCCGCTACCGTCTCGGGCGGCAACGGCGACCTGGCCTATGTCGAGTTCTCAGCTAACGACCAGGTCGTGGCGATCAGCACCAATGCGCCCTTTGTCTCCTCCGCCGCCGACCTGCGTTATGGCGACTACGAAGTACTGGCCAAGGTCATCACTTCCGCGGGTTCGGTGCAGACCTCCGCTCCCGTCGCCATTTCCGTACTCGTGCCTCCGGGCAATGTGGCACCGACCGTGACCTTCACCAGTCCTACCAACTCGCAGATTCTTCCCGCCGAGGGCCCTGCCAATGTCCGCACGAGCTTCAATTTTGCCAAGACCGGCGGGCGAATCCTCTCGTGGACCCTGTTCAATGGGGCCGTCAAGCTGGCCGAAAACCTCAACGTTCCGATGGGGCAAAACTCGGCCACCGTGACCGTTCCCGATCTCACTTTGGGTCAGTACACCTTTACCGTCACTGTCGTCAGCACCGTCGGTGACCGTGCCACCAACGAGGTCACCTTCTCGGTCGGTCAACGCCCGGCGCTGGAACCTCCGGTGCTCCTGCTGCCGGAGTTGCATACGGATGGAACTGCGCTGCTGCAGATGTCGCTGCCCACGCCCGGGGCGGTTTATCGATTGGAAACCAGCACCAACCTGACGGAGTGGTGGTTGATCGCCACCGGAGCCGGCGGCTCACCTCACTTGGTGACCAACGTTCCAGTGACCAACGTGTTTCAGCACTACCGCGGCACGGGAGCGTTTCCCAACTGAGGGAATTCGGGACTCAACTCCACTCGACCGGCGGAGGCCCTTTTGACGTCTCAAGGTTCCGACGTCCTGGTGGGATTCATCGGCCGTCGCACTATCTGGTTTCCTTGGTCTGCTGGTTATTGGGCCGCGGCGATCTGGCGCTCCAGAACCTGAGTGACGTCCGCAAAGCGCATCCGGTTCGCCTCATTCAACGCACTGAGCACCTGGTGGGCCTCCAGGCAACACTCGGCTACCTCTCGTCGGCTGGCGGTGCCGGTGGCCACCTCCAGCGCCGTGGTGGATTCACTGGGACGATGCAAGTGGCCTTCGGCGTCGATGACGTTGAGCAGGGGAAGCACGCCCAGGTTGTCGAGCAAATCCCGCACGCGCTCATTCGGTCGGACCACCGTGATCTGCGCGCCGCCCGCTTCATTCGCCGCCAGGTCGGTGGCCAACGCTGCGAGAACCCCGGAGAACGTGCTGTCCATGATCTTGCAGTCGCTCAGATCCAGGCAGAACTGGCGGATTCCCTGTTGATCCAGTCGGAGCATCAACGCCTTGAAATCACGCGCGCCCTCCACCGCCGCCCGCCCCACGAGACGCACATACGCTCGCGGCGGCTCCAACCAAACCAGAATCTTCGACCCCGGCGTTGTCATACGTGGAAAGGCTCCGCCCGACGTGGGTTCCGGTCAAGACACCGAAAGTCCCCCAATCGGGTGAGCCCAGGTGAGCCGAGCCCGATTCGGCGTTGTCGTCCCGCCTCCGAAAGGGCCATCCTCGTCACCGGGAATCTATTCCATGAACAAATCGTCCCGATCCCGTCCCCCGCGCCCGGCCCGCCCGCGTTCATCCAAAGAGAAACGTCGCTTGTGGCTGACCTTTTCCGCCGAGGCCACCACCAAGCCGTTGCTCTGGCAAATGAGCCGCCGGTTCGACCTGATTTTCAATGTCCGCAATTCCTCCGTTACCAACGATTTGGGACTGATCGCTCTCGAACTCGAGGGCGATCCCCGAATCATCGAGCAAGCCGTCCGCTGGTTTCGGAAGCAAGGCGTGCAGGTGGATCCGGTGGAGCTCAATGCGATCGAAGGGTGAGGCGAATTTGAGTGGATCAGCCTTTTTCGGCCGATGCCGTTGTGGGGCGTGAGGCGTGGGGCGTGACAAACAAGGGAGCGCATCCACGGCTCAACGTCCCTCGCTCCTTTTGGTTTCATCCGCGTGAGCGCAGGTCCTCGGCGACTTCGGTGATAATCGTTTCCAAGGGACGGTGGGGACGAAATCCCGTCAACCGCTCCAGCTTTTCCAAAGCCGGTCGCCGCTGACGCATGTCCTCAAAACCCGGGGCATACGCCTGCTCGTAAGGCACCAGTTCCACCGGCGACGCCGAACCGGTTAGGGCTTTCACTCGATCCGCCAGCTCCCGGATCGAAATGGGCTGGTCATTGCCGACATTCACCACTTCTCCGTGGGCGCTGGGGGCCTGCTGGAGCCGGCACAAGGCCTCCACCGTATCGGCGACATGGCAGAAACACCGGGACTGGCCGCCATCGCCATAGACGCGTAGAGGCTCCCCGGCGAGGGCCGCGGCAACGAACCGCGGCAGCACCATGCCGTAGCGGCCGGATTGCCGCGGCCCGACGGTGTTGAACAACCGCACGACCGTGACGGGCAGGCCGCGTTCGCGCCAATAGGCCAGCGCCAGGAACTCATCCATCAGCTTGGAACACGCATAACCCCAGCGGCCCAGGGTCGGGGGGCCAATCAGCAAATCGTCCGCTTCAGAAAACAAGGGACGGCTGCTCTTGCCATAGACCTCGGAAGTGGAGGTCAGGAGCAACGGGACCCCTTCGGCCGCCGCCGCGAGCAGAATGGCTTCCGTTTCGTTGAGGTTCGTCTCGATGGTCCGGATGGGAGAGTTGACCACCAGCTCAACGCCGACGGCGGCAGCGAGGTGAAACACAAAGCCACACTCGGCCACCAGCGCCACCAGGTCCCGCTGTTCCGACACCCGCCCAGAAATGACCTTCAACCGTGGATGCCCAGCGATCGCCTGCAGATTGGCCGGATCGCCCGTCGAGAAATCATCCAGGACGACGACGGCCTTTCCCTCGGCCAGCAGCCGTTCAACGAGATGCGAACCGATAAAGCCGGCACCACCAGTGACGAGGATGGGATTGTTCATGGAACGAGGCTTAGCGAAGCGCCTTCCCAAATTCAAAGCTCAATGATGTTCCAATCCGTCGTCCAAGGAAGACGGGCCACCCCGAAGCCCCTGGTCTTGGGAGGGCTGTAAGCCGAATTCTGTTCCCGCCACCAGAGGCGACGGGCGGACATCATTCATCTCGGCGGCCGGTACCCGGAACCCGTCCGCTTTCGCGGATCCGGCGCGGGCCGCGCCTGGGTTCCCTATTTGGCCTTGCTCCCGGGGAGGTTTTCCGTGCCCCGGCGATTACGCGCCGGGCGGTGGGCTCTTACCCCGCCTTTTCACCCTTACCGGAACTTTGCGGCTCCGGCGGTTTGTTTTCTGTGGCACTGTCTGTCAGGAACGGCTTTCGCCGTTCCTGCCCGCGGGCAGGCCGGTCTTCACCCGCTTGCGCGGGCTGCGACCGGTTTCCACGGCCCCGTGCCCTGTGGAGTTCGGACTTTCCTCCAGCAGCCTTCGCCACCAGCGACATCCCACCCTCCCAAGACCAAGACCACGTTATGGTCCGGAACCGTGGTGGGCAATCTTCCCTGTGCGTTGCCTTTGAAATAGGGCGTCTCTGGAATGTGTCCTCAAATTGCGGGGCCGAACGCCTTCCCAAGTTCAAAGCTCAAAAGAAGCGCCAAATTCCAAGCGCCGCTTCTCGGACGAACCGTCAGGGAAGCAGGACGTTTGGGGACAGAGCCTCTGGGGGGCACCCAATGGGGACCGGGGCGAAAGCTCCAAAAGCCAAGTTCCAAGCTCCAAAGAAACTCCAAGCACCCAGGTGCCGCTACTGCTCCCGCGGGGCGTTGGGGCTCAGGTGGATCCGGTCAGGGCCGCGTTACTTCCCGCCCCCCATTTGAACCATAGCGCCTGAGCAGAACCGGGGCGCACCATCGGGAGGAGGTGCCTGGCAGCTCATTGGGATTCGGAATTGGAAATTTCTTTGGGATTTGGGATTTGGCCTTTGGAGCTTCGGGCGCGGCCGGCCGTTTAATGACCGATTCGAGGGGCCCCTGAGGGTCAACAGTGTCTTGTCCGACAGAGGCCACCGCGAATCCTTGTGAAAAAAATCACAAAAGCGGCTTGCCGCTCAAAAACCGCCATCCCAGACTGATCAAGCCGGAAGCCGAACAACTCCCGGCCTAACCAGTTCTATGGCCGCCACCACCAGCTCTCCGGCCGCCCCGGTCACCACCGAGTTCGGCTACAATTCCAAGATCGAAGGCGAAGTCGTCCACACCACCGTGGACGCCACGCTCAACTGGTTCCGCAAGAATTCCTTGTGGCCCATGCCCATGGGGCTGGCTTGCTGTGCCATCGAACTCATGGCCGCCGGGGCCAGCCGGTTCGACATTTCACGCTTTGGAGCGGAAGTCATGCGCTTTTCGCCCCGGCAGTCGGACGTGATGATTGTGGCTGGTACCGTCACCTACAAGATGGCCCTGGCCGTTCGTCGCATTTACGAGCAGATGGCCGAGCCCAAGTGGGTCATTGCCATGGGGGCCTGCGCCTCCACCGGCGGTATGTACCGCAGTTACGCCGTGTTGCAGGGGGTGGACAACATCGTGCCGGTCGATGTCTATATCGCCGGCTGCCCCCCTCGTCCGGAAGCCCTCCTCGACGCCTTGATGAAGCTGCAGGCCAAGGTCGCCAGGGAGCCGATCACCAAAACCTTGTTCGCCGACGTGGCCCCGGAGAAATACGGCCGCCTGGGCGTGGAACTGGGTGCCAGAGGTGAAATGGTCACCCGTTAATCCCGTCGTTGTTGTGGCTCAAACCCTCGAATTTGCTCAAAAACTGCGGGATCACTTTCCCGATCTGATCTCCACGCCTGTCGAATTCCGTGGCGAAGCTTCGCTCGACATTGCCGATCCGGAGAAAATCGCCGAGGTCTGTGCCGTCGCGAAGGCCGAACTGGGGTTCGACCTGCTGCTGGACCTGAGCACGGTGGATAACTACGGCGACGATCCCCGCTGGACCGTGGTTTATGAGCTGTATGGCGTGGGACACGGGTGTCACTTACGCCTGAAAACCTCGGTGTCCGAAGAGAAGTCAGAACTGCCCACCGTTTCGACGGTCTGGAAGGCGGCCGACTGGCATGAGCGCGAGGCTTACGACATGATGGGGGTTCGCTTTCGGTGGCACCCGGACCTGCGTCGAATCCTGATGTGGGAAGGCTACCCCTATTTCCCGTTGCGGAAGGACTTCCCGCTGGCCGGCAAACCCAGCGCGCTGCCTGACGTGGCCTTCACTCGCTCCGCCCCACTGGAAGGCGGCCCCTTCATCACCCCGGCGGGTGGCCGGGACAGCATCGCCCGCGAACCCCGGGCGCGGACACCGGAGAATTAACCCATGTCGGCCGTCACCGAACTCACGCTCAAGGACGCGGCGACGCGCGCGGACGAACTGCACGACCTCGAAGGCGACCGGATGGTCGTCAACATGGGGCCATCCCATCCCTCCACGCATGGAGTGCTCCGCATCGTCATCGAACTCGAGGGCGAAACGATCACGCGCGCGGATCCCGACATTGGTTACCTGCACCGCGGGGATGAGAAGATCGCGGAGAACATGACCTGGAACCAGTTCGTGCCCTACACGGACCGGCTGGATTACTTGGCGCCGTTGGCCAACAACGTGGCCTACGCTCTGGCAGTGGAGAAGTTGATGGGGATTGACGACAAGCTCCCGCCCCGCTGCCAGTACATCCGGGTGATTTGCTGTGAACTGGCCCGCATCTCCGCTCACCTGCTCGGCTTGGGCGCGTTCGCCATGGATGTCGGCGCGATGACGGTCTTTCTCCACACCTTCACGGAGCGGGAGAAGATCTACAATTTCGCCGAAGCCCTGACGGGGGCCCGGTTCACCACCAGCTACACCCGCATTGGCGGGGTCCTCCGTGACACACCGCGCGGCTGGTGCGGGACGATCGCGAAGTTCTGCGATGAAGTCCTGGTGAGTATCGACGATGCCGAGCGGTTGCTGACCCGGAACCGAATCTGGGTGGACCGCACCAAGGAGGTGGGGACGATCTCCGGCGAGCAGGCTCTCGACTATGGCCTGACCGGACCAAACCTGCGGGCCAGCGGCGTCGATTACGACGTGCGGAAGGCACATCCGTACCTGTGCTATGGCGACTTCGAGTTCGACATTCCGGTCGGTTCGGTGGGCGACTCTTACGACCGGTATCTGGTGCGGATGGAAGAAATGCGACAGAGCGTCCGTATCATCCGACAGGCGTTGCAGACGATTCCGGGCGGAGCGGACAACGCGTCAGGCGAACCGGTCGATGTGCCGGACGGGAAGGTGGTTCTGCCGTCCAAGAACAAAGTGCTGACGAGCATGGAGGAGCTGATCCATCAGTTCATGCTCGTGACTCAGGGACAGAATGCGCCGAAGGGAGAAGTCTATTTCGGGGCGGAGAATCCGAAGGGCGAGCTGGGATTCTACATCAACAGCCGTGGGGGCGGGACTCCCTACCGGTTGAAGATCCGGGCGCCCTCGTTCTGCAACCTGAGCATTCTGCCGGTGCTGCTGCCGGGGAATCTGATGAGCGATGTGGTGACCATCCTGGGTTCGCTCGATTTCGTGATGGGGGAATGCGACCGATGAACCGACCATGAGTTTTTCCGTTCCTGCAACGTTGGAAGCCGAGCTGACCGAGCTGGCGACGCATTATCCCCAGAAGCGCAGTGCCTCGCTGATGTTCCTGCATGCCTTCCAGGAACATTTCGGACACATCCCGCGCGAAGCGGTGGAGTGGACCGCACAGAAGCTGGGGCTCCAGCCGATCAACGTGTATGAGCTGGTCACGTTCTACCCGATGTTTCGGCAGGAACCGGTCGGCCAGACGCAGATCAAGGTCTGCCGGACGTTGAGCTGCGCGCTAGCCGGGGCGGCGGAACTACGGGAGCACTTCTGTCAGAAGCTCGGCCTGGATGCGCACAAGCACGTCCCGCAGACGACGCCGGACGGGAAGTTCACCGTGGAATTTGTCGAGTGTCTCGCGAGTTGCGGGACTGCCCCGGTGGTGATGGTGAACGACGACTTGAAGGAGAAATTCACCCTAACCGACGCCGACCAACTTTTGGCTGCCACCCCATGAACACACCTCTCTCCCAATTGAAAATTGGCAATCGGAAATTGGAAATGTCCGAAGGAGTTGGCTGCCCGACATGGATTTGAACCATGACAAACAGATCCAGAGTCTGCTGTGCTACCGTTACACCATCGGGCAGGCCGGAAGCGGTGGGGAAGCTAAACAGGTGACCTTTTGAGTCAAGCACAGCCATGCCCGAACAGTTCAAATTGATCCTGAAGCACGCCGATGCGCCGGGCTACACACCGGATATCGCGTGTTACCTGCGCCATGGCGGATATGAGTCGCTCAAGAAGGCGATGGCAACCGCGGCACGAACGCTGCCCGACGGAAAGAGCCAGACGCCCCAGGAAGTCATCCGCGACGAAGTGTTGAAATCCGGGCTGCGCGGCCGGGGCGGAGCGGGCTTCAGCGCCGGGCTGAAGTGGAGCTTTGTGGACCGTCGCAGTGGCAAGCCGATTTACCTGATCTGCAACGCCGACGAGTCCGAGCCGGGCACCTTCAAGGACCGCCAGATCATCTACAAAGATCCCCACCAGTTGATCGAGGGGATGGTGATCTCGTGTTGGGCCAACGACGTCAAACTTGCCTACATCTACATCCGGGGCGAGATGCCGCACGGCGCCAAGTTGCTGAACCAGGCGTTGGCGGAAGCGCGGGCCAACGGGTTTCTCGGCAAGAACGTCCTGGGCTCCGGTTACGACCTGGAGATTTACGTTCACCGGGGAGCCGGCGCTTACATTTGTGGCGAGGAAACCGGGTTGATCGAGTCGCTGGAAGGCAAGCGGGCGTATCCACGCATCAAACCCCCGTATTTTCCGGCAGTGCTCGGTCTCTATATGTGCCCGACTATCGTGAACAACGTGGAGACGCTGTGTCATGTGAAGCACATCGTCGAGATGGGTGGAGCCGGGTACGCGAAGCTGGGCACGCCCAACAACACCGGGACCCGCATCGTCAGCCTGAGCGGCGACGTCCGACAACCCGGCTACTTCGAGGTCGAGGTGGGTAAGGTGACGCTGGGGCAGCTCATTTTTGACGCGAACTTCGGGGGCGGACTCCGGCCGGGCCGGACGTTGAAGGCCATCATCCCCGGAGGCTCTTCATCGAAAGTCCTGAAGGCCGGCGAGATCTTCAAACTGAACCGCAAGGGCCCGGACGGCCAGATGACGAAAGTGGAGATGGCGATGCTCGACCTTCCCTATGACTTCGATTCGCTGCAGGGCGCGGGCACGATGTCCGGCTCCGGGGCTATCATCGTTATGGACGATACCCGGAGCATGGTGGACTGCTTGGCGAACCTGGCGGAATTCTATGCCCACGAGAGCTGCGGTCAGTGTACGCCCTGTCGCGAAGGGGCGCTCTGGATGGCCAAGGGACTGCACCGGTTGGCACATGGAGAAGGCCGGAAGGCAGATGCCGATTACCTGCT
>CAYYSX010000053.1:0-7211 GCA_964474315.1 uncultured Verrucomicrobiota bacterium | reverse complement strand
GGCCCGACCCATGAGATGAAACTGGCCGCCAGTCCCCGGTCCTGAAAGATTGATCCCATGAGCTCGGTTGCCTCCCCGGTTCGGAAACGTCGCCCCGCCGCCTCTTCGGCGGATTCGGTGGCCTTTCCGCCGCTGGAGACCGGCTATCACCTGACCCAGCCCGAGTTCCATCGACGCTTCGAGCGCCTGCCGGACGTCAAGCGGGCGGAGTTGATCGAAGGGGTCGTTTTCATGGGTTCACCGCTGAGTCAAGCTCACGCCAATGCCACCGCCCTCATTTCCGGATGGTTGGTTACCTACACCGCCGAAACCCCAGGGGTCCAGCCCGGGATAGGTGCCAGTGTCATTCTCGACCACGACAACGAGTATCAACCGGATGCCCACTTGCTGATCGTACCGGAGCGGGGCGGGCAGACCGGTTTGAGTGAAGGCAAGTATATCAAGGGCGCGCCGGAGCTGGTGGTCGAAGTCGCCCTCAGCAGTCTGGCCCACGACCTGCACGAAAAATTGTCCGTTTACCGGCGCAATGGCGCCCGGGAATACTTGGTTTGGTCGCTGCCCAACGCCGAGTTCCACTGGTTCAACTTCGAGTCGGGCGAACCGGAACGGCTCGTCCCCACGCGAGGCGGAATCCTCAGCAGCCGGTTCTTTCCCGGTCTCTGGCTCGATACTGCAGCGGTGGTGGCGGGCGATCTGAAGAAAATGACCGCCACCGTCCGGCGCGGTCTCGCCACGGCCGAACACGCCGCCTTCGTGAAAACGCTTTCCGCCGCGAGATAACACCATGTCCACCACCGCGACCACCGCTCCCGCCCCCGCCCCGCCTCCGGTCGAGAAGATCCGGATCAAGGTGGACGGTCGTGGCGTCGAGGTGCCCAAGCTGATGCCCAACTGGCAAGGCAAGCTCGAGCCCACCACGATGCTGCAAGCCATCCAGTATGCCGGCGGTGAGGTGCCCCATTACTGCTATCATCCCAAGCTCCCGGTGGCCGGCAACTGCCGCATGTGCCTGATCGAGTTCGGCACGCCCATGATGGGCCCGGATCGCAAACCGGTGCTGAATCCGGATGGTACCCCGAAGATCGCCCGCTCCGTCCTCCCCTACGAACCGCAGACGCCACGCGGCGCCATCTCCTGCGCCACGCCCATTTCGCCCGGGATGGAGCTCTACCCTGGTTCCGATGCCACCCGGCAAATGCGCGAGGCGGTGCTCGAATCGCTGCTCATCAACCATCCGCTCGACTGTCCAATCTGCGACCAGGCCGGTGAATGCAAACTGCAGGAATACTCCGTGGAACACGGTCAGGCGGAGAGTCGCTTCGTCGAGGCCAAGGTACATAAACCGAAGGCAGTGGACCTGGGTCCCCGCATCATGCTCGACGACGAGCGTTGCGTGCTCTGCACCCGCTGCATCCGGTTTACCAAGGACATCGTGGGCGACGACGCTCTCGGCATCGTCAACCGCGGCTCCTACAACACCATTGCTGCGTGGAAGGAAGGCGCCTTCGACAACAACTACACGCTGAACACCGTCGATATCTGTCCGGTGGGGGCGCTCACTTCGAAAGATTTCCGGTTCAAAATGCGGGTGTGGTTTCTCAAGGAAACCAAGAGCATCTGCACCAGTTGCGCCACCGGTTGCAATGTCACCATCGGATCCCGCGAAGGCGCCGTGTACCGGTACGAACCCCGCGAGAACGCCGCCGTCAATGGTCCCTGGATGTGCGATGCCGGCCGACTCAATTATCGCTGGATTGGCCGCGACGACCGATTGCGGGACGTGCGGATTCGCGGAGAGAAATCGACCTGGGAAACCGCGTTGAAAGAGGTTGCCACCCGGCTTGCCACCGCGCCTTCCGGCAGTGTGGCCATCGTGGCCAGCGCGCGGCAAAGCACCGAGGAACTCTATTTGCTCAAGAAACTGGCCACGAAGCTCGGAGCCCTCACCGACTCCATCCCCCGCGAAGGAGAACCCGACCGCTTGTTGGTCAATGCTGATAAGAATCCCAACAGCAACGGCGCGCGCCTAACCGGAATCGCCTTCACCGAAATGGGTATCCAGTTGCCGCGCATCGCCGAAGGCATTGCTTCGGGCGCGATTCGGACCCTGATTGTGTACGGCGAGGACGTCACCCGGCACGGAATCGGCACGGATCTGCTGGCCCGATTGGAAACGTTAATCGTGAGCGACATTCTACCCAACGCCACCACGGCCGCGGCCCATTACCTCCTGCCCGGCTGCGCCCATGCCGAGAAGCGCGGGACGTTCGTGAACGGAAAGGGACGTCTGCAAAAGTTTCAGAAGGCGGTGGAAGCGCCCGGCGAAGCCCGGCCGGAATGGGAATTTCTGCATGAACTCGTTCACCAGATCACCGGCCAGAACGGCTTCGCCACCATCGAGGGCCTGTTCAACCAGATGGCGAAGGAGGTGCCCGCATTCGCCGGACTGGAATGGGCGGCCCTGGGTGACGCCGGGGTGGAGGTGAAAGTCTAATACTCGCGATGGCCACACTGACCGATACTTCGCGGAAAGGCCGGCGTTCTCGTTTCGAGGGGGCGGAGCCGTCGTTGACCGCCGGTGATCACCTGACGCTGAAAGAATTTCTGCGCCGGGCTGAATCAGCTCCGACCGGTCAGAAATTCGAGTTGATTGACGGGATTGTGTATATGGCCCCTCCGGTTCACGACGAACATTCGGTACCCCATGCTCAGGCCGGTTGCTGGCTTACTCAGTATTCGTCCTACACCCCAGGCGTCACGGCGCATATCGAGCGTAGCCTGAATCTGCTGGGCCACACCTCGGTTCAACCCGACGTGTGCCTGGTCATCGCACCGGAGTGCGGTGGCCAGACACGCGTTGGTTCCGCACGACTGCTGGAAGGGTCACCTGAACTGATTTTCGAAATCGCGGCATCCTCAGCGAACTACGACTTATTCGAGAAGAAGGCGGCTTATCACACGAACCGAGTCCAGGAGTACATCGTCTGGCGCACTTTGGATTGCCGGCTCGACTGGTTTGCCTGGACGACGGAGGAGTTTGTTCTCCGGTCACCCGATTCCCAAGGTCTGCTTAAGAGTAACGTCTTCCCCGGTCTGTGGCTGGATGTCCGGGCCTTGTTGCAGGAACGGTTTGACGCGGTGCTCGACACCGCTCGGCGAGCCTTGGAAAGCCCGGAACATCGCCAATTCGTGACGCAACTCAGAAAGGCCCGAAAGGCCAAACGCTAACACTTGGATGGAATCGATTTATTACCTCGATCCGACGACCCAGTTCGTCCTGTTTTCCATCGCGAAGATCCTCATCGCCTTCGTGGTGGTGCTTACCTTCGTCGCTTATGCCGTCCTGGTAGAACGCAAAGTCTCAGCCTGGATTCAGGACCGCGTGGGTCCCAACCGCGCCACCCCTTTCTTTGCCAAATATATTCCCGTGCTGGGTCCTGCGCTGGTTCGGCTCGGTCTCTTCCAACCGCTCGCCGACGGACTGAAGTTCCTCCTGAAGGAAGACTTCACTCCGGCCTACGTACGAAAAGTCTATTTCTGGCTGGCCCCGGCGATCACGGTAATTCCGGCGCTGCTGACGATTGCGGTCATCCCGTTTGGTTCCACCCTGGGCAATCCGGCGAATCCAATGGTCATCGCCGACCTGAACGTCGGCATTCTTTATACCTTCGGCATCGTATCGCTCGGGGTGTACGGAATCGTACTGGCCGGCTATGCCTCCAACTCGAAATATCCCTTCCTCGGTGGCATTCGCTCCAGCGCCCAGATGATCTCGTATGAGATCGCGATGGGCATGAGCGTGGTGGCCGTATTCATGGTGGTGGGTGACCTGAACCTGGGCCGAGTGGTCGCGTTCCAGGAAGCGAACGTGTTCCACTGGCTGGTGTGGAAGCAACCGGTCGCTTTCGTGATTTTCCTGATCGCCGCCTTTGCCGAGACCAACCGGCTGCCCTTCGACCTGCCCGAGTCCGAATCGGAATTGGTGGGCGGTTACCACACCGAATATAGTTCGATGAAGTTCGCCCTGTTCTTTCTGGGCGAATACGCCGCCATGATCGGCGCTTCGGCGATGATGGTGACGCTATTCTTTGGCGGTTGGGCCTATCCCTGGGGCGGCGGACCCGCTACCGGCCTGTGG
The DNA here is from genome assembly GCA_964474315.1 of uncultured Verrucomicrobiota bacterium. GTDB lineage: Bacteria > Verrucomicrobiota > Verrucomicrobiia > Limisphaerales > UBA9464 > UBA9464. The sequence goes on along the minus strand of CAYYSX010000053.1, from coordinate 3,073 downwards.
AACGGCTTGGGACACATCCTCTGTTTCATAGCGAAAATGGGGGTCCTGGTCGTGCTGTTCATCTGGACACGTTGGATGCTGCCCCGGTTCCGCTACGACCAGTTGATGGCCTTGGGATGGCAGCGGTTCATTCCGCTGGCCCTGGCCAATATTCTCATCACCGCCATCGTCCTCGCCTTTCTGCCCCGCTAACCTTCCCGAACATGACCAAGGTTGTTGAACGCAAACCGCTGTCCGCCCTGGAACGGACGTATCTCCCGACCCTCGTCAGCGGCTTCAAGGTCACCTGGAAACATTTCACGAAAACTGTTTTCCAGCGCAAACCGGTGACCATGGAATATCCGGAGGAACGCTGGGTGGTGCCCGAAGGATATCGTGGGGCGCCCTATTTGGTGAAGGACCAGGAAGGTCATACCAAGTGCGTCAGTTGCCAGCTCTGCGAGTTTGTCTGCCCGCCCAAGGCGATCAAGATCACTCCGCCCGGACCAGAGGGCCAACCGGCGGACCGGCCCAACGCGGAGAAGATGCCGCTAGAGTTCGAGATCAACATGCTGCGCTGCATTTTCTGTGGCTTCTGCCAGGAGGTCTGCCCGGAAGAGGCCATTTTCCTGCAAAAGGATTATTCGCTCACCGGGGAAAGCCGGGAGGAGATGATTTATAACAAAGAGAAACTCCTGAAGCTAGGCGGCATCCACGGCGGCATCCAGAAGTGGAAACACAAACTGGAGGAAGCGAAGGAACAGGAAGAGTTTCCGATCACCGAGAGCTAATTAGCCATGCCCGCCTTGACCGACCTCCTCTTTTACGTCTTTTCCGGACTGGCCTTGTTGTTCGGCTTCCTGTGCGTGGCCAACCCGTTTAGCCGCAGTCCGGTGACCAGTGCCATGTTCCTGGTTCTCACCATCGTGGCCTTGGCCGGCCTGTTCATCCTCCTGCACGCCTTCTTCCTCGCGGCAGTGCAGATCATGGTCTATGCGGGCGCGGTGATGGTGCTGTTCCTCTTCGTCATCATGCTGCTCGACCTCAAAGCGGAGGAACGCCGAAAGATCCGGAAGTTCACCATCGGGGCCGGAACATTGTCGGTCGTGGTGATTGCCGGAATCCTGCTCCGCGCCGTGTTCGCCGTCGTCCCCGCCGCCACTGGCCCCTTGGTCGAAGGTGAAACCAAACCGCTCGGAAAACTTCTCTTCACTCAATACCTCCTCCCCTTCGAGGTCATGTCCCTCCTGCTGTTGGTGGGCATGGTCGGAGTGATCCTCCTCAGCAAAAAGGAACTCAAGTGAAGTTGGAATGCGGAGTGCGGAATGCGGAACGGTTAGGCGGTGTACACGCCAGCGCGAAGCCATTCACGATCTGTCCTCCGCCGTCCGTCCTCGGTCCTCTGTTTTCCGTCCTCTGTTCCCCGTCCGCATGACTCCCGGGTTACATCATTATCTCGTCGTCAGTGTGCTGCTGTTCTGTCTGGGACTGTTCGGCGTACTGGCCCGGCGCAATCTCCTGGTGATCTACATGAGCCTCGAACTCATGCTGAACGCCGCCAACCTGGCGCTCGTCGCCTTCTCCCGTTTCAACGCCAACCTGTCCGGCCAGGTCATGGTGTTCTTCGTCATCACCGTCGCCGCCGCCGAGGTGGCGGTCGGCCTCGCCCTGATTGTGGCGCTCTATCGCAAACGCCGGACCGCTCACGTGGAAGACCTGACCAGCCTCCGGTTCTAGCCTGCCATGGATCATTCCGCCGTTACCCCAGCCGCGTTCACCGGTGCTTCCCATGCCCAGGATCTCGCCTGGGTGATTCTCCTGTTGCCCCTCCTGTCCGCAGTGAGCATCACCCTCGGACTGCGCCACAGCCGGACCCTGACCAATGCGCTGGCGCAGACCTCGGTCGGACTCGGTTTCATCCTCAGCGTCGCGCTGTTCTTCACCTTCGGCGTAACCGGAAAGAGTGCCCACGCGGACGCGTTGCCGTGGATGTCGGTGGGCGGGCTCGACATCCACATCGGACTCAAGGTCGATGCCCTGTCGTCGCTGATGCTCATGGTAGTGACGGGCATCTCGACCCTGGTACATATCTACAGCACCCGATATATGGAGGAAGACCGCGATTATCCGCGGTACTTTGCCGGGCTCGGCCTGTTCACGTTTTCGATGCTCGGCATCGTGCTGTCCGACAACTTTGTCCAAACCTTCATTTTCTGGGAACTGGTCGGCGTCTCGAGTTATCTGCTGGTGGGATTCTGGTATGAGAAACCCGCGGCGGCGGATGCGGCGAAGAAGGCGTTTTTAACGAACCGGGTCGGCGACTTTGGCTTTATCCTGGGCATCATTCTCATCTGGGCGGCGACCGGAACGGTTCAATTCGACGAACTGGCGGAGAAATTTGCGGTGGATCCCACCCTCTTGGGTTCGTTGAGCTCGCTGGCCGGTGTTCTGATTTTCCTCGGTGCCATGGGCAAAAGCGCCCAGGTACCGCTGCAGGTGTGGCTGCCGGACGCCATGGAAGGCCCGACCCCGGTGTCCGCGCTGATCCATGCGGCCACCATGGTCGCCGCGGGTGTGTATATGCTGTGCCGGGTGTTCTTCCTCTTCGAACTGACTCCAGCCTGGCCCGAAGCGCTTTCTTTCCTTAGCGGTATTTCCGCGCTGGGCATCATCGCCTGGGTGGGTGGAATCACCGCGCTGCTGGCCGGGTTGATTGCAATCCAGCAGGACGACATCAAACGCATCCTCGCTTACTCCACCCTGTCTCAACTCGGCTACATGATCATGGCGGTCGGCTGCGCCGGACCGGATGCCGCAATGTTTCATCTCTCCACGCACGCCTGTTTCAAAGCCCTGCTCTTCCTGGGGGCCGGCAGCGTGATCGTGGGTTGCCATCACGAGCAGAACATCTGGAAAATGGGTGGACTGTGGCACCGGATGCCAGTGACGGCGATTTGCTTTGCCATCGCCACGGCGGCGCTATGTGGCGTCCCGGTGGTGACGAGCGGCTTCTACAGCAAGGACGCGATTTTCGCGGCGGCCCTGGCAGCGGACCGGCCGGTGCTGTTCAGCGTCGGAATCCTGGTGGCGGGTC
>CAYYSX010000052.1:0-27110 GCA_964474315.1 uncultured Verrucomicrobiota bacterium | reverse complement strand
GGCCCGTCTGGGGAGCACGCCCGCCTCGGGTGCCGTGGCGGGTCGAATGAGCTGGGGTGTGAGTCCGTTCGGCGGTGTGGGAAAGAAGGGGAACCCGCCAGGGTGGGGAGAACACCACGGGCGGGGACGCACGAGGCCATCGGCGGAGCATGATGCGGATCATCGCGATGGAAACCCAGGTCTCGGCGCTGGGGATGGCCGTTTCATAGTCCCGCACCAAGCGGCGTTGCTTCATCAACCAGCCGAAGGTCCGCTCCACCACCCAGCGCCGCGGCAAGACCGCAAAGCCGCGCTGCCCGGCGATCCGGCTCACCACCTCCACGTTCAGTTTGGGCCGCTGGGTCCGAACCCAATGGGCGAACTCCGGACCGCTATAGCCGCCATCCACCCACAGCAAGCGCAGCCAGGTGAACCACCCCAAGACCCGCGCCAAGAGTCGCCGTGCGCCCTCCCGCTCCGGCACATGGGGCGCGGACCTGATCAGGGACCGCAACATGCGGTCCCTCCCCTTCCCCTTGCGTGAGACTCCTGAAATCCGTGTCCAAATTCTCCATCGCGTCACCTCACGCCAGCGCGGCGGTTGCTGCGCGGACGGCCTTGTCGCTCGGGGCGAAATGGGATTCCCTCCATCCGAACCGGCTCCATGTTTTCCGGCTTTCTGCCGCACACTCCGTGAACACACTCCAATCCGTATCGGCCGCCGCCTGGAGGCTGGCGGCCATGGCCATCCTGCTGCTGGCGGGCTGTTCCACCCTGGATCTCTCGCATCCCCGGGAGACCTCCACCGCGCCGGCACCGTCCGCCTCGACCCCGCTGGGCGCGCAGGCGGCGATCATCGCGGACCAGCATCCGGGACAGTCCGGATTCTCCCTGCTGAACTCCGGCATTGACGCGTTTGCGGCGCGGATCGCCCTGATCGAAAACGCCCAGGAAAGCCTCGACGTCCAATACTACATCATCCATGGCGACGTCTCGGGAAAGGTCCTGCTGGGCCGTCTCCTGGCGGCTGCGGACCGCGGGGTGCGCGTCCGGATCCTCGTGGATGACATCTACACCGGAGACAACGATCCGAAGATCGCCGTGCTTGATTCACATCCCCGGATGGAGATCCGGCTGTTCAATCCGTGGCGGTACCGCGGCAACGGCATCGGGTATGTCTGGAACTTCCTCACGGACTCCGGGCGTCTCAATCACCGCATGCACAACAAGCTGCTGGTGGCGGACAGCGCGGCCCTGATCATCGGCGGTCGCAACCTGGGCGATGAATACTTCGGGTTGCACGAGGAATTCGTCTTCAGCGATCTCGATGTGCTGGTGCTCGGGCCGGTGGCCGCCGAGGCGGAGCATCATTTCGACCGGTATTGGAACAGCGACTGGTCGATTCCCGTCACCGCCCGCCGGGATCTGCAGCCGACCCCGGCGGATCTGGATCGGTTTCGAGCCTACCTCGCCGCCCATTTGGAGACGGTTCGCGACACGCCCTTCGGCAGGGCGGCGACGGACACCCGGTGGCCCCGCCGCCTGCGGGAGAACCTGTTAGAACTCGACTTTGCCCCCGCAACGATCCTGGCGGACGATCCCGCCAAGGTGGTTTCCGATCGCAAGGCAGATCGCAAGCAGTTCTTGATGGCGCAGATCCGGCGCATGACACCGCGTCCCACCCAAGAGCTGCTGCTCTGTTCGCCCTACTTTGTTCCCGGCCGTGAAGGGGTCCGCCATCTGGAGTCCCTGACCGAGGAGGGCGTCGCGGTGCGGGTGTTGACCAACGCCCAGGAAGCCAACGACGTGGCCGCGGTGCATAGCGGCTACGCGCCGTATCGCGCGGACCTGCTGCGCGCCGGTGTCCAGCTCTATGAACTGAAGCGCATTTCGGATACCTCCCGTCAGACCCGCGAGACCCGCGCCTTCGGTTCCGCCAACTCCAGCCTGCACACCAAGTGTCTCGTCGCCGACCGGCGGTATGTGTTCATCGGCTCCCTGAACCTGGACCCGCGATCCATCGAGCGGAACACCGAGACCGGCATCGTGATCGAGAGCCCCGAATTAGGAGAGAAACTGGCCGGCCTTTTCGAGCGCGGCATGGCACTCGAGCTCAGCTACCAGGTGGTGCTTCGGGACGGTGTGGACGGAAATTCGTCGGCTCTCGAATGGATCGCCACGGAGAATGGCCGGGAGGAGCGTTTCGACGCCGACCCGGGCACCACCTGGTTCCAGCGATTCAAGATCAAGCTGTTGCGTCTCTTGCCCATCGAAAGCCAGTTGTAGGCGGCGGCCGGCGCGGGTGCCTCTCAGTTTCTGGCAAAGCGTGGTACGCGGGCGGCGAGGAAGACTGACCAACCACACCCGCTTCCTCATCCCCTCCTGGGTGCGCGTGCCCCACCTGCCCAGCCATGTCCTGGCCCGGGTCCTCGGCCGTCTGAACCAGGATGGTGCCAACGCTACGGACACGGCATCGAGTTGGTGGAGACGTTCGTCGAGCCAACGCGCTTTGCCGGCACCGCCTCCGGGCCGCCGGGCCTCGCCGATCACGCCCCTTTTCCTTCTTGTCCTCGCCCAGCCTCCCTTCAGGCCACTCTCTCAAAATGAGAACTGCTGGTCCGCACGCAACGGCCATTGACAGAAAGGGCGTCCAAGGTCGAAAGATAGCAGACGTGAACGCCCTTCGATCCATCCATTCGGCCCGGTCGTACCGGGGCCCGGTGGCGTTCACGTTGATCGAACTGCTGGTCGTCGTGGGGATCATCGCGCTGCTGGCCGGCATGCTGTTCCCGGTCTTGACCCGCGTGCGCGCCAAAGCCACCGGCCTCGCGTGTGCCAACCACGTTCGTCAGATGCAGAGCGCGCTGCTGCTCTATGCCCACGACAACCGGGACCGCTTGGTGGTCAATCTCGATACCGGCCGCCCCTATCGATTGACCGACCTGAATCTCAACCAGAACTGGGTCAACAATCTGATGACTTGGGGGCTCGAACGCGGGAACACCAACCTCGGCTTCCTCGCCTATTCACCCTTGGCTCCTTACCTTGATCGGGGCGTGCAAGTGTTCGTCTGTCCGTCCGACCGCATCCTGAGCGAGGTGCAACGCGAGGCCGGCTGGTCCCGCCGGGTGCGGAGCATGTCTTTGAACGCCATGGTCGGCGATTCCACCGGCACCCGGACCAACTTGTTCAATCGATGGAACCCTGGCTTCCGGCAGTATGAGCGGCTCTCCGATCTTTCCAGTCCCAGTGGCATCTTCACGTTTCTGGATGAGAATGCCGACAGCATCGCGGACGGCTATTTCTTCAACCCCCTCCTGGAGTTCGAGTGGCTGCATTTGCCGGCGTCCTACCACAGTGGCTCGGGCAACCTGGCGTTCATGGACGGCCACGTGGAAGCACGCCGATGGGAGGCCTTCTCCACCCGCCGCAGCGGTCGTCCCAATTCCGGCCCCCTCCCCTTCCCCGTTCCATCCTCCGCCACGGAAGATTTCGAGTGGCTCGCCCAACGGACCAGCGAGCCGAAGTGACGGAGGATTCGGGGTCCCGTTCCGCGCCCACGCCTCCCAATGGGCGCAATTGGGTCCTTAAACGGCAGGCCGAGCTCCTTCCCAAATTCAAAGTTCAAAGTTCAAAAGAAGATCCAAGCTCCCGATTCCCGACAGAACCGTCCTTTAAGCGGGGCGTTGGGAAAGAGCTTCGGTCGCCCCCTTCCCGGTCGAGCTACGTCACCAACTTGGGAAACTTGAGGGTTGGATTTTGGCCCTGGGAGCTTCTTTTGAACTTTGAACTTTGAGCTTTCGCCCCCCAACAACAACCGATGCCTGTCTCCTGCCGGAAGCACCAATTCCAAGGCCTGTCCCCCGGACCGGGCTGACGCCGCCGATTGTTCCCTTCCGGCGACGGAGCTAGCTTCAATGCGTTCCGGCACATGCCCGTCACCGACCATATCCGTAACAAACTCTCCCAGGTGCCTCATCGGCCCGGGGTGTATCTGCACAAAGACCGCTTCGGCACGGTCATCTACATCGGCAAGGCCCGGGATCTGCGCAAACGTGTCTCCCAGTACTTCCACCCCTCGCGGCGCATGGGTTGGGACCTGAAGTTCAACGCCCTGGTCGAGGCCATCCACGATTTCGACTGGCATGTCGTGAAGTCCGAACCGGAATCGCTGCTGCTCGAAGGCCGTCTCATCAAGGATTTCCAACCCCGGTTCAACCTCGACTTCAAAGACGACAAACGGTTCCTGCTCCTCAAGGTCAACCTGAACGACCCCATTCCTCGTTTCACCCTCACCCGCCTCCGCAAAGACGACGGCTGCCTCTACTTCGGACCCTTTGCCCATTCCGGAAGCGTCCGGCGCGCGCTCACCTTGATGCGCCGGAAGTTTCATCTGCGCGGATGCCGCCCGCTGACCCCGGGCGAAGCCGACTACCGGCACTGTCTCTACGGCAACCTCAAGCACTGCACCGCCCCCTGCATCGGTAACGTCACTCGTGAACAGTATCTCCAACAGGTCCGCGCCGGGGTCGAGTTCCTGCAGGGACAGACGGAGGAACTGCGGACGGATCTCGAGGCGGAAATGCGGAAAGCGGCCGCCAACCTGGAGTTCGAGAAGGCGGCCCAGTTGCGCGATGCCCTCGAAGATCTGAAGCGGACCACGCAGAAAACCGAGAAGTTCGAACGCATTCCTTACAAGCTGCCCGTCGCCATCAATCCCGAGGTGGATCTGCGCGCATTGGCCCTTCTTCTTAGCCTTCCCGAACCGCCCGCCCGCATCGAGGGCTTCGATATCTCCAATATCAGCGGGACGTTCCTGGTCGCTTCCCTGGTCAGCTTCTGGCACGGACGCCCCGACCGGGCGAACTACCGGCGGTTCCGCATGAAGTCCGTCACTCAGCAGGACGACTTTGCCAGCATGGCGGAGACGATCCGTCGCCGGTATTCGCGATTGCTCCGCGAAGTGAGGGAGGGAAGGCCCGAACGGGGAACCGCCGCCGAAGGGGGCGAAGCCAGTCCGGCCGAGCTCCAGCGCGCCATCGACGACGTCAGCCACGTCCAGCGTCACGGCGGGGTCAAGCCCGACACGGACGCGGCCGCCGTCTCGGCTGCGAACCGGGTGAGTGCGGAACCTGAGGCTAACACACTACCGTGGATACCTAAGCCCCCTTCCAAGGCCCGTTTGCCTGACCTCATTCTCATCGACGGCGGCAAGGGTCAATTGAACGCGGCCTGTGCTGAGCTGGCGAAGCTGGGATTGAGCGATATCCCCATCCTTGGTTTGGCGAAGGAATTCGAGGAAATTCACCTGCCTGACCGGTCGGAACCGCTGCGTCCCGGTCTGGACAGTCCGGCCGTGAAACTGCTCCAGCGCATCCGCGACGAGGCCCACCGTTTCGCCAACACCTACAACGCCCAACTGCGGCTTCGGAAGATATCCGAGAGCATCCTGGATGAATTTCCCGGTATTGGCGACGGACGGAAGCAGGCGTTGCTCAAGCGATTTGGATCCGTGCAACGCCTGCGCCTGGCCACCGTGGCCGACCTCGAGCAGGTGCCCGGTTTTGGGGGAACGCTCGCCACGGAACTAAGGCGGTTCCTCGACGCGCGCCAGGAAACGGCTGGGGCCTCGCAACCCGCCTGATCAGCGCTTCCGCTTTAGGTGCCATTGGCGGACCAAGGGGTAAACCACCCCGGCCAGTTTCAGCAGCCCGGAAACTCGCCCGAAGAAGGTGCCGCGCCGGAGCAACGTTCCAGCCGCAAGGAGGCCCGCTGCGGGCGCCGCCATCTTGAGGAAGGGATGGCTGGAAGGCGCCGCGCCGCGCAGATCGCTCAGCCACCGGGTTTGTTTCCGCAAGTCCGTCAGACCCTGCTGAAACGACAGCCGGTTCAGCTCGCTTTCAGCGAGGAGGAGTCGTCGTCGGAGTTCGAGGGCCTGGAGAAGGTCTGGTTCAGCCATGTCTGGTCCTTTTTGAGTTCTCCCAGCGAGCCGGAAAACGCCTCGAGGGCTAGTAGTTCCTTGGCTTTCCGCGCCGTCAGCCACGCCCCCGTCCCGTACAATAGGCCGAGCACCAACAAAACCACGACTGGATGCCAGTCCCACAGCAACACCACCAGCGTCGCGGTCAACAGCGAGACACAGAGGAACGCGAACGCGAGAGTAACGAGCAATAGGACGAGGATGTGGATGAACCGCGCCCGCTCCAACTGGAGCTCCACCAGCAGCAACTCGATCCGGTTCGCGATCGTGGCGGACACGGTGGAACCGAGCCCGCGAATCGTCGCGAGCCACCCACGCGATCCGGCGGATTCGCTCATGGCCCCCTCAGCGGCGGCCCACCAGCACCCCCAACACGATGCCGGCGGCGAAGGCGACACCGACGGACTCCCAAGGATGGGACCGCACCGTCGCGTCGGTCTGTTCCAAGCCACGCCGGACCTGCGCCGTCGCCCGCCCTTGCAGATCCTGGCAGGTGACGCGCGCCTTGGCCACGGCACCGGAGAGCCGATTACGAATCTCGGTAATCCGCGAATCGGTGTGGCTTGCGGTGGCGTCCAGCAGCGCCTCGGCATCCTGCACCAGGGCGTTCATTTCTCCGGCAATCTTGTCGGCGGTCAATTCGTTCTCGCTCATGGGAATCTTGATTAACGTTTGTGCCGACAACCAATAGCGCCGAACGCGGTTCGGGCGCAACTCGTTCTCGGACCAGATAAAATGGAAAGGGCGACACCGATCATTGACAGGTTGGTCGCCTCTCGTGGATCATCACGCGTAGCGAATGAAGGTTTGTCTCGTCATCTTGGTCAGCGGTACCCCGGTAGGGGGACACCGTGTCGCCATGGCGTGGCCGATTCTTCCGGCCAAGTGGCCGGGTCTGCCCGCGGGAAATCGAGATTGAAACCACCTTCGTACCTTCTCGAAAACCCGCCGGGCCTGTGGCCGGCGGGTTTTTCGTTTCCGCCGGTCCAGCTCTCGGGGAGTTCGAGCCTCATCCCAATCCGTCCATGACTCTGCCGCTCTCCAGTTCGGTTCGAACCACTCCCTCCCGAGTCTTGCTCGTCGCCGCCTTTGCGGCGGTCTATTTGATCTGGGGCTCGACCTACCTGGCCATCCGCATCGCGGTGGAGACCGTACCACCCTTCCTGTTGGGGGCCGTACGGTTCCTGGTGGCCGGAGGCGCACTGTTCGGCGTGCTCGCACTCCGTGGAGTCACCCGGCCAACCCCCCGGCAATGGTGGAATTGCAGCGTGGCGGGAGCCATCATGCTGGTCGGGGGCAACGGGCTGGTGAACTGGGCGGAACAACGGGTGCCCTCCAGCACCGCCGCTCTGTTCATCGCGTCCGCTCCGGTCTGGTTTGCCCTGTTCGATTGGCTGCGCCCGGGGGGGTCACGTCCGGGTTGGGTCGTGTGGCTCGGCGTGTTCACCGGGTTGGCCGGCGTGGCTCTCCTGGTCCTGCGGAGCGGACCCCATGGCTCCGCGGCGGCCCTCGACGGCGCCGGGGCCATGGCGTTGCTGGTGGCGACGATGTGTTGGGCCGGAGGTTCGACACTCGCCCGTCTCACCCCCCGTCCTGATTCCCCCTGGATGGCGGCGGCAGTGCAGATGCTGGCCGGGGGCACCGTCATGCTGGTGATCGCCGGAGCACGGGGCGAGATGGCCCGGTTCGATGTTCGTGCGCTCTCGCTCTCGTCGCTGGCCGCCGTCGGATACCTGATCGTGTTCGGGTCGTGGATTGCGTTCAGCGCTTATGTCTGGTTGCTCGAAGTCAGCACGCCGGCCCGCGTCTCGACTTATGCCTACGTGAACCCGGTGGTGGCGGTCTTGCTGGGCTGGATTCTGCTGGGCGAAATCGTGACCCCTCGCATGGGGATCGCCGCTGCCGTCATTGTGGCCGCGGTGGGCATCCTTACCTGGCCGCGGGCGCGTCCCACCTGACCACCTTTCCCTCCCTCCCACTTGTCATTAGGTTTTCGAAACATGCTGCTGGTCATCGACAACTACGATTCCTTCACCTTCAACCTGGTCCAATACTTGGGCGAGATGGGGGTGGACTTGAAGGTTCACCGCAATGACGAGATCGCGGTGGACCAGGCGCTCGCGCTTCAGCCCGAGCGGGTATTGATCTCCCCGGGGCCGTGCTCTCCGCGGGAGGCGGGATTGTCGAACCAGTTGATCCGGGCCTTCGCCGACCGGGGCGTTCCGATTCTGGGAGTCTGCCTTGGCCACCAGTGCATCGCGCACACCTTCGGCGCCCAGGTGGGGGTCAACTACCGGATGATGCATGGCAAGACCTCGCCGATTTTGCACGATAACCAGGACTTGTTCGCGGGCATGCCCAATCCGTTTCTCGCCACCCGTTACCATTCGCTCGTCGCGCGGAAGGATTCGTTGCCACCCGAACTCGAGATCACCGCGTGGACGGCCGAGGACGAAGTCATGGGGCTCCGGCACCGGGATCGGCCGATCTGGGGCGTGCAGTTTCATCCCGAAAGCATCCTGACGGAGAACGGGCGCCAGATCCTGAAGAACTTTCTGACGCTGGGACCGGCGGGAGGAGCATCGACGTGACCGGTCGAATCATTGGTCCGCACCGGCGGTGGAGCGTCCTGAATTCGCGCCGAGCCCGGTGAACCTCAATTGACCCTTTCGTGAATTCCACCGTACCACTTCACTTGGACATGCCCGACGCCACTTCCACCGGAGAACGCCGTTATGTCGGCCAGGCGGCGGCCGGGGGGGTGGTCCATGGTAAAGTCTTTCGTCTGAGTTCCGGTCAGTCCGAAATCCCCTTCCGAGAAATCAAGCCGTCGGAAGTCGAAGCCGAGCTCGCTCGCTTGCAGCAGGCGCTGCTGACCACCCGACAGCAAATTCGGGAAATCCAGCGGAAGGTCTCCGCGGCCCTGGGGGCCTCGGAAGCCGCCATCTTCGACGCCCACATGCTGGTGTTGGAGGACCCCACGCTGTTGGAGGAAGTGACCCGTTCGATCCAGGACGAACGGCACGGAGCGGAGTATGCGGTTCAAGCCGTGGCGCGCCGGTTCGCCGCCGCGCTGGCTGAATTACACGACGCCTATCTGAGCGAACGCGCGGCTGATGTCCGCGACGTCACCCAGCGTCTGATCACCAATTTAGTGGGCGGGGCGGATTACGATCTGACCCGTCTAACCGAGCCGGTGATTCTGATCGCACCGGACCTGGCTCCCAGCGTCACCGCGCTATTGGATCGCACCAAGGTGCTCGGTTTCGCCACGGACGGCGGCGGTTTGACCAGCCACACGGCGATCATGGCTCGCAAGCTGCGAATTCCGGCGGTGGTGGGGCTCCGGGACATTTCCAAACGCGTCCGCTCGGGGGAATACGCGTTGCTGGATGGCCACGGTGGAACACTGATTGTCAACCCGACTGACGGAACGCTGTTTCAGTTCGGTCAGATGCGTGAACGCCGCGCGGCGCTGGAGGTCCGGCTGCGCGACTTGCGGGAGCAGCCGGCCGTCACCTTTGACGGCGCGCGCCTGACGCTGGCCGCCAACATCGACGAGCCCAGCGAAGTGGCGGCCGTGCGGGAGGCCGGCGCCGAGGGGGTGGGCTTGTTCCGCACGGAATTCCTGTTCCTGAACGCCACGGCCGCTCCCGACGAGGAACAGCAGTACGCCGCCTACCGCGCCGTCGCCGAAGCCCTCGCTCCGGCCCCGGTGGTCATCCGCACCCTCGATCTCGGCGGGGACAAGTTGCCCGGCGGAACCTCGACCACCGAACAGAATCCCTTCCTCGGCTGGCGCGCCATCCGTATCAGTCTGTCGGAACCGGTTCTCTTCCGAACGCAACTGCGGGCCATCCTGCGGGCCAGTGCGCACGGGAACGTGAAGCTCATGTACCCGATGATCTCCTCGGTGGATGAGCTGCTGGCCGCCAATGTACTGCTGGCCGAATGCCGCGAAATGCTGCGTCAGGAAGGACTCGCCTTCGATCCTCAGATGGAGACCGGCATGATGATCGAAGTGCCTTCCGCCGCCTTGATCGCGCACGAACTGGCGCCGCACGTTTCGTTCTTCAGCTTAGGGACGAACGACCTGACGCAATACACGCTCGCGGTGGACCGGCTGAACCAACGGGTGGCCTCGCTGCATTCTCCCACCCATCCAGCCGTGGTCCGCTTGATCCGCATGACGGTCGAAGCGGCGCGAGCCCATGGGCGTTGGGTGGGGGTGTGTGGCGAAACGGCGGGGGATCCTGCGGTCATCCCGCTCTTGGTGGGCCTGGGCGTGGATGAGTTGAGCGCCACCCCGGCCTTGATCCCGGCCGCCAAATTCCTGCTGCGCCGGCTTCGGCGGAGCGAGGCGGCCACCATGGCGGAATCGGCCCTGCGTTGTGACCGCGCGGAGGAGATCCTCCGCCGCTCACGCACCTTGGCCAACGCAGTGGCGCCGGAGTTGTTTGGCGGCGGGTGAGCCTAAAGATCGGCAGGAAACAGGGGACATCTGTCGCGGGGAGGGCGGGGAAAGCTTCAAATTCCAAATTCCAAAAACCAAGTTCCAAGCTCCAAAGAAGCTCCAAGCTCCAGGTGCCCCGCCCCCCCCAAGGCCGGTCTCAGGGACGGTTCAGGCGGAAACCGGGAGGTTGGAGCTTAGGTTTTTGGAGCTTCTTTGGAGCTTGGAACTTGGTTTTTGGAGCTTTCCGCATCCCCATCGCCGTCGCGGCAAAGCCCCACGCACGAGACACCCGATTCGATTTGCGCCGCTGAATTCCAGTGGCCCTTCGCGCACAGGTTTGATAGCCACGCACCGTTCCGTTCCCCGCCGGTGTGACCCACTCGGGATGCCGGCCCAGGAAAGACGAAAACCGACCACCATCCACTCCAACACTCCGTCACCGTGGCTACTATCATCATCACCATCCTGATCATCCTGGCCCTGATGGCTTCCGGACTCCTCACCTTGGTCTGTGTTCGCAAAATCCAACCGGGCCGCGCCGGCGTCACCACCGGCTTCGGCGGACTCAAGGTTTCCTTCGATTGGATGCTCCGCCTGCCGATGATCCAGAACTACCACATCGTGGACATCTCGGTGAAAAAGATCGAGATCCAGCGCAAGGGCAAAGACGGCCTGGTCTGCAAAGACAACATCCGGGCCGACATCACCGTGGCGTTCTACATCCGGGTGGAGGCCACCGAAGAGAGTGTTCGCAAGGTGGCTCAGATGCTGACACCGGAACGCGTGGCCGACCAGGAGCAGCTTCGCGAATTGTTCGAGGCCAAGTTTTCCGAGGCCCTCAAAACCGCCGGCAAACAAATGGAGTTCCACGAGCTCTTCACCGAGCGGATCAAGTTCCGGGACCAGATCCAGGACACCATCGGCAAGGATCTCGACGGCTTCCTGCTGCAAGACGTGGCCATCGACTATCTGGAGCAGACGCCGTTGGAGCAGCACGATCCCAACAACGTCCTCGACGCCGAGGGCATCAAGAAGATCACCGAAATCACTCAGCGCGAGCGCGTCATCGCCAATGAGCACACGCAGCGGGCGTCGGTGCAGGTGGAGAAGGAGGACGCCGATGCCGACATCGCGCGGCGCGAGCAGAAGCGGCGCAACGACGAGGACACCGCGAAGCAATCTCGGGCCATCACCGAGGTCCAGGCCAACGAAGAGGCTGAGGCGCGCAAGGTGATCGAGATGCGCCGGCAGGAGGTCGAAGGGAAGCGGCTCGAAGCAGAGGAATCGATTCGACTGCGCACGGAGGATATGAACCGCGCCGTCCAGGAACGCGAATTCACGGTCCGGAAGGAAAAGCAGCGTCTCGAGCAGGAGGCAGCCCAGGAAGGTGAAGAGGCGCGGGTCCGCCGCGAACGCACGGTCTCGCTCGCCGAGATGGACAAGGAGGTCAAAGTGGCCGACGCCGCGGTCGAGGTGGAACGCCGGCGCGCCATCGTGGTTGCCGAACAGAAAGCGGTCGTTCAGCAGGCCGAGGAGAAACTCAACATCGAGGCCCGCATGACCGCGGAACGGGTCCGCGAAGTCACGCTCATCGAGGCCGAGATGAACGCCAAGAAGGACCAGGTGGTGAAGGTCGTTGCGTCGGAAGCCCAGAAGGACTCCGAGCGAAATCTGGCTGAAGCCGAGAAGATTCGGGTCATCACGGCCGCCGAGGCTTCGCGGGAGGTAGCGCTGCGGGAAGCCGAACGCCTGCAAACGATGGCTGACGCCGAAGCCAAGGCGTCCGAGAAGCGCCGCATTGCCGCCGAGCAGGAGGCCGAGGGCGTCGCCGCCAGGGAAGCGGCCCCCGGTTTGGCCGACGCCAAGGTCATCATCGCGAAGGCCGGTGCTCGGAAGGCCGAGGCCGTGGCCCTGCGGGAATTCGGGCTGGCCGAAGCGGAAGTGTCCAAAGCCAAGGGAGCGATTCATGCCGAGGTCACCCAAAGCCAGGCCGAAGCCGAGGCGGAAGGGATCAAGGAAAAGGAGACCGCCGCCGCCACCGGCATCGAGGCTCGTGGGCTGGCCGAGGCCAAGGCCATCGAGGAAAAGGCCAAGGCCATGAAGCTCCTGCACGAGGCTGGCCAGCAGCACGAGGAATTCCGGCTCCGCCTCGCCAAAGAGCGCGACGTGGAACTGGCATCCATCCACGTTCAGCGCGAGATCGCCCAGGCCCATTCCTCCGTCGTGGGCGAAGCCCTGAAACACGCCCGGATCGACATCGTCGGGGGCGAGAACGACTTCTTCGAGAAAGTGGTCCGCGCCGTGGGAACGGGGAAGGCGGTGGACCGGACCGTGCAGAACAGCCAGACGTTATCTGACATCAAAGAAACGTTCTTCAATGGCGACCCAGCCCGGTTCAAGTCACAGCTCCGCCAGTGGATCAGCGACTTCGGCATCAAGACCGAGGATCTCAAGAACCTCACCGTGGCGGCATTGTTGGGCCGCCTCATCGCGAAGACCGATGATGACGCCCTCAAGTCGCTGCTGAACTCGGCCCTGAGCCTGGCCCGGGATCAGGGATTGGCCGCGGCCCCCGCGACCACCGTACTGGAAAAGACCTGAGCGTGACTGCGGATGACGCCGGGGAACGGCGCGCCGGTCGGCGTCCGATTTCCCCGGCAGATTCTCCTTCCTCGAATCCGTCATGGCCGAACCCGCCACCGCGCCGTCCCTCGATTCAACGGCCGCCTCGCCGCCGCCGTCCGCCTCGCCTGGTGCCGAAACCCTCGGCAGCGCGACCTACGAAATCATCCGCCAGCGTCTGCAGAAGCAAGGCGACCGGTTGCGGGAGCGGATGGCGCGGCTGGATGCGCGGCGGCAGGAAGTATTCGGCTCCGTCGAATTCAAGCTGCTGCAGGCCGACCGGATCACCACCTCGCACAATTGTATTCCCCGCGACATGGTGCAGTTGGGCCGCGGACGATTCCTGTTCGGCTTCAACGTCCACTTCGGTCTCAAGAAGGAGATGGAACTGGGCGATGTCTTCGCGGTGTATCATCGCGATGAGGAGACCGGGACGTTCCGCGAGGCGGAGTTGGAGCCGTTGCAAGACCGGCAGTTTCTCACGGACTTCAAGCGGCTCTACAACGTCTATCAAAAGGCGGCGTTTGCGAAATTCTCCCTGCTGGGAAACACCCTCTACATGGTGTTTCAGATCGGGCCGGGTCCCAACGATATCTCGGTCTGCAAATGGGAGTTCAACGGCGGGCAGTTGCGCTTCCTGGACGGCCGCAGCGAAGCCGAGTACCGCCGGAGCGGGTTCCCGCCCCAGTACGAATTCCGCTGGCTGATTCCCGACCGCGAGTCCTTCCGTTACGGCGATCATCCGCACGTCTCCATCGAAGACCGCGTGTTCGTCGAGTGCGTGGGGGGCGATCTAACCATCAAGGTCGAAGACAACACGGCCACCGGAGAGGGCATCTATTCCGAGCCAGTGGTGGACCGATATCAGAAGGTGGACGATGCCGAAATCGCCTACGCCATTCTGGATCATCTCATCCTGCTGAAGATCCGACCCTACAAGGAACCGACGGCGCGTTACCTGATCTTCGACGAGAAGCAGCAGTCGGCCGTCCGGGTGGATTCGTTGGGCCAGTCCTGCGCTCTGCTACCGGAGGAGCATGGCCTTATTTTCCCGTCCGGATATTACCTGGCGACCGGCGGGCTGAAGCTGTTCGAGGCGCGTGACCAGGGCCTGACCCTGGAGCGGGTGATTCACGCGCCCAATGGTGAGGATTCCCTGTACGTCTTCTACAGCCGGGAAACGGGCGAATACGTCCTCATGCCCTACCGCCTGATCATCCAGCGCGTGGAGGAGCGAATCACCTGCCATGGCTTCTCCCTGTTCGCCGACGGTCACCTGCTGCTGTTCCGCGCGGATGGCGAAGCGCAGAAGCATCACCAGGTGCAGTTGCGTCAAACTCCGTTCTACCAGTTGGGACATGAGCCACCGGGGCAGACCGACGCGTTCCTGCACCGCGTGGGCAACAAGGAGGTGGTGCGCTGCCTGGCGGAGACCAACGAGATCCTCACGCTGATCGGGCAGGACCAGCCCTACGCCGAGCTGTACGTCGATCTGGTCCGGCGCTGTCAGGCGCTCCTCGACGCCTATCCGTG
The DNA here is from genome assembly GCA_964474315.1 of uncultured Verrucomicrobiota bacterium. GTDB lineage: Bacteria > Verrucomicrobiota > Verrucomicrobiia > Limisphaerales > UBA9464 > UBA9464. The sequence continues at coordinate 12,543 of CAYYSX010000052.1, read as the reverse complement.
GCTGGGCAGTCCCGACGGATTCGAGCTGGACGCGGCGTTGCGCGAGGTTCAGGCGGCGGCGGACCAGGCCGTGGATGAGTTCGACAAGGTCCGCCGGTTGCAACGCGAAGCGCAGCAGCGAGTGGCCGATGTACGCCAACGGTGCGAGGAACGAATCAATGCGATTCGCCGGGCGGGATTCCGAGCCCTCGAGGATTTCGTCCAGAACTTATCCGCGCTCCGTCATCTCCGCGGCGAACTGATCACGCTCAAGGAAGTCCGGTATGTTGATCCGGCGCAATTGGCGACCATTGAAGAAGTGGTGGTGGTCCAGGCTGATGAACTTTCCCGGGCCTGCGTGAAGTTTCTGGTGCAACCCGCGGCCCTCGATCCGCATCGGAAACAGGCCCAGGAACAACTAGCCGCGGTGGATGAAGTCACCAAGGCCGCCGACGGCCGGAAGATCGAGCAGGCAGTCGGCGAGTTGGCAGCCGGACTGGAGCTGCTCATCGAAATCGTCAACAGCCTGCAGATCGAGGATGCCACCGAGGCCACGCGGATCATCGATGGCATCACCGCCATCTACTCGACGTTGAACCAAGCCAAGGCCGCGTTGCGCAACCGCCTTCAGAGCCTGGTCGCTTCCGAAGGCGCCGCTCAGTTCAACGCGCAGATGAAGTTGTTGAGCCAGTCGGCCTCCAGCTATCTCGACCTTTGCACGACACCCGCCCGCTGTGACGAATACCTGAACCGGCTCACCGTGCAGTTGGAGGAGCTGGAGGGCACCTTCGCCGATTTCGAGGAATACGCGGTTCAACTGGCCGAGAAACGCACCTCGCTCTACGAAGCCTTCGAGCAGCGGAAACTGGCCTTGGTGGAACAGCGCAACCGGAAGGCGGGCGCCCTTCTGACCGCGGCTGAACGCATCCTCAAAGTCATTCAGAACCGGCTCAACGGCTTCAAGACCATCGAGGAGATCAACTCCTACATGGCGTCGGACCTGATGACCGCCAAGGTCCGTGAGACGATCGAGCAACTGCTGGCGCTAGAGGATTCGGTCAAGGCCGACGACCTGCAGGGCCGCCTCAAGAGCGTCCAGCAAGAGGCGGTGCGGCAACTCAAGGATCGGCAGGAACTGTTCCGCGGTGGCGAGGGCGTGATCCAACTCGGCCGCCATCACTTCAACATCAACACCCAGCCGCTGGACCTCACGATCGTCCAGCAGAACGGCCGGCCTTATCTGCACCTGACCAGCACCAAGTTCTTCGAAGAAATCACGGATGAAACGCTGCTGGCGACGCGGTCGGTCTGGGACCAGGAAGTCGTGTCCGAAACCCGTGACGTCTATCGGGCGGAGTACCTGGCCTTTCGCTTTCAGCAATCCCTCGAAGCGCCGGGGTCCGGCGCCGCCCGACAGTCTGTCAGTGACGTGCTCGCCCTTTCGGCGGAAGAGCGGTTGGCGTTGATCGAAGCGTTTGCCTCGTCGCGCTATCAGGAAGGCTACACCCGGGGAATCCACGACCAGGATGGCGCGCTGATTCTCCAGGCGCTGTTGGAAACGCAGGCCGGGCTCGGACTGGGGCGCTTTGCCCCCGCGGCCCGGGCGTGTGCCGTGGTGTTCTGGCATCGGTTCCTCGCGGCGGAAACGCGGGAACTGTGGCGGGCGAAGTTGAACGGGTTCGCCGAACGAAATCGCCTGTTCCCCGGCGACGCTGTGCAACAGGACTACGTCGCGGGTCTCCAGAACCTCGTCGCCGATTTCCTGGAATCCACCGGCTTGTATCCGGCCGAACTCGCGGGTTTGGCCGGAGAGTATTTGTTCCACGAACTGACTTCGGGCGACACCTTCGTGGTGAGTCACGAGGCCGACCGGCTTTCGGCAGGTTTCCTCCAATACCTCGCCGCCAAGGGCCGCGAGGAAGTTTACCAGCAGGGACGGGCGGCCCTGGCGGCGCATCCGGCCAGCGAACTCGAACTGGTCCGCGACTGGATTCGCGGGTTCCTGCTCGAACGGCCCGACTCCGCTCGTTTTTTGGAGGAAGTGGTGGCCGTTCAATTCTGCGGTTCCGAGTTCAATCGCACCGTCGTCACCGCCGAAAATTCCCGGACGCTGGAGGGGCTGCGCGGCAATCACCCGCTGCTCCAGGGCGGTTCTTATTCGTTCGACTATCTCGATTTCCAGGAACGCCTCCGGCACCACGAGCGCGAAGTGGTGCCGCAGTTCGAACGGTATCACCACGCCAAGCAGCAGGTGATCGAGCGCGAACGAAAGCGGCTGCGGTTGGAAGAGTTTCGTCCGCGCGTCCTTTCGTCATTCGTGCGCAACCAACTGATCGACCAGGTCTATCTGCCCTTGATCGGCGACAACCTCGCCAAGCAACTCGGCGCCGCCGGTGACCAGAAACGCACCGACCTGATGGGCTTGCTCCTGCTCATCTCGCCGCCTGGTTACGGCAAAACCACGCTTCTCGAATACCTGGCCGCCCGGCTGGGCATCGTCTTCGTCAAAGTGAACGGCCCGGCGCTCGGACACGACGTCAATTCCCTCGATCCGGAGGAAGCCCCCAATGCCGCGGCCCGCGAGGAAATCCAGAAGCTCAATCTCGCGCTGGAAATGGGGGACAATGTCATGCTGTGCGTGGACGACATTCAGCATTGCTCGCCCGAGTTTCTGCAGAAGTTCATCTCGCTCTGCGATGCCCAACGGAAGATCGAGGGCGTCTGGCGCGGAAACTCGCGCACCTACGATCTGCGGGGACGCAAGGTGGTGGTGGTGATGGCGGGCAATCCTTACACCGAAAGCGGCCAGAAGTTCAGAATCCCGGACATGCTGGCCAACCGTGCCGACACCTACAACCTGGGCGACATCATCGGCGGCAACCCTAGCTACTTTAAGGACAGCTATCTGGAGAACGCCGTCACCTCCAATCCCGTCCTCGCCCCGCTCGCCCACCGCAGCCAGAAAGACATCCAGGCCTTCATCCGCCTGGCCAACCAGGGACAACGCGACGGTGGAACGTTCGAGGGAAGCTACTCCTCGCAGGAAGTCGCGGAGATCCTGGCGGTCCTGTCCCGCTTGATCGTCATTCGTGAGATCGTGCTGCGGGTGAACCAGGAATACATCCATTCCGCCGCGCAAGCCGACGAGTTCCGCACCGAGCCTCCGTTCCGTCTGCAGGGTTCCTATCGCAACCTGAACCGCCTGACCGAAAAGGTGGTGCCCATCATGAACGAACAGGAAGTCGCCGACCTGGTGTTGGACCACTACCGCGGCGAATCGCAAACCCTGACCACCGGCGCCGAAGCCAATCTTCTCAAGTTCAAGGAACTGGTGAACCGACTGACCGACGAAGAACAGACGCGCTGGGACGAAATCAAACGCACCTTCCAGCGGAACCAGCATTCCCGCGGTATTGACCAAGGGGATTCCGTCGGTCGGGTGGTCGCGCAGCTCTCCGGATTTCAGGTGGGGTTGGAATCCATCCAGCAGACCCTCGAGGCGCAGCTCCGCCGGCCGCCGGCCCCACCCCTCGATCTTGCGCCGTTGGGACAGGGGTTGCAGGCCATTCACAGCGCCCTGGAAAAACCGCCGTCCGCTCCTCCGCCAGCGGTGTCGTTGGATCTCGGCACGCTGAGCCAGGAACTGACCGCCCTGCGCACGGTACTCGCGGAGAAACTGACTTCGCTCCCTTCCGCGCCTCCACCGGTTCCCGACACCGCATCCGATACGGCGGCCCTGCTCAGCCGGGAATTGGCTGGGCTGCGGGAGGACCTAAGCCGCGCCATCACCGCGGTGCATTCCGGCACGATGGCGGACCGCGTCACCAGTGTGATGCACGAGCTGGAGATGATCCACAGCACGCTCGCCACGCTGAAGGACATCGCCGCCCGGCAGCGGGACCACGTCCGGAACGTGGAGCAATTGCTGACCGCCCGGGCCAAACAAGGGACGGTGGAAATCGAACTGACCCAGGAGATGCTCGCCAATGAGCGCGCCTTCCTGGACCGCTTTAACGAAGTCTTGGCCGCTGCCCAACCGGCCGACACGAAGTCGTCCCCTTCCCCGGAAACCCCACCGAAGAAACGGACTGAACACCCCTGAATCCTACGCTTATGAAAGAAATGCTTGGACGAATCCAAAACCTGGGCCGGCAGGCCGCCCAGTTGAAGCAGGCCGTGGAGAAAGCCCCGGCCCGCCTGGCCGAAGTCCGTGAAGTGGTCGCCCAAACGGCCGGCCAGTTGCAGCAGCTTCGGCGGGACGTCCAGGTCAACGTGGCCGGACTGCGCGCCGACAGCGACCAGGGGGTCGCCGCCTTGCTGGCGGAGATTTTTAGCGAGGCGGCCACGCTCCGGGAAGCGGGCTACCAGATCGGCGGAGTGGAGATGGAGGTCGATCCAGTGCAACGCCTGTTCGTGCTGCTCGACAAGGTGGACGACGTGCCGGCCACGCGGTTGGAGTCATTGCTGGCCTCCCAAGCGACCCGACCGGGTTTGCATGGGTTGCTGGCCTCACTGATCAAGGCCGAGGCGATGGCGGATGCTTTGGCTCTGCCCGGCCTTCAGTATCGGCGCCTGCGGGTGGAGGTAGGACCGCAGCCCACCCTCCGCCTCTGTTGGCAATCACCCGGGGCCACCGGGTTGCCTTCCGCCTCAACTCCGGTGGCGATCTCCGTGACACCTTCCGCTTCGCCGACCCTGTCCACTCTGTTGGGCGAAGGCTCGTACTTCCAACGACGCCCTGCCTCGTCGCCATCCGCGGCCGCGTCAGCACCACCGTTGTCGCCGGCTCCGGAATCCGCCGCCACCACGTCACCCGCCGCCGTGGAACCCGATCACGCGGAAAAATGGCAAGCCTCGGTGCTGGATCGTTTCAAGAAGATGCCTGATCTGGGCCGAAGGGTGCATTGATCTGGCTGGCAGAATTTGTCCCACTCGCGGCCCATGAATAGCGCTCTCCCGTCTTTGCGCCTCGCCACGACTGACGACATTCCCGCGCTGGGCCTCTCGCTCGGTCGGGCCTTTGTCGCCGATCCCATGATGCGCCACATCTTTGGCGATCCGGTTCGGGAACAACAAGCTCTCACCTGGTTCATGACCTGCGGCGCGCGTTACGGCGTCCTGTGGGGAGACGTCCAGGCAGCCGGAACTCCGACGACGGGGGGGGCAGTCTGGCTGCGCCCTGGGGAATCCGATATGGTGCCAGAACGCCTCTCAGCGGCCGGCTTCGATACGGCACCCGCGGAAATGGGCCTCGAGGCGTTCGGCCGGTTCATGGCCGTGATGGCTCATTTTCAAGAAGTCCATTCGCGTCACGCCCCCGAACCGCACTGGTATCTGATGATCCTGGGAGTCGATCCCGCCTGGCAACGCCGCGGTGTCGGCGGACACCTGATGCAACCCATTTTGGCGGAGGCGAAGAAAGCGGGTCTCGCCTGCTATCTCGAAACCGCTGCGGAGGAGAACGTGCGCTTCTACCTCCGCCATGGATTCCGGGTGGTGGAGGAATCCGAAATACCCGGAGGTTTCCCCGTCTGGTCGATGCGACGTGAAGCTGGCGCCAAGGCCGAATAAGGTCGGGAATCCGTGGTTCCAATTCGCCTTTTCAGGTTCCCCGTGTGGAGTGGAGACGGTCTGGAATTCTCGAGCGGCGGGAGCAGCGGCAGTGAAACACCATTGCTGAAGGGGACGGTCCTAACCTTAGGTACGGTGCCAAGTCGGACCGATACGTTTCAGGGCGACCGGGCGCGCAGGAACAACGCATCCCCCTCCTCAGGTACTGGAACCGAGAGCGGAACCGGCGTCGCCGCCGCGGTCACCAGGAAGACGTCCTTCCACGCCAAGAGGTCTTCTGAGGTTTGAATTTGATAGATCGCACCCGGTTGTCCCGTGAGCGTGGCGGTCAGCCAACCGTCAGCGAAGGCGACGGCGGCAAGCACCGCCGGAGAAGGCGGTTCGTCGGGCAACGGTTCGACGGCGAAGAGCACCGTGGTTTCAGTGGCGGGAAGATTGGTCGAGGCCCCGGACAAACGGCCTTCCACCTCAAAGGTCAACGCATAGAACCCGTTGCTGGAGAAACCCCAGTTGAAATGCGCGTGACTGCCCACCACCGGCTGGATCCGGTCGTCGGGGCCAATTCCATTCCGGCTGTCCATTCGCATCTCCAGTCCCCCACCCGGATTGAACTGCCAGGCAAAAAACCACCCCGGAGCCTCCACCCCGGTCAGGCGGATGCTAAGGGGTTCTTCGAAAATCCCGCGGGGAAGGCCTTCGGCGGAAACTCCAAGATAGAGCAGCTCCGGATCCTGCGAAGCCGGCAAAATCCAGAACGGCGCTCCTGCCTCACCGAATTGTTCGAACCCGGGCGGAATCGTGGTCTCAGCGGGAGCCCGAACCACGAGCACCACGTTGGTGGTAGCGTAGTTGGTCCCCGCGTCCGCATCCGACACCACCAGGTACAGTGGATGAGGCGTTCCCGGTGAATAGTGGACGCGCAGATCCACATGCTGATGCGTCAAAGGGATGCGGTCGGTCTCGGCTTTCGCGGCGGGAATGAGCGAGCCGAGGAACAATACGGCGATGAGGCCCAGGAACTTCATGCGAAAGAAAGGGAACGCGTGGAGGATGGAAAAAGAGTCATTCCGGAGGCCGCGCGATGTTCTCGCCGCGTTCCACGCGCTCTTTGAGCAAGCGGGCCTTCAGCGGAACGACGTGGCCGCACGCATAGAGATAATTAGCCGTGCCTTTGCTATGATCAGGCACCGCGGATCCGGTCCGGTGGCGGTCGGGCTGGATGTCGTCGAGCACGGCGGACCAACCTTTGAACCAGTTGCGTGAATGAGTGTGGTCGAAGGTGGCACTAATCTTATCCGGATTGTCGGTAACTTCGAACGTGGTGATGGTCTCCGCCGGGTTCTTCAGATGGTTGAGATTGCGAAACGACTCGGTGACCTGGCCAAAACCGGAGCGCACGTCCACGACGAGGTACTCGTTGGGCAGGTAGCTCGTGGCCTGGTTGGTCAACCGGGCTTGGCGCCACGGGTCGCTCGGACAGATCCGCACCCGGTCGGTGTTCCCCAAATAAGAACGCATGGTGAAGATCCAGGACTGGTTGGTCTGGCCGGTTTCGTGGGTGGTTTCCGGGAAGTATCCGCGGTTGTCGTCGGCATACATCTGAATGGCCAATCCCAGTTGATGGAGGTTGGACACGCAGGCCGCCCGGTTCGCCCGTGACTTTGCCGAAGCCAGCGCCGGCAGAAGCAGGCCAGCCAAGACGGCGATGATGGCGATGACCACCAACAGCTCGATCAGGGTAAATGCCCGGCGGGCAGAAAAGGGCAGTACGCGTACGATGTTCATGGAAGGAGGACTGCCAGGAAGGCAGCCACGGGTGATGACCAGCAAGATTCCCAACGGCCGATGAGCGTTGGGCAACGAACCGAGGGTGGACCTGGATCAGACCGGAGGACCCCGGCCGGCGGGCTCCGGCCAAACCCCTTCGACGCAGGCGCTGGCGGGCCTCCAGGTGGAGCTGACCACGGCCCGGTCAGGGGGAAGGACGGGACTGCTGATCACGCTACCGCCAGTAACCTGGTGGTGGGCGAAAATACAGACCACACAGGTGGCTTCGGGAGAATCGGGAGCCGGCGAATTGGAATGAGGCCCCGGGCACTGATCGTGGCTTTGATGGTCGTGCAGCGATTCGTGCCAGACCGGATTCACCGCCAGAGTGCCCCCCAGCAAGATGAAGACGACGCACAGGAACGCTGTCAGCGCCCGGCCGAAGTTTCTGACCCATCTGGAGCGAAAATATTGCAAACGCATTGCAATGCTAGAGACGAGGAAGCCTCTGGCAAGGACCGAGTCGGAGAATTCACCAAAAACATCTTGTTGCAGAGGCAACAAAGGATGGCCCGGACGATTCCCGTGAGTAACGACGAGCACCGCGTGGTCGGGGCGCCCAGAAATCGCACCGCGTTGAGTGCGTCACCGGTCCTGCTCTCACCACCTAGCCAGTCCTGACCGTGCCTTGACTTCAGAAGTCGAAACGAGTGCAGACCCGCAGCTCGTGTCCGAGCGGACGAGCCGTCCGCGCTCCCGATACACTTGGTTTGGCTCGGGCGGGCGGGAGACGGAGTGCGGAACGATGGCCAGATTGCCGCGGCGGCCATGTTCATCGCGCACCGTTCCGACCCGGGGATCGATCAACCAACGCTGACCCGCGCGGAAGGCAAACCGATGCCAGCCCGCCTGAAGAAGGGCGCGGGAAATCCAGCGTCCGCGCTCATAGGACATGGGCACATCAAAGGCAGGGACCTCCGGCGATTCCGGCCAAACCCGAAGCATCACCGGCGGCTCCGGCGGGCGTCCCAATTCAAACACCGTTTCACCCGTCGAGGAGTCGTACCAATACACCGCGGTAGGTTGCCACGTTCCACCTTCGTGACGCCCTTGCTGCTTTGCCAAATGCTGGTGACCCGTTGTTGCCCCGAAATTGTCCCGGTGTCGCGGCCTTGCCCTTCAGAATCCCGACCTGGAGCGCATCTCAGTTTTTAGCGAGGTGGAGGAGCCGAGGAGAGGAGAGGACGGGGGACGGACGACGGGGGAGCGAAGCGGAAGGCCTCATCCTACTTGCCGCCAGTGATCGAATCCCCAGGCAACCAGGAAGGCCAGCCACGCAAGCCAGGCCAGCAGCGGGGGAAACGGGACCCATTCGCGCTCGTCGTTGAAATACTCCCGTCGCCCGCGCGGGAACCATGTGTCGTGCAGTAAGCCCAAGGCGATCCGCACGCGCCGCCTCCAACGCTCCATCTGACGGGAAAACCAGCGACCTAAAGAACACCCGCCCGTCACCCCTTGGAGCACCCACGAATCAATCCGCCTCCGGCATCCTTCGTGGCAGCGCCAGACCTTATTGGCGCTCCCAAGGCAGACGCTCACCCGGTGCGGCCACATGGCGAAAAACAGAGTGCGGCGTTCGAACCGTCATTCGGCCGGGAACAGCCCAACGATCAGATCGCGCCAATCGATCTCGTGGGCCGGACCGGCCGAGCGGACGGTCAACACCAGCCGTTGCCGGGCATCATAGGCTTCGAGGGTCCATTCCTCGCGGTCGCAGCAGGGACACACGTGGGTCAGCAGCCACAGCGACGCGATGCCACGCGGATAAAGATGGAGTCCCCCGGAGGCATCGCCGCAAAAGATCCATTGGTCCCGCGCCTCAAAGAAGTCGAGGGGACCAGCGTGCGTTTGGTTGGCCGCCTGGCCCAGAAGTTGGAGGCGCAGGTGAACACGGGATTCTTGCACGGTCCGCAGCAGGGTGGACAACCGGCGTGGGGTCACTTCCCGCGCGGCCGATCCGGGAAGGGTCTGCAACCAGGTGAAGCGCCGAGCGAGTTTGGGTTTCCAAGGCGCCCCGCCGTCCTCCAGACCGCCGGCGCGGGAGGCTCGACGACCGGCCGGATGCGTATGGAACGCGACCAGCGCCTCGAAGGCCTCAGGGGTGGAAGTCGGAGCCAAACACACCCGGTGCAGAGCGTTTCCCAAGTCATCCCGCACTTCAAAACTGCGCACCAGACCGGCCAAAGAATCCTGCCGGAGCACCGTCACTCGCCGCCACGCCCGGAAATCCAAGGACAAGCTGCGATCCAAGGCCACTCCCCAGCGTCCGTTCGGTTCCCGACCGATGTCGGGATACGGTCGAAGAGAGGCCAAGGTGGCATGCTCATTCCGGGTCAGAATCATCACCTCTCCCAGGGGCGGCAGTTCGCTAACGAACTCCGCCCAATCCCCCCTGAGATCTTGGTTCGCGGCGCCCACCGCCCGCCGGCCGGATTCCGATGGAGCCCGGGAACGTCGCCGGGCGGGCACGTGAGGTCGGATCAAGGAATGACCGGTGAACGAAGGATGGAAGATGCGATGAAACATAGATTGATAAGTTAATCCCTTCGCTTCGACTGTTATAATGTAACAGCGATGATAAGAGGATGCTTCCCCCCTTCGCTACCGCGCGGTTGCCAATGTCAGGCGAGCCCTTGCTGCCGCTGGATTGCGCCGGCTTGGCGCGCGGTTGCACCTCATTCTCCGGTCGCGCGACGGATGCGGTAAAAGGCCGCCGTGTCGGGCGCCGGTTCGCTGGATTCCCAACGTCCGGTCGTGATCCCGGGGAAGGTGAATTCACCTGCCACTTCGCTCCATTGCCGAAGTTCCTCGGAAACCTCGATCACCAACGGCCCGGGCGCATCGGCGACAAACTCGAGCCGAACGCGTCCGTCCGATTCCTGCGTCAGCGTCTGGAGCGCCACCCGGCTAGCCGCGTTGGTTGGGTCGGTTCCGAATTCGAATTCGTCGCGGTTGGACTGTCCGTCCTCATCGAAGTCACCCTCCCCCGTCTGGCTTAGATCGGTGAAATATAGCCGCTCCCAGTCGTCCGGGAGACCATCCTCGTCCGTGTCGGCCTCGCCGATCAGTACGCCTTCGATTTCGAGCGAAGGCGGATCAAAGATCAGGTTCTCCTTGGTGGCGAAGTCCGGATAATTCGGACCGCCGCCCAATCCCTCGGACTCGCCCAGCCACGTCACCATCAACCGCAGACGTCCCGTGCTGAGGGCCTCCTGCACGTAACCCCGAACCATCGGATCATCGAGCTGGAGCGAAAACGTCACCGTCGAACCGGCCGGCACCGGTTCACCCGGCATCACGCGGTCAATGACTCCGATGCCAAAGGGGCGGGAGGGAAAGGGCAGGAACGATTCGTTGGTCTTGCCCAGGTTGTTTCCTACATCCACCAGTTCCCCGTGTTCGTTGAAGCCCGCGGCAAAGGCATTCCGCTCGCCGGGACGTTCCGAACCAAACGGGGAAGCTTCCTCGAAGGTCTCCACCGTGAACCCATTGCGGAATCCCGCCCCGAACAGCTCCACCGGACGCCCCGGGTCCACGTCGGGAACATAGGCCAGGTCATTCGTATTCAGATAGGTCTCGAAAGCGTCGGCGGTCGAATCGTTGAGAAAGGAGAATTCACGCAACGTGGTGAGAGCCAAGCGCACTTCGGTAACCACATAACGGCCGGCCGGCTGATTGGTGGGCAGCAACTCGGCGGTATCCCACCCCAACAGGAACTGACCATGCCGGGTATCCACGCCAGACTCATCGCCAAACGTGCCAAAGACCGGCGCAGCGACGCGCGTCCCAGGCGTCAAGTTGAAGGGGTACATCCAGCGATCCAGGGTCGGGGCCGGGAACTCCAAGCGAAATGGATCGGCGGCGACGGGCGACGGCCCCCAGCCGACCCACGAGGCCAGGGTTAGTCCAAGTAACCATGGGAGTATTCTCCCCCTTTGACAGACAGATGCGTATTTCATGAGATCAAATGAACAAAAGGCGGCACGATCCGGAGGTGCGCTCAAACCGGAACGCACCTTCACGAATTCGGCGGCTGTCGGACCACCGAAAAGGAGCGCGAGGTCCGGACCGGCCGCCCCAAAAGGCCCATGGGAAGCCCGCCGGAATCATAAGGAACTCCGGCGGGTCCCATCGGGTCAGGCGGAGGCTGGACGTCGGCGATGATTCCGCACGAAACCGAACACCAGCAGAGCGGCCGCGCCGAAGGCCGCCGTTTCCATCGGTTCCGGCACCGCGGTCAGCACATCCAGCGAAATCGAATCGAGACTCGTGCTCGATCCAGCCGCCTCGAATTCGATGAAATAGGAGGCCACGTTGAACCCGGATAGATCCCAGGTCCAAGCCGACGACACTCCTTCTCCAAACCCACCGAGATTGGTGCGGTCGAGCTCCGTGCGCGTCGTGGTCAGCGTCTCGAGGCCGGAGCCGCTGTCGTAACTCAGCACCACGGAATCGTAGTCAATCTCGGTGCCAAGCGTGCGCACCTGCAGGACGACAGTCAACGCGTCGAAGGCCGGCGTGTCGTCGAGACGCACCGACAAGGGAGCGGAAAAGCTGTAAATGTTGCCGGCCCCACCACCGCCGGTGAGGAACGCGGACGAGTCGAACTGGCGGACCACGGCGTCGCTGGTGGAGCCGGGGTTGGGCAGGTTGCCCGGGTCGGCCAGGCTGGCGCTGTAGGCAACGGTGAAGTTGTCCGGGTTATCCCAAAGGCCGTATTCCGTGCCGGGGTCCCCGCGCCAGGCGGGAGTGATGAAGCCGGTGGTGTCGGCTGCCACGGGGTTGAGAGCGGCCGCGACCAGCAGGCTGCAGAGCGGAAGTATTCGATGTGGAGACATGACTAAAAGGCCGGCTCCTTCCCGCGCCGACACACAAGGAGGAAACCAGTCAAAGGATGACGTTATCTTGGACGGCCGGCCAAGAGCTGCCGCAGGCTTGCCAATGTTTAGCCCCCGCTTGTTGCTGTTTCGTTGCGTTGATTGGCGGAGGATTGCCCTGCAGAGGAAATGACCACCGCGGCCCCGGGAGTGGGGACGACGCCAGGGCGGGGACGGCGCAAGCGCGCCATCCCTACCCGGTAGGGCCGCCGCGCGAGAGGCCCCTCCCCGACGGGGCGCATCTCAGTTTATTGCAGTCCCGGAGGGAGGACCGGAAATAGCCCACCGA
>CAYYSX010000051.1:0-27280 GCA_964474315.1 uncultured Verrucomicrobiota bacterium | reverse complement strand
AAAGGACTTCCGTCAGCTCCAAAAGCCAAGTTCCAAACATCTGGGCTCCGCTCGAGCCGTCCCGGGAAGCGAGGTCCTGGGCGCTTGGCCGTTGGAACTTGGAACTACCCATGAACCGTCCCTTCCCACCTTGTAGAGTCGTCTGTCCCCAGACGACAGTCGTCTCGGGAGAGACGACTCTACAGGGGAGAGTTCAGGGCCTCGATTCACGTCCGGATTTTGGAGGTCCACCCTTCTTTGGAACTTGGAGCTTGGGATTTGGAGCTTTCCCCCCCTTTTCCTACTTCAGCGGCGGATGCCCATTCTCATGGCCCCACGCGGCAATATGAGGCAGGGCGCGATACAGGACGGCATGATAGAGACCCCGCGGCAGCAGCCGTCGTAGCAAGGCGAACAGATGGGCATCGGGTGTGGCATAGACCCGGAGCGGAGGCCGCCGTTGTCGCAGCGTGCGGCGGACGCTCTTCGCCACTCGCTCGGGCGTCGCGATCGCGTGTCCCATCATGCGCTCGATGAAGGTGGCCATGTGCAGGTAATGCGCATGGTACGGGTCCGCATCGTTCATCGCGGCGGCAAAGCTGTGTTGGGTAAAGCGCGTGTTGCGAAACGAGTCGGACCGAATGAAACCCGGCTCGATCAGGCTGACCCGGATCCCCCAGGGCCGGACTTCGTACCACAGCGCCTCGGTGGCGCCTTCGAGCGCGAATTTTGCCGCGCTGTAAAGTGACATGGTTGGCATCGCCATCATGCCCCCGACGGAAGAGACATTGAGAATGCGGCCGGAACGTCGGGCGCGCATTCCCGGCAGGACCAGCCGGGCTAACTCCAAGGGAGCCCGGACATCGACCTCCATGATGTCCTTCCACGCGGCCTGATCCCAGTGCTCCACCACCGCGCGGTAGGCGACTCCGGCGTTGTTGATCAACACGTCGATGCCTCCCAGCTCAGCCGCGATTCCGGAGATCAGCGCCTCCCGCTGAGCGGCGTCCGTCACCTCCAGTGGCCGGAACGAGATCCGGTCCGATTCGGTGATCCCCGCCGCGGCCAGGCGACCGAGGGATTCCGCCCGGGCCGTCATGACCAATCGGCAGCGTTCGGTGATCAAGGTCCGGGCGATGGCCAGACCCAAGCCGGTACTGGCGCCCGTCAGCACCACCACGGGAAGGCGTTTGGGGTCCGGGTCCATCGAGGGATCGCGATGACGCTCCGTCGGTCTGGGGCGGCGGGTCAAGTGCCAGGCGGCCGGCGGAACTGTGGTCGGCTCACCAGCAACAAGGCGGCATAACAGGCGACGAGAAACGCCGGTGCCCGATTCATAGCCTCGGGGCAACGCACCTGGGTTTGTCCCACCCCGGCCAGTTTCTTCCCAGCGCGTCCGAGCGGGTCCACCTCCGTCGGGAGCGCGGGCGGCTCGCCCGCTCGATGCGTTCCAACGTGTGGAATTGAGCTCAATTCAGAAGGTTCTCTCCTCACCCCGCGTCCGTCCCCCTTCCTCTCGGAAACCGGGACCATCGACGCAAAAGCTCACGACGGACGCGCATTTCTTCAGCGCCTTTTCCGAGTTTGCCGTTGACGGTGGTTTTGCTGGCCGCGTTGACTTTCGCCGGTTTCCGATGCGTGCTGATCCTCTCCCGGATTTGGCGCGTCCCGGTAACGCTTCCTTTCCCAGCATTCCATGAGCCGCAAACTCAACCTGGCCATCGTCGGACTCGGCTTCGGATCCGAGTTCATCCCCATCTATCAACGACATCCGCAGGCCAACATGTATGCCATCTGCCAGCGATCGAAGGACAAGCTCGACGCGGTGGGCCGGGCCTTCGGCGTGGAGAAGCGCTACTCGAGCTTCGAAGATCTGCTCCGCGATCCGAACGTCGATGCGGTGCATATCAATTCCCCGATCCACCTGCACGCCTCCCAGTCCATCGCCGCTCTGCGTGCCGGCAAGCACGTGGCCTGTACCGTGCCGGCCTGCACGACGCTGGAAGAGGCGCGGGAGATCGTGAAGGCCAGCAAGGAAAGCGGGAAGAAGTACATGATGATGGAGACGGTGGTGTGGAGCCGCGAATACCTCTTCGTGCGCGAACTACGCGACACCGGGAAACTGGGCCGCATCCAGTTCGTGCGTGGCAGTCACCTGCAAAACATGGCCGGCTGGCCCGGGTACTGGGAGGGGCTGCCTCCGATGCATTACGCAACCCACTGCGTCAGTCCCTGCCTGGGTATCGTCAACGGCGAAGCGGAATTCGTTTCTTGTCTCGGTTCCGGCCGCATTTCCGAAGCGCGTATTGCCAAATACGGCTCGCCCTTCGCCTTTGAGACGGCGCATTTCAAGGTCCGCAACCAAGATGTCGCCGGCGAGGTGACCCGCTATCTGTTCGACGCCGCGCGGCAGTACCAGGAGAGTTTCGACTGCTACGGCTCCCAGACCTCGTTCGAGTGGCAGCTCATCGAGCACGACGATCCCGTGCTGCATGTGGGCGGGGAGAAGGTGGAGAAGGTAAAGATCCCCGACTATGCGCACCTGCTGCCGGAGGGAATCCGGGAGTTCACCACCAAGGGCGTTTACGACATGAAGGAAAACGTTCACCTGAGTTTCCTCCAGGGCAGCGGCCACGGCGGCAGCCACCCGCATCTGGCCCATGAATTCATTTCGGCCATTCTCGAGGACCGCCCGAGCTTTCCCGACCTGTATCAGTCGGTGAACTGGACGATGGTCGGCATCCTGGCCCACGAATCGGCACTCCGCGGTGGCGAAAAAATCCACCTGCCAAATTTCCGCGGGGTGTGAGGAACGAGGGCCCGCGCTGGCGGCGACGGAACGCCAGCTCTCGGTCTCGTTCCGCCGCGCAGGAATACGGTTGTTCGCAGGGCGGCGCATCGACGGCGCCGCGCGGCAGCCCTACCTCAGGCCGCGGTCCTGGTCAGCCGGGACCCGTCCAGAAACTGAGATGCGCGCCTCCTACACCGAAGCGAAAACGTTTTGTGGACCGATTTTCACGACTTCGCTTAACTCGCGCGCGTTCCTCGTCCAATCACCTCACGGAAATCCATCATGAGTAATGTCAGCAATGAAGGCGCAGCGCCCAATGCAAACCGGCTGCTGCTGGCTGGGTTCATGGCCATTCTCGCGGCCGGTGTCGGGTTCTCAATTCGAGGCGGGATCCTCGGCGACTGGGGTTCCCAATTCGGATTTACCCAAACCGAGCTCGGTCAGATCACCGGCGGCGGTCTGGTCGGATTCGGAGTCATCATCTTGATTGGCTCCCTGCTGGCCGACGTGGTCGGCTACGGTCGCCTAATGATTTTCGCCTTCATCTGCCATTTGTTGTCGGCGGTGATCACGCTGGCCGCCACTCCCTTGTTCGAAAGCGGCGGTAAGGCGGCCGCCTACCAGTGCCTGTATTGGGGCATGTTCCTCTTTGCGATTGGCAACGGGACAGCCGAAGCCGTGGTCAATCCGCTGACCGCGACCCTTTATCCCAAGGAGAAGACCCACTACCTGAACATCCTGCACGCGGGTTGGCCGGGCGGTCTGATCATTGGCGGCCTGGCTTCCTTCCTCCTGGTGGGCAAGGTGAGGTGGGAGATCCAGATGTCTCTCTTTCTCATTCCGGTCGTTTTCTACGGCGTGTTGTGTCTGAAGCAGTCCTTTCCGAAATCGGAGGCGAAAGTACATGGCGTCGCCTACCGCGACATGTTGAGCGAACTGGGCATGGGCGGGGCGTTCGTCATCTGCGCCCTGCTGGCGCTCTGGTTTTCCGGGGTCTTTGGCTCGTTTGGAATGCCGGTCGGTGTCGGCTATGGCGCTGCCTTCGCGCTGCTGATTGTGTTCGGATTCGTCACGGGTTTTCATACCGGACCGCTCTTGCTGGCGTTCTTGCTCGTGATTCATGCCGCGGTGGGCTACGTCGAGCTCGGCACCGACTCGTGGATTTCCAACATTACCGGGAACATCCTCGCTTCGCCGCAGAAGGGACTGCTTCTGTTCGTGTACACCTCGGCCCTGATGTTCGTGCTGCGGTTCTTTGCCGGTCCCATCGTGCATCGGATTTCCCCGTTGGGGCTGTTGTTTGTCAGTGGGATTTTCGGCTTCATCGGCCTGTTTATGCTGGGGTCCGTGACCACCGGAATCCTGCTGGTGGTGGCGGCGACGATTTATGGAATCGGCAAGACCTTTTACTGGCCAACCATGCTGGGCGTCGTTTCGGAACAGTTTCCCAAGGGGGGCGCGATCACGATCGGGGCCATTGGCGGGGTGGGAATGCTTTCGGCTGGATTGTTGGGTGGTCCCGGAATCGGCTATAAGCAGGACCGCTTCGCCTCGGAGGATCTGCGGACCCGGTCGGTGGCCGTGTACGAGGAGTTCCGCTCCGGTTCCCAGAATTCCTTCCTGTTCTTCGAGCAGATTCAGGGTCTCGACGGGAGCAAGGTCGGCGCGATCCGGTCCATGGCGCCGGAAGCCCGTTCAGCCAACGAGCAGATGGTCCACGAAGCCGATCTGTTCGGTGGCCGAAAGGCGCTGCGGGCCACGTCGCTGGTTCCGTTGGGAATGGCGATCGCCTACCTGGCCTTGATTCTCTACTTCCGGGCTCGCGGAGGGTACAAGGCGGTGCATATCGAGGGAGAGGGGAAGGCGGCCCAAGAGACGGCCTGAAGACTTTCCCTCCTCGTCAAGGGCGGCTCCCAGTGAGCCGCCCTTTGTTGGTCGGCCACCGAGGGGGCGCGGACGGCTCGTCCGGCGGGCTTCAGGTGTCTCAGAAGCCAAAGGACTCGAACCGTCCCCCAAACCCGGGTACGGCATGCGCGCCTTGCGGTTCTGTGGGTACCTGACCGGCAAGGCGCGTCCAAGCTCCGTTGATCCCTCGATGTCGGCTAACAGCAGCCAGCATTCATGGCGGCGCCACGGCCCGAAGTTATTCCCCCTCCTCCCGGGCACAACGCAGGAATCACCCGTGTTTCCCTCCGGGATAAGGCGGAAGGAAAGAGGTAAGGGGGGCCGGGCAAGTCGGTGAAGGTGCGGACGCCCGGGCGAACCCGTCCCTTCCGTTGCCGGATCGGATCGGACGAATACGAGGGGCTTGGTTCCTCGGGGCAACTCACGCATGGTCCTGCGTCATGGCAATCACGGTCCTTTCCGGACTCAGCATCCTGGTGGTCGAAGACGAAGCGCTGTTACGACGGCATCTGGCGGCAACCTTGGAACGGATGGGGGCCGACGTCTCGGTGACCGACTCCAT
Source organism: uncultured Verrucomicrobiota bacterium (assembly GCA_964474315.1). Lineage (GTDB taxonomy): Bacteria > Verrucomicrobiota > Verrucomicrobiia > Limisphaerales > UBA9464 > UBA9464. The sequence goes on along the minus strand of CAYYSX010000051.1, from coordinate 22,043 downwards.
CCGCTCTGCCCGGCAGCTCGCCGGCGAGCTGGGATACGACTTTGTCTTGCTCGACGTCAATCTGCCGGACGGCCGCGGCACCGACCTGCTCCGCGAGGGCGTGTTCGGCACCAGTGCCGGGGTCATCGTGATGACGGGTGAGGGGGGAATTACGGGCGCGGTGGAGGCCATGAAGCTGGGGGCGCTCGATTACCTCACCAAACCGTTTGAACCGGAGGCGTTAGCGTTGGTCATGGCGCGCGCCCGACAACAGCGCCAGACCGCCCGCGTCACGGAACATCGGCGGACGGACGCCCCGGAATCGGCTTTTTTTTTCGGAGCCTCCCTTTCCGGTCTGGAATCCCAACTCGCCCGGATTCTCGCGGCGGACCAGCGTCTGCAAGGAACGGGTGCGACCCTACCTCCGGTGTTGATTCAAGGTGAAACCGGCACCGGAAAAACCACCGTCGCGCGTTGGCTGCATGGTCGCGGTCCGCGCGGCAGTGGTCCCTTGGTGGAGGCCAATTGTGCCGCGATCCCGGAAAGCCTCGCCGAATCGGAACTCTTTGGGCATGAGAAGGGGGCGTTCACCGACGCCCGGAGTGCTCGCATGGGGTTGTTCGAAGCGGCCAGCGGGGGAACGCTGTTCCTGGATGAACTGGCCTCGCTCAGCCTGCCGTTACAGGCGAAGCTGTTGACGGTCCTGGAAGATCGAAAAGTCCGGCGGGTCGGTGGGAGTCGGGACATCCCGGTGGATGTCCGCATCATTGCCGCGGCCAATCGGGATTTGAAGGAGTTGGTACGCGAGGGCCGTTTTCGGGAGGATTTATATCACCGGCTGGATCTGTTCCGGATCGTGCTTCCCCCCCTGCGGGAACGGGGTTCGGACATCCTGCGCTTGGCGGAGGCGTTGGTGTCGCGTCTGGCCCGGCGGCATCGGTTGCCGGTGAGACGGCCCTCCGAGCTGGGTCAACGCCGGCTGCTGGCCTATGGCTGGCCGGGAAATGTGCGGGAGCTCGCTCATGAGCTGGAACGTGCGCTGGTGTTTGAAGACGGCGAGCAGTTGAATTTTGACCAGTTGATGGGGGCCAGCGGGTCCCTTCCCCCGGTTCCCGCCGAAGCTTTGCCTCTGTCTCCTCCCGCAGCGATGTTCAACGGCGATTGGTTCAACGCTTCCTATCGCTTTCCCGATCAAGGATTTTCACTTGAGGACGCCATCCTCCGCCTGATTCATCACGCTTTGGCGCAAACCCACGGTAATGTCTCGGCTGCTTCCCGGTTGCTGGGGGTTTCCCGAGATTACCTCCGATATCGGCTGGGAGGGTGGAAGGATGGCCCCAAGTCCGAGCCCAGCGAAACCCCGTTGGGGAACTCCCCCCAAGATTCTTCTGCCTGAGAAGGTTGGGGCGTGGATTTCACGCCTCTTTAGGCATCTTGAAATAAAGAAGCACCTTGTTTCGAATGCGTTAAAGACTTCCGAGTCCAAGTTTACAATTGGCACTGCACTAGCGAAGCAATGACCGGCAGTCGAGTGAACTCGCCAAAGACAGCCGAAACTCAACATAATCAGATAGGTCCCATGAAACCTTTCGACACCAAGATCCTTCTCGGATGGAGCGCCTCGTTGCTCTTGGCCATGGGGATGGTCGGAGCGGAGGGCGGGGGTGAACCGGGGACCCTCCCCGTCAAAGAGATTCCGGCGCCGGAACTCCCGGAGATCAACCCCAAAAAACTTAAGGAGCCAGAACAGCCTGGGATCAAACCCAAGGGGATGCCAGCGCTGGATACTCCCGAAATCAAGCTGCCGCCTCGCACCCAGATTCCGGAGGACATGAAGCAGTTGGTGGAAGGCTTCCAGAAGCAGGCACAGGTCTATGTCGCCCAGCAGAAGGAACTGTGGAAGCAAGCCAAGGGCGCCTCTGCCGAAGAGCGCCAGCAGGTGTTGGAGCAGCTCAAGACCACCCGGCAGTCCTTCCTCGATCAAACCCGGGATATCCGGGCCGACATCCGGGAACGCATCAAGGATTTGAAGGTCTCCATCCGGGACAGCCGGCCCCAAGCGGCCGGCGCCAGCGAAGGCGGTGGACGCACTCGCCACGGCCGCGACTGAGATCGGATTGAGCGGACCACAAATTGACATCCGCCCGGCGCCCCCTCCAAGGTCGCCGGGCTGCTTTTGTCCTCTCTGAGCCGGATCAACGTCCTCCGCTGTGTCTTTCTTGGGATTCTGGCGGCGGACGTCGTTTGCGGCGGGCAGTATAAGTTTCCCACCCAGATGGCGGAGCCCAGTCCGGTCATGCTGTGGGATACCAGCCTCACCTTCCGGACCGGCGGCGGCCACCAGAGCAATCCCTCCCTGGCCTATCTCTCTTCGGCCCGCCAACCGTCCGCCTTTCTCGAATATGGCGGAGACTTGATGTTTTTCCGCCTGCCGGCTGGGGGAGATTCCGCTTACGTTTTCATTTCGGGGGATGACCGCCGGTATCTTACCGCCGAGGACGTACCGGGAGAGCAGAGTTTCATCGCCGTTGCCAACTATACCCACGAATCGCCGTCCTGGTGGCGAGCCGGATCCACGCTGTCCTACGTTTATATCAACCAGTTTCTGGATCTCTCCGAAATCGATTCAGGGGTTGGAACAGCAAAAGTCCGGGGCAATACCCTCAACTTCAAACCGATGGTGGGAATGACCTGGAAGACCAACTGGCAGGGCCAATTGGAATTGCCGCTCAGCCGCCAGTTCTTCTCCAACACGGCCGGCGATTTTCTGGACTTGGGTCCGTTGCTTACCTTCACCCGCCGGCTGGACCGGGATTCCCAGGTTTCCTTGGCCTACGGTTGGACCCGGCGTGCTTATGACGACACGCCCTTTTTGACGCCGGACGGGCAATCCGGTTCCGGTGACCTTGAAGTCCTTCGCTATAACAACGTTAACCTCCGTTGGCAGCAGAACTGGGACGCCAGCAAACGCTGGTCCACCACCGCCCGCGTCGGATTGACCACCGCCCGGGACAATGGCTCGGGTTTCTACGACTACGACCGGTATCGGATCTCTGGGACGGTCCGGTACGAATGGGGACGATGGGCGTTGTTGATGGAAGGCGGCGCAACCTGGACCGACTATTTGGTTCAAACGGTATCGGAAACAGACTTGAGTCTCCGGCACCAGCACCATGTCTTCACCTCCATTCGGCTGGAATGCCTGGTCTGGAAGGCGTTGAAATGGAATGCGGCTTTCGCTTACGAACGGTCCACTGGTAACCTGGCCGTGGACAGTTACCTCGTCCGTACCGTATCCACCGGACTGGAATGGGAGTTCTGACCGGTCTTGATTTGTGAAAGTGTCCCTGCCCAACCGTTGGCTGCCGGTCATCGGCATTCTTCTGGCGTTGCTGCTGCTCGCCGGCGCGGTCGTGCATACCCGGAACCTCCTGCGCGGTGAGTTTCAGGCCCAACTCGCCCGTCGGGATGCCAGCTTGCTGGCCAGCTTGCTCGATCACCGGTTGCGCGAAGCCGGGCAGGAGGCGCCCGCTGACCTGTTGGCGGTGGTGCTGGAGACCGCGGGCATGACCAACCTGCCCGGGGTCATGTCGGTCCGATTCTTCAACACTAATGGAATGTTCACCTTTGCCACCCCGGCTTTGGCGCTCGACGCCGACCTCCCGCCGGAAGATGTGGCGGAGCTAGCGCCGGGCCACATGGTAAGCCGGTTCCGGTTTGCCCCGGATCTGGACGATGAATTCCTGTTACCCCCGCCGGAGCCGCCCAGTCGCGCGGGTTTCCCGGTCCTCGAAGTCATTCTGCCGCTGCCGGCGTCCGAAGGGCAGCCGGCCGGCATCGTTCGGTTCCTGATGCAGGCCGACTCGTTGGCTACGGAATATGCGGCGTTGGAAACGACGCTCCGTCGCCAAGCCTTGTTGGGATTCGCCCTGGCCGGACTCGCGATGACGGTGGCGCTGGCCTTTGTGTTTCATCGGCTGGCGGAGACCCAGCGCCACTTGGTCACGGCGAATCGGGAGCTCACGCTGGCGGCGAAGACCGCCGCAGTGGGCGCCATCATGTCGCATCTCTTGCATGGATTGAAGAGTCCCCTCGCGGGGCTGCAGCAGTTCGTGCGTTCACAGGGAGGGGCCACCCTAGGCGAAGCGGACACGGACTGGTCGGATGCCGCGGCCACGACCCGCCGCATGCGAACCATGATCGATGAGGTGACGCGTCTGTTGCGCGAAGATTCCGGGCTGGTCAGCTACGAAATATCTGCCCGGGAAATGCTGGATCATTTGCAGCAGCGGCTGGCGCCGTTGATCCGTGAACGCCAGGTCCACTTTCACGCGGAGTGCCGTTCCAGCCGCCGGCTCCCCAACCGGGCGGCCAACATGGTGATGCTCATTCTCGAGAACATCGCCACCAATGCCGTCCAAGCCACGCCCGCGGGCGGCTCGATCTTTCTCACGGCCGATCCGTTGGAACAAGGCAGCCTCTTTCGGGTGCGGGATGAGGGGCCGGGAATTCCGGAGCAGGTTCGCGCCCGGTTGTTCACTCCCACTCTGTCCAACAAGGCCGACGGCACCGGTTTGGGTCTGGCCTTGAGCCAACAACTCGCCCGGGTTCTCGGAGCGGAACTGGAGCTGGAGAAGACGAGTGCCAATGGCAGTACCTTCGCTCTGCGTTTGAGCGTGCCCAAGGGAGTGGTTATCGGAGTGGCGGCTGAGGCCGGTTATTAGGAGTTTTTTGGAAAATCGATTTTCCAACCGGATCTAACGCAGAGACCAGGGAAACACTGCCGGACCTACCGGCCGACCCAGCCGCTGGGCGCCTCGCCAGCGGTTTTCCCGTCGGTGACATTCCGCTCAGCTTGCTCTATCCGGCGAGCTTCCCGCCGCCGCCCGCCGAAGCCGGTCGGCAATGCCCGCCCACTCCGGACCTTCCGGAAGCGCTTCGACGACAATGATCCCCGCCTCTTCCTCGTCGCACCGGTGCAGTTCCCCATAGAGCGCGCGGGCAAATGCTTCCGGGTCGTCCGGGATCAGTTTCACGTGCGGGAGCCGTCCGCTCAGGGGAATCCGCGAGTGCGCCAGTACATGAACGCTCGACCAGGGCAGGCCGATCCCGGCCAACTGCCGCCACAAATCCTCTTCATCCCTCCAGTTCCAGACCATCAGGCGCGCCCGCGGAGCATAATGTTGCTCCAACTGGCCTGGACTGCGCTGGACGGCCCCCGGGTCGAGCGGTGTTGGGGAGGGGACGGGGATGGGTGAGGCGGCTGCCTGGAGGATATCGGGTTCCGTGATCATTCCCGGACGGAGAATCACCGGCGTGGTTCCGGTGACATCCACCACCGTGCTTTCGATTCCTACGTTGCAATCACCTCCGTCCACGATCAGCGGCAACCCGTCGCCCAACTGGGCCTGAACATGGCGGGCGTTGGTCGGGGAGAGCCGGTTGGCGAGGTTGGCACTGGGTGCGGCAAGAGGAAACCCGCACCTCCGGATCACCGCCTGCATGAACGGATGCTGGGGCCAACGCACGCCCACGGTGGATCCGCCGGCGGTGACGATCGCAGGAACCTGCTCCGAACGAGGAACGACCAAGGTCAACGGCCCGGGCCAGAAGGTAGCGCCCAAGGTATCGGCGAGAGGCGGCCAAGCTGAGGAACAGACCCGCGCCATCGCCGCCGAAGCCACATGAACAATGATAGGATTGTGGGCCGGGCGACCCTTGAGTGTAAAGATGCGGGCTACCGCCGTTGGATTGAACGCATTGGCCGCCAAGCCATAGACCGTCTCAGTCGGTACCGCCACCACCTCACCGGCTTCCAACAGGGCGGCGGCCCGCTCGACGGCAGCCGCCAGCAGGGCGGGGGTGTGGGTGGACAGAATTTCGGCCGGCATGACAGAACCGCTGTTGAACCATAGGGAGCTGGTAAGGGAAAGGCATGATATGGAAACGGGAAGGGATGGAGCGTATCCCAGTTTATTGCAGTCCCGGCAGGGATTTTTCGAGAATAGCCCAGCGTTTCAACGCTGGGTGGAGCGAAAGAGGTGTCGAGTCCCGGCAGGGACGGCCGAAAGACGGGCCTTTTTCTTTCGTCCCTGCCGGGACTGGCTTTCGCCGCTTCCGCCACCCACCGATCAATCGGTGGGCTATTTCCGGTCCTCCCTCCGGGACTGCAATAAACGGAGACGCGCCCCAACCTCACCTCCATCCCATCCCCGGCTCGACAATTGAGGTTCCGGCTGTTTTCTCCCTGGAGTGCTCAAGCTCGAGGACTTGGCGGCGTTGGCCGCCGCCCACGCGGATTCACTTCCGGCGGAGGTCGCCGCCTTCGACCTCGGCGGGCGCCGGTTCGAGGGAGGGTCACCGCAGTTGATGGGGGTCATCAATCTGTCGGCCGATTCGTGGTATCGGGAGTCGGTGTGTCTGTCGGCGGAAGCGGCGATCCGGCGGGGACACGTCCTCGCGGCCCAGGGAGCAGCCATCCTCGATATCGGCGCGGAATCGACGCTGGCGCAGGCTGCGCAGGTCGATGACGTGGCACAGTTGTCTCTACTCCTTCCTGTGGTCCGTGAACTGGCCGGTGCCGGTTACTTGATCTCGGTCGAGACGTATCATCCGTCGGTCACCCGGGCGTGTTTCGCCGCCGGCGCGCGGGTGCTGAATCTGACCGGCACCGAACAGACCGAAGAACTGTTCCGGCTGGTGGCCGACCACGAGGGCGCCGTGATCCTTTGTCATGTGCAGGGCGCCCATGTCCGCGCCGTGGAGGACTTCGACTTTGGTTCGGATCCAACGGCGATGATGTATGAGTACTTTGCGCCTCGAGTGGAGCAGGCAGTCCGGTGTGGGGTGAAGCGCCTGTGGATCGACCCCGGGTTGGGATTCTATTATCGGAACCTGCAGGACTCGGTGGTTCGGATTCGTCACCAGATGCGGGTTTTCCTGAACACCTTCCGCCTGCGCACGCTGGGTTGGCCGACCTGTCAGGCGTTACCCCATGCGTTTGAATGCTTTGGCGAAGAAGTCCGGTCCGCCGAGCCGTTTTTCGCGGTGTTGGCGGCGTTGGGCAAAACCGACTTGTTCCGTACTCACGAGGTTTCGCGTACCCGGGCCGTATTGGAAACACTGGGCCTGTGGTAGGCGGTCTTACCTGGGAAGAAAAAAGCGCGACCGGAGATTCCGGTCGCGCCTGGGAACGATGACCGAGTGGCCTTAAGGCTTGCTGATCTTTTCCTCAGCGGCGGCGAACGCATGTTCGAGCGCCACCAGGTCCTCACCGGGCTTGAGCTGGTCGAGCAGCTTCTGCTCTTCTTTGAGTTGCTCGGTGGAGTAGTTGGCGGCCTTGATCGAGAGACCAATGCGCCGGTCGGCCCGGTCGATCTTGATCACGCGGGCGGTGACTTCGTCGCCGACCTTGAGGACGTTCTTGATCTTGTCCACGCGTTCTTCGCTGACCTGCGAAATATGCACCAGGCCATCGATGTCGTGTTCGAGTCCGACGAACGCACCGAAGCTGGCGAGTTTGGTGACCTTGCCCTTCACCAGGTCGCCGACCTTGAAGAACTGGTCGATCTGCTCCCACGGATCTTGGGAGAGCTGTTTCATGCCCAGCGAAATGCGCTGGTTGGCTTTGTCCACCTCGAGCACGGTAGCTTCGACCACGTCGCCCTTTTTCACCACTTCGCTGGGGTGGTTGATCTTGCGGGTCCAGGACATGTCCGACACGTGGATCATGCCATCGAGACCTTCCTCGAGTTCGAGGAACGCGCCGTAACTGGTGAGGTTCCGGATGGTGCCCTTTACCGGAGTGCCCGGCGGATACTTGGTGTGGGCGATATCCCACGGGTTCGTCTCGAGCTGACGGATGCCCAGGCTGATTTTCTGTTCCTCGCGGTTGATGCCCAGCACCACGGCCTCGATTTCCTGACTGACCTTGAGGACGTCGGAAGGCTTGGCGATCCGTTTGGTCCAGGAGAGTTCGGTGACATGCACGAGGCCCTCGACTCCGGGCTCGAGCTCCACGAACGCGCCGTAGGGAACGAGATTGACGACCTTGCCTTTGACCTTGGCGCCGAGCGGGAACTTGGACTCGATGTTGTCCCACGGATTGGCCTCCTTCTGCTTGAGGCCGAGCGAGACGCGCTCCTTTTCGCGGTTGATGTCGAGGATGACGACGTCCAGTTCAGCGCCGACGCGGAGCAATTCGCTGGGGTGGGAGATGCGGCCCCAGGACATGTCGGTGATATGGAGCAGGCCGTCGAGACCGTTGAGGTCGATGAACGCGCCGAAGTCGGTGATATTCTTGACCACGCCCTTGCGGATGTCGCCCGGCACGAGGTCCTGGAGCAATTGCGCGCGGCGGGCATTGCGTTCCGCTTCGACGAGCTCACGGCGGCTGAGCACCACATTTTGGCGCTCGGGATTCAGTTTCACGACCTTGAACTCATAGCTATTGCCAACATAGGCCATGAGGTTCTTGGGGGGGGAGACGTCGATTTGGGAGGACGGGCAAAAGGCTTCGACCCCGATGTTGACGACCAGTCCGCCTTTGACGACGCCCTTGACCTTACCCTGCACGGTGCCGCCTTCGTTGCAGATGGTCTGGATGCGGTCCCAGTTCTGTTTGAACTCGGCCTTTTCCTTGGAGACGAGGACATTTCCGTCCTTGTCCTCGGCGCGCTCGACCAATACTTCGAACTGGTCGCCGACTTTGACGGTACTGAACTCGGCGAATTCCGAGGCATTGATCACGCCCTCGGATTTACCGCCGACATCGACAATGACTTCCTTGGGACGGACCTCGATGACGGTGCCTTTGACGATCTGGCCGGTCTGAAGCGGTTTTTCGAACTGCTTCAGCATCTCGGCGAACTGTTGTGTGGTAACTGCCATTTTAACGGGATGATGACAACGAACTTGGGTCCGGGCAGCCATGAGCCATCCGGACCGGTAAACGGGAGTCAGGAGCGTGGGTCTGGAAGAGGCGCGACCCGGCGCGAAGACTCCGTGCCCAACAAGTTACCTTGTTGCGGGTGAGCAACGGAGGTGAAAGGTCAGGTTGTGCGTTCAACGTGTTTTTCTCAGCCTAAAGCGCCTTCACACTCGTGACGGCAGGCGGAGGAAAACTATCCAGGGAGCCCTCAGATGCAAGCCTTGGGATTCAATACCATCCGGGGCGTAACGGGACTGGCCTGATGCGCCGATTCCAGGTTATTCTCTCTCTGTGGAACAGCTCGGGCGCATCCTGGTGCTGGCGGGCTTGGCCCTCATCGTGGTGGGCGCGCTGGTTTGGTGGAGCGGGCCCAGGCTGGGCACGGGCGGCCCGCTGCCCGGAGACCTCACCGTTCGCCGCGGCAACGTCACCTTCTTCTTTCCCATCGTGACCTGCCTCGTGTTGAGTGTGGTGCTGACCGTGCTGTTCCGTCTGTTCAACCGATGAAGGAGATCTCACGCCTGATCGTGAAATGCCCCCGCTGCCGCCAGGAAGGCGCCTGGTTCGCGGCGGAGTGGGGTCCATTCTGCAGCGAGCGCTGCCGTCTGATCGACCTCGGGAAGTGGTTCAACGAGGAACAACGCATCTCACGGGAGTTGCGTCCGGGCGACTTCGAGGGCTTCGACGAACTCGAACCGGGTCCACATCTGGACCGGCCGGGACCCACCTGAGGTGGTGGAGCGGTGAGCTTCTCCAGCGAGCGGTTCAGGCGGCGGGCGATCGCTTCCAGGGACGTCTCCCTCCGCTCAAGCCGGAATTCCAAATGCCGAGTGTGGCCCATCCAGCGGATCGACCCGTAGCCCTTCTTTGAGATGGACTTCGACGTCATTATCGTGGGCGGCGGGGCGGCGGGATTGTTCTGTGCGCGCACGGCCGGTCTCCGTGGACGCCGGGTGGTCGTGTTGGAGCATCAGTCCCGACTGGGAAACAAGATCCTCATTTCGGGAGGTGGCCGTTGCAACTTCACCAACGTCGGAGCCACTCCAGCCAACTATATCACCCACGGCAGTCCGCACTTTCACAAGTCGGCCCTCGCCCGGTTCACGCCGTCGGACTTTCTGGTGTTGGTGAAGCATCACGGCATCGCCTGGCACGAAAAGAAGCTCGGCCAGTTGTTCTGTGACCACAGCTCCCGGCAAATCCTGCAGTTGCTCGAAGACGAATGCGCCCAGGCCGGGGTGAGCTTACGGGTCGGATGCCGGGTGGAATCGGTGCATCGTCAACCGGACGTAGCAGCCAGTCCGGCCACGGCTACCGGGTCCGGGTGCGAGGCGACGGAATGGGTCGTGGCCACCTCGCAGGGTTCATTCACGGCCCGTTCCCTCGTGATTGCCACCGGAGGGCTTTCCTTCCCCAAGCTGGGAGCCACCCCTTGGGGATACGCGTTGGCGCGGCAATTCGGGCTTCGGGTCATCGAACCTCGGCCCGGTTTGGTACCCCTCACCTGGGGTTCGGCCGACCGGGCCGACTTCGGTGAACTGAGCGGCATCTCGGTGGACTGCGAGATGCAGGTCGCCGGAGCGCCGCGGTTTCGGGAGAACCTGTTGTTCACGCACCGAGGGTTGAGCGGGCCAGCGGTGTTGCAGAGTTCCAGCTACTGGCATCCGGGCGAAGGGCTCCAGATTGACCTGCTTCCCGGACGTTCCGCGCACCAATTGCTCACGGAGGGAAGAGCGGGCGGGCGGGAAGTGAAAGCCTTGTTGCGTCCGCTCCTTCCGGAACGCTTCGTGCAGCTCTGGTGTCAGCGTCATGCGCCGAGCCGGCCCGTTTCGCAACTTCCTCGAGGTGAAATCGAGGCCCTGGCACGGGACCTTCACCAATGGCAGGTACAACCCGCTGGAGACGAAGGATATCCCAAAGCTGAAGTCACCGTTGGGGGTATCGATACGGTGGAACTCTCCTCCAAGACCCTGGAGTGCCGGCGAGTTCCAGAACTCTATTTCATCGGTGAAATCGTGGACGTGACCGGCTGGCTGGGCGGATACAACTTCCAGTGGGCGTGGGCCAGCGGTTATGCCGCGGGATCATTTGTTTAATTCCTGTCCCTGGTTCTGGACGCGTTTCCACTTCGTTCCACTTTCGCCTTGGCCTGCTTCCCGTCGTTTGCACCCTCATCCTCTCCGCATCATGAGCAACGCTGTCCAATCCACCCCGAAGTCGAGATCCCGGGGTTCCAGCCCTTCCACCCGGGCGTTTTCGTCCATCGTCGTCGATGGTATCGAGCGGGCGCCCAGCCGCGGCATGCTCTACGCCACCGGATTCAAGAAGGAGGATTTCCGGAAGCCCCAAGTCGGGGTCGCCTCCACCTGGAGCATGGTCACGCCCTGCAACATGCACATCGACCAGCTCGCCGTGAGCGTGGCCCAAGGCATCAACGAAGCGGGCGGCAAAGCGGTGGTCTTCAACACCATCACCATCTCCGACGGCATTTCGATGGGCACCGAAGGGATGAAGTATTCCCTGGTCTCGCGGGAGGTCATTGCCGACTCCATTGAAACGGTGGTGGGCTGCCAGGGGTTTGACGGCTTGGTGACCGTGGGCGGCTGCGACAAGAACATGCCGGGCTGCCTGATGGCGATGGGGCGACTGAACCGGCCGTCACTGTTCGTGTACGGCGGGACCATCCTGCCGGGCGAACTCGACGGGAAAGACGTGGACCTGGTGAACATCTTCGAAGCCGTGGGGAAGAATGCCGCGGGCGCCTGTTCCGCCGCCGAGGTCGAACGCGTCGCCGAAGTGGCCATTCCCGGAGCCGGTTCGTGCGGGGGAATGTACACGGCCAATACCATGGCCAGTGCCATCGAGGCTTTGGGCATGAGCTTGCCCAACTCCTCCGCCCAAGCCGCCATCTCGAAGGACAAAACCCTCGACTGCGAGCAGGCCGGCGCCGCAGTGCTCCACCTGATCAAACGCGGAATCAAGCCCCGCGACATCATGACGAAAGAGGCGTTCGAGAACGCGATGGCGCTGGTGATTGCCCTCGGCGGCTCCACCAACGCCGTCATGCACCTCATCGCCATGGCCCATTCGGCGGGCGTCAAACTCACCCTGGACGATTGGACCCGGGTGGGAAAACGCGTTCCGGTCCTGGCCGACCTCAAACCCTCCGGCAAATACGTCATGGCCCGGTTGGTCGAGATTGGTGGAACCGTCCCGCTCATGAAGATGCTGCTCGACGAGGGCCTGCTGCACGGCGACGCGATGACGGTCACCGGGAAGACCATGCGCGCCAACTTGAAGGGCGCGCGGGCTTATCCGAAGGGACAGGACATTGTCCGCAGCTTCGCCCATCCGGTGAAGCCGACCAGCCATCTGGTGGTGTTCCGCGGCAATCTCTGTCCCGGCGGCGCCGTGGGAAAAATCTCCGGCAAGGAAGGGCTGCAATTCGCCGGCAAGGCCATCGTGTTCGAGCGGGAGGAGGACGCCTTGCAAGGAATTCTGGGCGGGAAAGTGAAAGCGGGCCACGTGATCATCATCCGGAGTGAGGGGCCCAAAGGGGGTCCGGGCATGCGCGAAATGCTGTCGCCCACCAGCGCCATCATGGGCAAGGGCCTGGGCAAAGACGTGGCGCTGATCACCGACGGACGCTTTAGCGGCGGTTCCCACGGATTCGTCATTGGCCACGTCACCCCGGAAGCCTTCGATGGCGGGGCGATTGCGGTGATCCGCAACGGCGACTCCATCCGGATCGACGCGGAACGCCGCGAGATTACCTTGGAAATCTCGGCCGCAGAGCTCGATGCCCGCCTCCGTCGCTGGAAACAGCCAAAGCCGAACTACACCCGGGGGGTGTTGGCGAAGTATGCAGCGTTAGTGAGTTCCGCCAGCGAAGGCGCGGTGACGGATCGGCAGTTTTGAAGCGGCGCGATGAGCCGCTGGGAACAAGCGCCGACACGATGGCGCGATCTTCGCCAAGACGCTTGGTCGGCAGGGACTGTGATGAACAACCGCTACACGACGTGGAGTCGAGGCGGTCTGGAACGCTGGGGCGACGGACGGTAAACCACCCAGCGGGATGCGGTCCTTGCCTCCCCTCTCAGCTCTTCCCCAGCCGTTGCGCTGCCGGGACACCATAACGCTCCAGCACACGCTCGGTGGCCTCGTCCAGGGTGGCGGCGTCCAACAGCAGCGTTTGCAGCGTGTCCCCCTTCATGAACTGCACTCGATGCACGCCGTCCTTCGGCTCCTTCAAGGCCGATACCACGTCGGCCAGCGTGGCCACTGACCGACCGTTGATTCGGTCCACAATGAGCATCCGGACCTCCTGGTAGCCCACGTTGGCTGGGTCGGGCAGGATCGAACTCAGCATCACCAAAGACGGTCGCTCGGGTGTCGGCTGGTCGTTCTGGTAATGTTGCAAACGGAACGGCGCGCGCCGCCGCCAGTCCTCGCCCCATCCGCGCAGGAAAGGCTGCTCCAGTGGCTGGAAGACCAGACCACCGGCAACCACATATTCGGGCGGATGACCGAAGATCTCCCGGGGCACGAGTTCGTCGTCATACTTCGCCTCCGGCAACGTGTAGTTCACCGTCAACTCCGCGCCGTCCCGCCAGACCTTGAGCGGCACGGTGTCACCCGCGAATTTCGCGCGGCTGGACAGGTTCTCGAGGAGCAGATGGCCGTATTCCGGGTCGAGGTAATCGCCTTCGACGTCGATGGGGAACCCATCCACTTCCAGCAGGATGTCCCGGGGCTTCAAGACGGGTTCCACCCCGGGCCGTTGGGGGACCTTGACGACGATGGCGCCGCGTTCCGGCCCGCTGAGTTTGAGGAACTCCAAAGTCGCCGGGTTCTCACCCGGCTCCCACGTGAAGTCGAAGTAACCCAGGCCGCGATATTGCCCGGCGCGTTGTGCCTCGAGGACACGCCGGATAAAGGGCGCCGGCACCACGCGGCACGTGTTGCCCGTCTTGGCGGTGGTCAGGCCCGCCACCTTTCCATCCAGCGTCACCGGTTCTCCCCAGCCCAGTCCGGTCAGCTCCGTGTTGACCTCCAGGGTCAGCCGCGGGGCGAAACTCAGGGCGCTGTCCCGAACGCTGAACTTGCTGAACTCGACCCGCCGGCTCTCCAGGTTGCCATCCCGCCACCGGATGAGGTTGAAATCGGGGACGTTGGGCACCGTGGCCGCGAGGTCGGCAGGCTGGAGTCCCTCCCAGAAGGCCGGGTCGTCCGTGGTAATCAGCGCGAGGTCGGCATGGGGATCGAGCCACGAGACTGTTGCCCGGTACCATTTGCCCCGACCCCCCTTCTGCAGGCGCACGAGGGTCTCCGTCGGCAGATACTGTGCGGTGGTCAGCACTTCGTTGGGACCCACCACCAGGCCGTGTTTCCGGACCGTGCGCGTCGGGGTGCTCCACGGCTGAAAGAAATCAAAGTCCTTGTAGGTCACCTCGATGTTCACGACGGATTTCTCCCAGGCCCGTGGTTCGGCGGCACGCGCGGGGTAAAGGCCAGCGAGCAAAGTCAGGCCCAGCAGCAGGGTAAAAGGACGGATCATAGGCGTCGGTCAGAAGGAATTCCGTAGGTATCAAGAATTTGGGGAGTGGCCGTGGTCGCCGCTTCGCGATCGAGACATTCCAAGCTGCCCATTCCCGCGAACTCAATGACATGTTGGCCGGTGGTGTTCTGTTCGAAGGCACGCTCGACGTCTTCCAGGCGCTCGATGCGGATGCCGTTGATCTTGTCCACCAAGACCCGGCTGCGGATACGCAGATTGGCGTTGACCGGATGCGCCAGAGTGGTGGCGAGGACGACCGGCTCAGGACGAACCTTATCCGGCTGCTCCCCGCGTCGATAATATAACTCGTAATAGAGGTCAGCGGCACTGGAGTCCGCCCGTTCGCGTCCCAGCGTCCGGAGGTAATCGGCGCTGAGCGGGGTGAAGACCAATCCGCCGTGCAGCAGATATCGGGGCGGGGTATCGTACTGATTGCCGGCCAACCGGTCGCCCTCGAACACGGCCACCGGAAGGTCGATTTCCATCAGTTGCCGATCCCGCCAGACCTTGAGCTTCACGGTCTCGCCATCCTGGGGGGCTTGGAAGGCGGTGGAGGCGGAGACCCGATTCTCCCGGTAAAGCACGGTGCCGTCACTCCCGACCGGCAGACCGTCCACTTCCATCAAGACGTCGTCGTGCAGCAGCAGCTTTTCGGCGCTGCTGCCGGCACGCAGACCATCCACTCGAGCGCCCACGGCCTCGTCACCCAATCCGAGAAACGTTCGATACGCTGGATTCTGCAGGGGTACCAAATTGATCCCCGCCTGGGGGAATCCGTTGTACTTGCCGTCCGCCACGTCTTCCAAGAAATGCTGGATCACCTCCGGCGGAATGAAAAAGCCGGCGTTCTCCAAGCCCGGAACGCCTTGGAACGCCACCCCCACTACCTTGTCGTCCTGCAACACCGGGCCGCCGCTGTTTCCGGGGTTGATGGCGGCGTCGGTCTGCACCGCGAGGAGTGAACGATTGCCCTGATGGACGTAGTTCTGCACTTCGATCCGGGAAACCACGCCGCGGGTGAACGACATTTGTTCGCCGCCGGCCGGGTATCCGCAGGTCACCACCGTCGAGCGCACCGCCGGTAATTCGCCAAACTCGAGCGGCTCCAGGCCCTCCCAAAATGCCGGATCGTCCACTTCCAGAAGGGCCAGATCGCAGTCATGGCCCGCAAAGGCGACGCGCGCCTGAAAGGGTCGGGGATCTTGATAACGGCGAACGAGAATCTGCTTCGCCGAGGCAATCACGTGGGCGTTGGTCATGATCCGCCGACCCTTGATGACGAATCCCGATCCCCCGGACCGCCGCACCGTTTCAAACCGCCAGGGCGCATCATAAATAGGCGCCTGGCTGAAAGTCAGAATCTGGACCACCGAACGCTCGGGCGAACCGGCATTCAGCGCGAACGCCGTCAGGACCGAGATGGCAACCACCAGCGCTTTGGAAAACACGCCTGAAAGTGTTGACGCCGGGCAGAGTGGTCAAGGATGGCGGACGGCCGAACGCCCGGGAGGCGCCCTGGACGGTCTATTCCGCTAGCCACAGGGGCGAAAGGGCAAAGCTCAAAAACCCAATGGCCGGGGGCGTCGTAGCGCAGACATCCTGTGTCTGCTGTTCCGCAGGTTGTTAACCTGCCCGGCGGACACCCTTGGCGGGGACGCCCAGGGGTCGGCAGCGGGGTTGATCGCGAAATGATCCGTCGTGACCTCAGTTCCATTGAGTCCCACCGTCGGCGCCCGCGAGGCGGGCGCGCTTTCCAGAACCAGCTACGGGACGACCAGCGCTTGGTCCCGACTTCCACCCTTCGCATTCCCACTTGGCCCGTCCCAAAAACGGGACGGCTGAATCCCGAAAACGAGTGTCACCGCCGAAGTGACAGTGTATTTGAAGAGCCGATGGTTGATTTGCAACTTGCTTTGGCCAAGAAGATTAGACAGTCAATCCATCCTTCGACTCCGGCTGGCATGACCATTGCGTGAGGGTCTCGGATGAGGATCCGGTATCGGTTGACCATTCACCCCTCCCCGCTTCATCCGATAGCAACACTGCCATGAAACCAGAATTCGACCTCTACCGGCCCCTTCGCCCGCTCGGACACCCGACGCGGCGCCCGGTCCAAACCAGTCGGCCCAGGGTCCGAGTCCTGACCTCCAACGCAACTCCCCGTCAGAGCGAAGGTTCCTTGTTCGTGGTGCTGGCAGGAGCCGTCCTGCTGGTCCTGATGGCGGCCAACCTCATCCGCAACCTGATCTGACGCATGAACCGACTTGCGACCAACGTAGGAATCACGTCATCCACTGTGCGACCGGCTACCCCAAGAACTTCTGGGTTCACCCCGGTCAGCACCGGTATGGACATCGCCCGACCCGATCTCGCCCGCAAACGCCGTCGTAAACGCATCCTCCTCGGTCTCGTGGCGGTGGTAGCGGTGGGAGCCATCACCGTGCTCCTCTCCCGGCTCGAGCCCGCCGCGCCGTTGGTGGAGAACCCTTGGATCGATACCGTGAAACGCGGTCCGTTTACTCGTCAGGTCCGCGGTAACGGCACCTTGGTACCGAAGCAGATCCAATACGTCCAGGCCGACACCGGTGGGCTGATCGAGCGGATCTTCATTCTCCCGGGCGCGGCGGTGACGGCCGACACGATCATCCTTGAATTGACGAATCCAGAGCTGACCCAAAACGCCTTCGACGCCGAATGGGAAGCCCGTTCAGCGGACACTCAACTGGCGAAACTCAAGGTCCAGTTGGAAAGCGATCGCCTCGGGCAAGAGGCGGCGCTGGCTACGCTACGGGCCGACGCCAAGCAGGCCCGGCTCGAGGCCGACGCCGACGAGGCCCTGGCCAGTGTTGGTCTGGTACCCTCCATCATTCTGCAAAAATCCAAGGCCAAGGCGGAGGATCTGAACGCCCGCGTGATCATCGAAGAGCGGCGTCTGCAGTTCGCCGCCGAATCCGCCAAAGCAGAACTGGCGGTTCAGGAGGCGCAGGGCGAGAGGCTCCGGGCGCTGCGCGATCTGCGGCAGCGCCAAGTGGAGAATTTGCGGGTGCGCGCGGGAATCGACGGTGTTCTGACGCAACTGGGGGATCGCGAGATGTTGCAGTTGGGACAGCGCGTCACCCCGGGCGCCACGCTGGCCAAGGTGGTGGTGCCCACGCGTCTGAAGGCGGAGGTGCGGGTGGCGGAAACGCAGGCCCGTGACGTCACGCTGGGCCAATCAGCAACCATCGACACGCGCAATGGCGTGGTACCTGGCCGGGTCGTTCGGGTGGATCCGGCGGTACAGAACGGGACGGTACTGGTCGAGATCGATCTGGGGGAAAGTGAACTTCCGCGCGGCGCTCGTCCGGACTTGAGCGTCGAGGGCACGATCGAACTAGAGCGGTTGGACGACGCGGTCCATGTCGGCCGGCCGGTCCAAGGCCAGCCCGACAGCACCGTCGGCCTGTTCCGGCTCCTGCCCAACGCCAAGGGCGCGGTGCGGGTTCCGGTCAAGCTGGGCCGCACGTCGGTGAGCACCATCGAAATCGTCGAGGGCCTTCAAGTCGGCGACCGAGTCATCCTGTCCGACATGAGTCAATGGGATGGGTATGACAAAGTGAGGTTGGATTGATTGTGAATTCCCCCATAGATAGTGAATGACCATCGGAAAAAGCTTCATCACCAAAGGACCACGGACCAAAAACCAATGACCACCGATACTCCCTCCTCCCTGATTCACCTTGAAGGCATCCAGAAGGTATTCCTGACCGATGAGGTTGAGACCCATGCCTTGTCGGAGATCCATCTGGAGATCCAGCAGGGCGAATATGTCTCCATTGCCGGGCCCAGCGGCTGCGGCAAGTCCACCCTGCTAGCCATCCTCGGCCTGCTCGATACGCCCACGGGCGGCCTCTATGTGCTCAACGGACAACAGGTCGCCAACCTCGACCACTCGGCCCGCGCCCGAATCCGGAATCGCGAGATCGGCTTCATTTTCCAAAGCTTCAATCTGATCGGCGACCTGACGGTGTTTGAGAACGTGGAGCTGCCGCTTACGTATCGGGGTCTCAACGCCGCCGAACGAAAGGCCCGCGCCATGGAGGCGCTGGAGAAGGTGGGCATGAGCCACCGACTGCGACATTATCCGAGCCAGTTGAGCGGCGGTCAGCAGCAACGCGTCGCGGTCGCCCGGGCCTTGGGAGGCAAGCCCAGCATCCTCCTCGCGGACGAGCCGACGGGAAACCTGGACTCCAAAAATGGCGAGGCAGTGATGGACCTGTTGCGCCAGTTGCATCGGGAGGGAGCCACCATCTGCATGGTCACCCACGATCCACGCTTCGCTCGGCATGCCGATCGGCAAATCCACCTCTTCGACGGCCGGATCGTCGATGAACTGGTAGAGACGCACTGAACCTCAGCGCCGGTGGGAAAATTCCAACCGGCTGTCAGGGTTTCCGCCCTGCTCCGGACTTCGCCGGCTCTCCCATCACCTCGCGGGCCAAGGCCATGACGCGACGACCGGAGACCCGGATGCCCAGCCAATCGCGCACCGGACTGGAACCTTGCCGGATCCCACTGCGGAAATCACCCGACAGGACCCGAACTTCCTCCAGGGAACCCGCGCGGGAGACGTCCTCCAGGATCTGCAAATCGAGGCGGAACCAACTGGGGACACAGCGGATCAGGATGAACCCCACAGGACGACACCACGCCGGCAGGCACCGCACAAAGACGGCCCGCTCAAACGCGGCGGGGTCCAGGCGGTAGTTGCGGGCGAAGGCGTGTCGAAAGGTGGGGACGGTGGGTGCGTCGGCCATCCTGAGTTCGACAGTACCCCCGGACCGTCCGACCTCGTCAATTGCTATTTAGCAACGAATCAGTGTCCGCCATGCGTATGCTAACTAAGTAATATTCCCATGGAAATGAGTGAGCTTGATCCAAGCCAGTCCGGCGAGAAGGGATTGGGAAATCGAAGTTGGGAGGGCGCAGACACTTCGAGGCCCGGCGAAGACTCCGCATTCCCAGCCCCTTCGCGTTGCTCCCGCCGACGAACTGCCGGAGGGTCGGCGGGTGCAGTCGCAGTTGTGGTCTAACGTTGATCCTTCCGACTCTCGGGCGCGTCTCCGGGTGAACCTGGAACACTGGGCGGCCCAGGGGATCTTCTTGGGGACGTCGTCGTGGAAGTATCCGGTTTGGATCGGAAGCATTTATGCTAATTCGGCGTATCAGTTTCGAGGAGCGTTCTCCGAACATCGATTTCAGCAACGCTGCTTGGGCGAATACGCCGCGCTGTTGCCTACCGTAGGGGTCGATGCCTTTCTCGCACGGCTTCCCGGGGGCTGGCGTTATGCCGTGGAAATCCGCAATCGGAACCTGCTTCATCCCGAACTACTGGCCTGTCTCGCCCGCCGAGGTGTCGCCTACACCTTCAATCTGTGGTCGAACGGCCTAGCGCTGGAGACTCAGCTCCAGACTCCAGGAACGTGGAGCGCCCCGTTCGCTGGGGCCCGGCTCTTGACGCGCCCCGGCACCAACTACGAAGCGCGGGTGCGTCAACTTTCTCTCAAGCCAGGATGCCCGTCACGACTTGGCCATGGACGTCGGTGAGGCGGAACTCGCGGCCTTGGAACCGATAGGTCAGTCGCTCATGGTCGATGCCCAGCAGATGTAGAATCGTCGCCTGCAGGTCATGCACGTGGGCCGGGTCGCGCACCACGTTCATCCCCAGATCGTCCGTTTCGCCATAGGTGACTCCCGCCTTCACTCCGCCGCCAGCCAGCCAACTGGTGAAGGCATAAGGATGATGGTCGCGGCCCCAGCGCTTCCGTTCCTCCAGGTTCCCTTGAATGAAGGGCGTGCGACCGAACTCGCCACCCCAAATCACCAGGGTGTCCTCCAGCAGCCCGCGCTGTTTCAGGTCGGCAATCAAGCCGGCAGACGGCTGATCGGTGTCCCGGCATTGGGTATAGAGCTCGGTGGTAAGGCTGTTGTGCTGGTCCCAGCCCGCATGCATCACTTGAACGCACCGCACCCCGCGCTCGATCAGCCGACGTGCCATCAGACAGTTGTAAGCAAAAGTTCCCTGTTCGGTCACCGACGGTCCGTACAGGTCCAGCACGGCCGGCGATTCCCCGGACAGGTCGGTCAGCTCCGGCACGCTCGATTGCATCCGAAACGCCATTTCGTACTGCGCGATGCGGGTGGCGATCTCCGGATCGCCCTGCTCGCGGAACTTGATCTCATTTAGCTCGGCCAGGTCATCCAGCATCGCGCGCCGGGTGTCTCGGCTGAGACCGGCGGGATCGCCTAGATACAACACGGGTTCACCGCTGCCGCGGAACTTCACCCCTTGGTATCGGGACGGCAGGAAGCCCGAGCCCCAATAGAAGTCATAGAAGATCTGTCCGCAGGTGGTGCCCTTGCTGACCGAAGTCATGACCACGAACGCCGGCAGGTTCTCGGTGTCGCTTCCCAAGCCATAAGCCAGCCATGCCCCTAAGGTAGGGCGTCCCGGAATCTCTCCGCCACTGAGCAGCAACGAGATGCCCGGCGCGTGGTTGACGGAATCGGTGTGCAGGCTTTTGACGAAGCAGAGTTCGTCAACCATCCGCGCCGTATGGGGCAGCAACTCACTGACCCAGGCGCCGCTGGCCCCGCGCTGATGGAAGGGCTCGATCGGCGCCAGCAGCAGCTTTCCGTCGGCTTGACCAGTCATGGTGCTGAAACGTTTACCGGCGATGTACTCGGCGGGAACCGGCTGGCCGTGAAGTTCCCGCAGGCGCGGTTTGTAATCGAAGAGATCGACGTGCGTGGGCGCGCCGTTTTGGAACAGATAAATCACCCGTTTCGCCCGGGGTGCGAAGTGAGGCAGTTCCGGCAGACCCGGCAGGCCGCCACCGATGGCCGGCGTGGCCAGCAAGCCATCGCGCCTGAGGAGACTGGCCAGGGCTGCGCAGCCGAGGCCTGTGCCGGAGCGACCCAGGAATTCGCGGCGTGTGAGATGAAGGCGGCGCTCGAGAAGAGGATTCATAATGGGTTTCGACCTCCCTTCCCGGATGCGGCCGGAGTGCTGAACCGCCGTGGGTCTGCGCGTGGATGAACGGGAGGCTCGTTCCTTCGTCGGCGACGTGGGTTCATGGTCATTCCTTAGTTAGAAATTCGTCCAGATTCAGAATCGTGCTGCACAGGACCATCCACGCGGCGTGTTCCGCCTCGTCTAGGCGCGCGTCGCGCGGCGTCTCCCCGGCGGCCAGCAGTTGAGCCGCGGCCGTGGGGTCCGCGCGAAAAGTCGCGCGATGACGCTCCAGCGCGCGGACCAGCAGGTCGCGTTCCTCCGATTTCGGCGGACGTCCCAACACTCGTTCATAGACGCGAAGGATCCGGTCGGAATCGTCTCCGCTGGAACCCAACAGCACTCGTTGGGCCAACGCGCGCGCGGCCTCCAGATAGGCCGTGTCATTCAAGGTCAGCAGGGCATGCAGCGGGACGTTGGTTCGGGGTGTCTTGACAGTGCAGGTTTGGCGGCTGGCCACGTCGAAAAACATCGTGGGCCCCACGATCCGTCGCCAAAACACATATAAGCTTCGCCGATAGAGCGCG
>CAYYSX010000050.1:0-27583 GCA_964474315.1 uncultured Verrucomicrobiota bacterium | reverse complement strand
GCTGACGTTGGGCTTGCTGGCCTTTGGCTTCGCCGTGGGGTTCGGTCTGCCGATCGGCTTCTACACCGCGGTGCGGCGCGGACAATGGGCGGACTGGATCGGCAGCCTGCTGGCGCTGGTGGTCATTTGCATTCCCGGGTTCGTGGTCGGACCGCTGCTGGTTTTGGGCTTCGCCCTCAAGCTGGAATGGTTTCCCGTGGCGCTTTGGGGATCACCCCTGCATGCGGTCCTGCCCATGGTGGCGTTGGGACTCTATTTTGGCGGACGCGTGGCGCGGTTGACCCGCGAAGGAATGACCCAGGCGTTGCAGAGCGAGTTCATTCGCACCGCCCGCGCCAAAGGGGCCAGCGAGTTTCAAGTGTTGCTCAAACACGCTTTTCCCATCGCGGTCATGCCCGTCGTGTCCTACAGCGGCCCGATGCTGGCGGATTTGCTCACCGGGTCCTTCGTGGTGGAGAACATCTTCCAGATCCCCGGCATTGGCGTGTTCATGGTGAATTCGTCCCTGAGTCGCGACTACACCATGGTGGTCGGCTTGGTGTTGCTCTACGCGGTCCTGTTGCTCGTCCTGAACCTGCTGGTGGACCTGGCCTACAGCTTCCTCGATCCGCGAGTCCGACATGAATGAGATGCGGGATTTAAGATTGGCGATTGGCGAATGCCGATTGCCAGCGGGACTTCACCTGACCATTTACTAATGATTAACCACTAATGTACACGAATGCACACGAAGGAGAGCCTGGTTCTTACGGAAGAATACGAAGGGAACGAAAATTGCTGACCACTGATTACTGATTACTGACCAAATGCCGGCATGACGCCCGCGCCCTCTCCATCCGAACCAGCCGTCGTTCACTTGTCGCCCAATCAGAAGGCTTGGCGGCGGTTGCGGGCCAACACCCCGGCGATGTTCTCGGCCGGCTTCCTCGCACTGATCCTTTTGCTGGCGCTGGCCGTCCCGGTGTTCAGTCCGCATGACGCCGAGCACGGTTCCGACGCTCAATTCGCCTCGCCCAGCGCCACGCATTGGTTCGGCACCGACGTTCACGGACGCGACGTGTTTACCCGCGTCTTCGCCGGAGCCCGGATTTCCCTGTTGGTGGGGGCGGTCGGCGCCGCCGTCAGCCTGGTCATCGGCGTGTGTTGGGGAATGGTGGCCGGCTATCTCGGCGGCCGGATCGATAATGTTATGATGCGGGTGGTGGACATTCTCTACGCCTTGCCGAGCATCGTCTTTGTCATCGTCCTGATCACCACTCTCGAAGGGTTCGTGAAAGAATGGGTTACCGCGATCTCGCCGACGTTGACCCCGCTGGCCCGCATGCTGTTCCTGTTCGTCGGGTTGGGCGCGGTCTCGTGGCTGACCATGGCGCGGATTGTGCGCGGTCAGGTGTTGTCCCTGCGAACGCGTCCCTTTGTCCTGGCCAGCCAGTCGCTCGGTGCCAGCCACCGGCGCATCCTGTTCCGCCACATTCTGCCCAATGTGATTGGTATCGTGATCGTCTATCTCACGCTGACGGTGCCGGCGATCATTCTCTACGAAAGTTTCCTCAGCTATTTGGGACTGGGGATTCAGCCGCCCTCCGCGAGCCTGGGCACGCTGATTGCCGAGGGCGCCGCTCAGATCAATCCGCTGCGGGTTTTTTGGTGGTTGATCATGGGGCCGGGCGCGGTGCTCGCCCTGACCTTGCTGGCCTTGAACTTCCTGGGGGACGGCCTGCGCGATGCCTTCGATCCGCGCAGTTGATCTTAGAGTAAGGTGACGTAGGGAGCGACCCTGGCGTCGAGGAGGGGACATGGTAGCGGACGCGCTCCCCAGGCGGCGCGTCCCGCGGTTCGCGGCTGCGGGCCGATCAGAACTTCTCCGGCACGCCTTCTTCCAAGACCCGGAGGTGACGCAGCAGACGCTTGGTTTCGGCGACTTCGCGCAGCCAGCGTTCCGGCTCATCCATCGCCTCGAAGCTCAACTTGAACGTGCCGAAATGCATCGGGACGAACCACTCGGCCCGCAGATCCTGAAACGCCATGACCGCCTCGTCCGGACCCATATGGACGTTGCGAAACGAATCAGGGAAATAAGCGCCGATGGGCAGCAGCGCGACCTCCGGATGCAGCCGTTCACCGATCTCGCGGAAGCCTTCGAAATACGCCGAATCCCCTGCATGATAGACCCGGCGTCCCTGGTGTTCGATCAGGAACCCCCCCCAACCCCGATGGGCATCGCGCAGGGTCCGCGCTCCCCAGTGCTTGGCCGGGACGAGTGTCACCTTCCAGTCGCCATGACCGAAGCTCTCCCACCACTGGAGTTCGACGATCCTTTGAAATCCGAGCGACCGGGCCAGGGATCCGCAACCCCAAGGCAACACGGCGATCTTGGCGGAGGGCGGTAACTTGCGGATCGACGGCTTGTGAAAGTGGTCGAAGTGCGCGTGGGTCAGCAACACCAGGTCGATGGAGGGCAAGTCTCGGGCCCGCAGACCGGGACGCCGAAGTCGTTTCAACAGGAAGAGCCAGTTGGCGAAATTGGGATCGATGATGACGTTGAGATCGGAGAACTGGACGAGGAACGAAGCATGACCGATCCAGGTGAGCGCCAGTTCACCCTGATTCAAGTGGGGAAAGCGCGGCACTTTGAACGACCCACCCCGGGGCGTGACCATCGCCTTCCACACCATTTCCCGGAAGAAGGTCCGCGGATTGAAGTGATTGCTGGGGGTCAGATCCTTGAAAGAACGCGGAATCCGGCGCCGGTGGCCGCGGATGTCCACTGGCTGAGGTCGTTGGGGTTCGGCGCTCATGTGTCCCGAAGGATTAACTGGGAGAACGGAATGGGCCAAGCTCAGCGCGCCAGAGTCATGTCGCGCCGGGGGGCGTCTTGAATGGGTCCTGACCAGGGCCGTGATGGAAACAGAGGGGAGAAAGCTCCAAAGGCCAAGGTCCAAGCTCCAAAGAAGCCCCAAAACTCCAAGTTGCCTGGTGCGCGGCACAGCCCCGAGTGGGACGAGGCGCCACCGAGCTCCCCCCAACGCCCCATTTCCAGCGCGGTTCGGGCGGGAACCGGGAGCTTCGAACTTGGAGCTTCTTTGGAGCTTGGACCTTGGCTTTTGGAGCTTGGGCGCGGTCCCCCCGCGGTTTAAGGACCCATTCAAGATGCGTCCCGACGCCCCCTGCGCGACGGTGCTTCCCTTGCTCCCTGGTCATCCATCAAACTCCCATCATGAGTCCGATCTTGGGTCGCCAGCGCGGAATCCTGGCTGTTCTCGTGGGTGGAATGGCGCTCATCGCTCCCGAGTCCCTCGGCGCGGAGCCGTCGGCGTCGCTGGTTCCCGCCGGCGTGGCGCGTGTGGATATTTCGCCGACGAATGCCGTCCGATTGATGGGGTATGCGGCGCGGGCGCAATTGCCGGCACCGACCGAGGTGGCCCAACGCATCCATGTCCGCGCTCTGGCTCTGGGGAACGACCCAGCTCCGGCGGTGCTGCTCACCATCGACAACTGCATTCTTCCTGGCGCCCTAGCGGAGGAGGTTCGTGAACGCCTGGCGCACCGTTTTGGGGTGCCACCCGGAAATATCGCCCTGACGGTGACCCACACTCATAGCGCGCCCTGCCTCACCGGGGCTGCGCCGAACATCTTCGCCCAGGACATGTCGGCGGCCGACCTGCAGCAGATCGCCGACTACACGCGCTTCTTCACGGACCGGTTGGAAGAAGCGGCCGCCGCCGCGCTGAAGGATCGGCAGCCCGCCCGTGTCGCTTGGGGCCGCGGCACGGTGGGGTTTGCCCGGAATCGCCGTACCCCCGGTGGCCCGGTCGATCACGACCTGCCGCTGTTGCGAGTTAGCGGACCGGATGGACGCCTGCGGGCGGTCTTCGTCAGTTATGCCTGTCATTGCACCACGCTGAGCGGCGAGTTGAACGCGGTTCACGGAGATTGGGCCGGAGTGGCGGCCCAGACGTTCGAGCACGATCATCCGGGCGTGGTGGCCTTGGTGGCCATTGGCGCCGGGGCTGATGCCAATCCGGAACCCCGCGGGACGCTCGAACTGGCCGACCGTCACGGCCAGACCCTGGCGGCGGAAGCCACGCGTTTGGCGGCGCTGCCGCTCACCGGTCTGGCGGGCGCCCCTGCTGGCCAGCTCCGTGTCCTGTCGCTGCCTTATCAGCCCCACTTCAGCCGGGCCGACTGGGAACGGCGGAGTACCAACACGGGTATTGTCGGATACCATGCCCGGGGTTGGCTGGCCCGGCTCGACCGCGGCGAGTCGGTGCCCGCGACGCTGCCCTACCCGGTACAAACCTGGGTGTTCGGCGATCAACTGGCGATGGTGTTCCTGGGCGGCGAAGTGGTGGTGGACTATTCGCTGCGACTCAAGCGGGAGTTCGACCCCGAGCGCCTCTGGGTCGTGGGCTATGCCAACGATGTACCCTGCTACATCCCGTCGCGACGCATCCTCAACGAAGGCGGGTACGAAGCGGAGTCGTCGCTCTGGTATTACGACCGTCCCCAGCAGCTTTCTCCGGAGATTGAAGACCAGATTGTCGGGGCGGTTCGCGACCTTCTGCCGGCGTCGTTCCGCTGGGAGGGCAAGGAGAAGTGAGCCCATGGCGTACCGCAGCCATCCCGGTCGGCCGTTCCGCCGACTGGCCGCCTGCCGGTGGACCGGACAAAACCGGCGCTACCGCAGACCCAGAGGCCGGCGGTACGGCCGGCGGTACCACGTTTCCCGGCTTTGCGCGCCTTCTTCCCCTCCCTAGCCTGCCCCGGTCTGCGCATGGACGCCACCCGCCCGCATCTCTTCAACACGCTCACCCGCCGGATTGAGCCCTTCGAACCGCTGTTCCCCGACCGGCTCCGCGAGGGCCGGAGCCTGGTGGGCCTGTATTGTTGCGGGCCCACGGTGTACGATTTCGGCCACATCGGGAACTTCCGCACCTTCGTGTTCGCCGACCTCCTCCGTCGCTATCTGGAGGTCCGCGGCTTTGCCGTGACGCACGTCCTGAATATCACCGACGTCGAGGACAAGATCATCCGCCGCGTCCGCGAAACCGGGAAGACGCTTCGCGCCTTCACCAGCCATTATGAGGCGGAGTTCTTCAAGGACTTGCAGACGTTGAATTGTCTGCCGCCCCACCACCTCCCGCGCGCCACCGAGCATATCCCGGAGATCATCGCCTTGATCCGGAAACTGGAGGAACGCGGGATTGCCTATCGGGCGTCGGATGGTTCGGTCTATTTCAGCATCGAGAAGTATCGGGGCTGCGGCTGCCGATATGGCCAGTTGGTGAACGTGAACTTCGAGGCCATGCGGGTGGGCGAACGGGTGGCCAGCGACGAATACGACAAGGAGTCAGCGGCGGACTTCGCGCTCTGGAAAGCCCGGGTGCCCGACGACGGAGACGTGTTCTGGGACAGCCCGTGGGGTCCAGGCCGTCCGGGATGGCACATCGAGTGCAGCGCGATGAGCATGGCGATCCTGGGGCCGAGCTTCGACCTGCATCTGGGCGGCGAGGACCTGGCCTTCCCCCATCACGAGGACGAAATCGCCCAAAGTGAAGGCGCGGGCGTGCAGTCGGAGGGTCGGCCGTTCGTGAAGCACTGGCTGCACGTGGCGCATCTCCTGGTCGAGGGGAAGAAAATGGCCAAATCCCTGGGAAACTTCTTCACCATTCGCGATCTGGTGGACCGGGGTTACAGCGGGCGGGAGATCCGTCAGTTGCTGTTGAGCGCCCACTACCGCGAGACCTTCAACTTCACGCTCGATGGATTGGAGGGTGCCCGCAGCGCCTTGGGTCGGATCGACGAGTGCGTGGCCAAGCTCACCGAAACGGCAGGTTCAAATCCCCTGCCGGATGCCGTCGCTTCCGACCCACTGCTGACGACGCTCGTAGCCGCTCTGGACGACGACCTGAATGTGTCCCGGGCTTGGGCCGCGGTGTTCGACTGGGTGCGGGAAACCAATCGTGCCCTGGCTGCGCAAACGCTGACGCCGCATCAGGCAGCGGCGGCGCTCGCGTCGTGGCGGAAAGCGGATCAGCTCTTCGGCTTGGGAGCGAAGGCGTCGGACGAGGTCCCGCCCGAGATCCTCAGCCAGGTCTCCGAGCGAACGGCTGCCAAGAAGGCCCGCGACTTCGCCCGCGCGGACGCGATCCGAAACGAGCTCAAGGCGTTGGGTTGGCTGGTGGAAGACACCCCGAAGGGCCCGAAAGTGAAGCGGGCGTCCTGATTCCGGTTTCGGAGGAAGACCACTTCGCTCCGGCGTTCCGTTTCGGGTTCCGAGGCCCATTCATGTTCCACGTCGAGACCATCACTGACTTCGAGGACCCACGGCTGGCGCCGTTCCGGACGTTGCGCGCCCAGTTCGATCACCTGAATGAAGGGGTGTTCGTGGCGGAAGGGGAGAAAGTCGTTCGGCGGCTGCTCGAATCGGCGTGCGAAGTCATCTCCGTCTTACTGCCACCCAAGTGGCAGCAGGAATACGAAACGCTGCTGGCGGTCCGTCCGGAACCGATCTCCTTATTCGTTGCTCACCTCGATGTGCTGAAGGACCTCACGGGGTTCTCCATGTTCCAGGGACTGCTGGGCTTGGCCCGGGTGCCCACACCGATGAGCCTGACCGGTCTGGTCAGCCTGCCCCAGCCGGTTCTGCTGGCGGCGGTGGATGGGTTGTCGAACGCGGAAAACGTGGGCGCGGTGGTGCGGAACCTCGCCGCGCTCGGCGGACAGGCGTTGGTGGTGGGCGAGACTTCGGCCCACCCGTATCTGCGCCGGGCGGTCCGTAGTTCCATGGGATCCATCTTCAAGCTGCCTTATCTGGCTTCGGATGACCTCGTGACGACCCTGCACGGTTTGCATGCGAGTGGAGTCCGGTGTATCGCCGCCCATCCGCATATCCGCGGATACCTGCATTGGGAAGTCGATCTGACCGGGCCGACCTGTCTCGTGTTGGGGGCGGAAGGTGACGGGTTGCGTCCGGAGGTATTGGCGGCGTGTGACGAGGCGGCGGCCATCCCCATGTCCAACCAAGTGGACTCCCTCAACGTGGCCAATGCGGCTGCCGTCTTTCTGGCCGAGGCCCAGCGCCAACGGAGCGTAAGGAGCGTGGGTCTATGACCCGCAGCAAGGTGACAACGTGAAGGGCGAAGGAGTGGCCTGACGCTGGGCGAGCCGAGACGAGACGTCGGGCGAATGCGGAACGCAAAATGGGGCCGACACCGGACCCTCGAAGGGCCGGGGGAAAGAGACAGGCGAAGTCGGAAGGGACGGGAGCGCGGACGGCTCGTCCGCGCGAATCTTCCTTCGTCGGCGAAGGCACAAGAGGCCCTCCGAACCCCAGGTGTGGCTGGCGAGCCGACTGATGACCGGGCACTTTTGCGTCCCCGGATTGCGTGCGGGATGGGCTCTCGTTCCACGCAGTTTCTCATGATGTTCAGTACCGAATTATTGAACGAATCTATTGCTCACCATACTAGGGCGGGAACTGGACTGCGGTTGGCGCAAGGCGATTCCTGGAGAGAGATGCGGTCCCGCAAGCCTCCAATAAACTAACGCAAGCCTGCGAAAGCTGGGAGTCCGCTTAGTCGACTACCGTGGTGGGGATGAACACGACTTCCGTTCGAGGAGACTGCTGGGGACGTCAACGTTATAACCCGGGATTCACCCTGATTGAGCTGCTGGTGGTGATCGCCATCATTGCGATCCTCGCCTCAATGCTGCTGCCGGCACTCAGCCGGGCCAAAGCCCAGGCCAAGGGGATCGCCAGCCTGAGCAACCTCCGGCAACTGGGCATCGGGCTGCAGCTTTATGTGATGGACAACTCCGACCAATTTCCCGGCCATTCCTCGTTAGCCGCCGAAACAACGGCCTTGGGCAAGCCCAGAACCCGATGGGCCGATTCTCTGATCGCTGCTGGCGGAGGAACTCCAGCGCCTTCATGGGGCGCTTGCCGGACTGGCAGTGGATGGATCCGTCGGGCGCACGCTAAGCTAGGTATTGGGATCGAGTTCGACGAAACGCCGCCCGAGCATGCTTAGTGGAAACAGTGGCACGCCATCCGCAGCCAGTGCTGTTGATCATCCAAGCAGAGGCAAGAGCGCGATAGATGTCCCCACGGGCGGCAGGAGCGCGGGCGGCTCGCCCGCAGCCGGCTTTTTGGCGAGGGTCAGCGGAAACACAGCGTGGCTAGCTGTCCTGTCCTTTGCCTCTTGCCTCATGGGTCAGTTGGAAGAGGGTGACTGCGGCGCGCGAAACGGGCATACAAGGCCGGGAGGAGAAAGAGGTTCAGCAACGTGCTGGTGACGAGCCCGCCGAGGATTACCAACGCCAGGGGACGCTCAATTTCATTTCCCGGCACGTTGCCTTTTAACACCAGTGGCAACAGGGCAAATGCGGCGGCTGTAGCCGTCATCAGAATCGGGATCAGGCGTTCCTCGCTGCCTTTCAGAACGAGATCGAGTCCAAAGGCCATCTGCTCCTCTTTTTCCAGATGTCGATAGTGACTAACGAGCAGGATGCCGTTGCGCGCGGCAATGCCGAGCACGGTGACGAATCCGACCAACGAGCCGAGCGATAGCACGCCACCGCCGAACCACGCCGCCAGTACGCCGCCGATCAGGGCAAAGGGAAGCGAGACAGCAACAAGCAGCACCAGCCTCGGCGATTGGAAATCCGCCAGCAGCAACACCAGGATGCCCGCCAGCGAGGCGAGGCTCAACCACACGAGCCGACGCTGCGCGGCCTGCCGTTCCGCCCATTCCCCGAGAATTTCCGGGTGGTAGCCAGCGGCAAACTTCACCTTCGCCACCTGCTCTTCCACCTCCCGCACGACATCGCCGAGCGCGCGCCCACTGACGTTGCACGTCACATCGATACGTCGTGACGCACCCTCGCGCTTGATGGCGTTGGGCGTTGGCACCATGGCGAGGTCAGCGACATCGGCCAGGCGCACGTGACCACCGGCGGGCGTCTCAATCAGCAAATCGCACAAGGTGGTAAAATCGGCGCGGACGTGCGGCTGACTCCAGACGGTCACGTCGTGAATGCGTTGCTCCTGGGCAACCTCGCCGACCTTGCGACCGCTGATCAGTGTGGTCACCGCTTGCCGCACCAGCCCGGCGGTGAGCCCGTGCAGCGCGGCGGATTCCGGGCGGAGTTTCACGGTGATGTGCGGGACGAGCGTTTGCGGCTCCACTTTCAATGCGCTGACTCCAGGCACGTCCTTGAGCGCGGTCCCAACTTCCGCCGCATGGTGCTGCAACGTCTCGAGGTCCGGTCCGAAAATTCGCACCACCACACTGGCACTCGTCCCGGTGAGGACTTCCTTGATGCGCTCGCGCAGAAACGTCAGCAGGTCGCGCACCAGCCCCGGGTAGCTGTCCACGACGGCCTGCACCTTCGCGATGGTTTCGTCGTAATCCACCTTGGGATCGATACTGATCCACAGCTCGGTGAAATCCGGACCGACCACTTCATCCGCTACTTCCGCACGTCCGATGTGGGCGCCGTGATTGCGCACGCCGGGAATCGCCAGCAAATCTTTCGCGGCCGCGATGGTGATTCGGGTGCTGGCTTCGACTGAGGTGTTCGGTTTCTCCAGCCAGTGCATGAGGAAATCGCGCTCCTTGAAGTTGGGCAGAAACTCCTCCGTCAGCTTGGCTTTCCACACCCAGCCGGTGAAGGCAAAGGCGACGGCCAGAACTCCCAGCGCCAGCCACGGGCGTTGCGCGAACGCGGGCAACACCCCGCGATAGGCGGATTTCAGCGTGCGCGCCAACCAGGCATCGCGGTGCGCGGTGGCTTTGACATTCAACAGCAGCAGGCACAACGCGGGCGTCAGCGTCAGCGCGACGGCGAGCGAAGCCGCGATGGCCAGAATGTAAGCCAGTGCGAGCGGCCGGAAGAACGTCCCGGCCAGTCCCGGTAGGAAGAACACCGGCACAAACACCAGCACGATGATGACGCTGGCATAGACGACGGCGCTGCGAACTTCGAGCGAGGCGTTGAGCACGACCTGGAAGCGCGGCAGCGGATTCGCCAGCGCTTGGTTTTGTCGCAACCGGCGCAGGATGTTTTCCACATCGATGATGGCGTCGTCCACGACTTCCCCGAGCGCGATGATGAGTCCGGCGAGGATCATCGTGTTGATGGTTTCGCCGCGCCAGCGCAGCAGCAGGAGCGCGATGGCCAATGAAAGTGGAATCGCGGTGAGGCTGATCACCGTGGTGCGCCAGTCGCCGAGAAAGAGCGCGAGGACGATCACGACCAGCAAACAGCCCAACCACAACGCTTCGGTGAGATGGTCAATCGAGAGTTGGATGAACGTCGCCGGGCGGAAGATCGTGCTGTCCACATTGACGCCGGGCAGCGCGGGTTTGAGTTCGGCGAGCACGTTCTCGACGCCTTCCGTGACAATCTTGCTGCCCACCGGCGGACCGGTGGCGAGCACGGCGTCGGTGCCGGCGAGCCGGGCGACCTGCACGCGACGGCGGCTATACGTGTGCGCACTGGTCTGTTCATACACCCACTCGCCGCCGTGGATGTCATGCAGCACGGCGTTGAACGGCAGCACGAGTTGCTCGGCTTTGCTGTCCCGCGTCGGAATCTCCACGGCGACACGCTCCCCGGCGCGCAACGGCGATTCCGCGGGCAGCTCGAAATACCAATCCACCGTGTTCGCGAGGGCGTTGGCCGTGGGCGGACCGTTGACGCGGCGGACGCGCAACGTGGCCTGGGTGTCGGTGAGCATGCCGATCGTGGCATCCGCCTGCGGGTCCAGCAACGCCGCCTCGCCGCTGTAGATCGCCACGCGAACCCACGCGCGATTCGCCGCGCCGGCTTTGCCCACGGGCCCACCGAGGATTTCCCGCTGCGCCTTCGCGGTCTGCAACGCCGCTTCCGCCATTCCCAGCGCGGCCCGCGCTTCGTCCACCGCCCGCACGCTGCCGGCTTCGGCTTTCAGCATCTTCTCCGCGCGTTCGAAGGCGATCTTGGTGACGTCCACCTGAACTTGCGCCTGTGCCACGCGGTTGTCGGCTTGAATCTGCAGGTCGGCGAGCTGAAGCAACTCAGCCAAAGTGCCACCGAGCAACGGCGCGGTTTCACCCTGCGCGGCAAGCGGCCACACCACGTCACCGGAAAATTTCCGCACAGCGGGAACGGCGCGACGTTCGACGGGAACGACCTTGAGCCGCAATCGTTGCTCCGCTTCCGGCTGGAGCGTGAGCACCACGAGATCGGCTTCCCTGGTCACCGTGGCGGGAGCGGACCCGGCATCAGCCGCGCGCAGGGTCGTGACGACGAACAGCAGCGCGAGTGGCAGGAGTGCTTTCATGCGAAGAAAATTCAGTCTTGGAAACGACGTCCAACTGCCCGGGCCAGTTCGGCTTCGGCGCGACGCGCTTCCGCGAGGCTTTCGGCTTCGACGGCGCGCGCCTCGGCCAGACGGCGCTCAGCCGTGAGAAACGTGTGCGGCGTAGCGTCGCCCAACTCGTAAGCGCGACGCGCCTGAGCGACGGCGGATTCCAACGCGGGGACGACCTGCTCACGGCTGGCCTGCAACTCACGCACCGCCTGTTCGCGTCGGGCTACCGCTTCACGAACGTCGAGCAGGATGCGGTCGCGAAGCGCGACATGCCGCAGGATCGCCTGTAGCGCGAAAGTCTCGGCGCGAGCACGTGCGCCTTGGTTCTGATGAAAGAGGGGTAAGGTGACATCCAGTCCCGGCCCCGACTGCATGCCGGTTGGCGTGTCCTTGGCGTTGAAGATCGCGTTCACCATCATCAGTTCTCCCTTGGCCAGTTGGCCGCGCTGGCGGGCCGCTTCGAGCACGAGTTCGTTCGCACGCAATTCCGGGCGCGCCGCCAGCGCCTGCTTGAACAACTCGGGCGGTGGCGGCAAAGGCTCAGTGGCGGCGGGGGAAGCCGGAGGGAAAGTTCTTCAGGCTCGTTCGCCAGTCCGAGCAACGTGCGCAACCGTTCTCGAGCGAGAGTCTGGTCGCGTTCGAGACGCCCCACCGTTTGTCGCGCGAGCAAGGCCTCCGCGCGCGCTTGCGCCAGTTCGAGAGCGCTGGCATCGCCGAATTCGAGACGCCGCTCCGTCAGCTTCACCGCTTCGTCCCACCATCGGACCAAGTCCTGCATTGACAACGAATCGTCCGCGCGGCTGCTGCACACCGTCCGCGGGGTCGGCTACGTGCTGAAGGAATCCGCATGACCATCCGCCAGCGTCTGACTCTCTGGTATGGCGGCCTCCTGCTGCTGGCCGTCATCCTGACGGCGGGCATGATGTATTTCGAACTGATCATCGAGCCGGCCTGGAGAGGCCGGCGCGGCCACTCGCACGACCCGGTGGAGGAGGAGATCGCCGAGGTCATCTTCTACTGCCTCCTTCCGTTGACGGTGCTTACCGTGGCCGGCGGCTGGTGGCTGTTACGCAAGGCCCTCCGTCCGTTGGAAAAGCTCGCGGCAGCCGTGGATCAACTTCATCTCCACAACCTGCGCGAACCGCTGCCCCGCACCGACCATCACGACGAGGTGGACCGGTTGGCCGAAGCCCTCAACGCCAGCCATGCCCGGCTGGAACAATCCTTCAACCGCATCCGCGCATTCACTCTCAACGCTTCGCACGAGCTGAAAACCCCGCTGGCCGTCCTCCACGGCGAGATCGAAACCGCCCTGAACGACCCCGCCTCCACACCGCCGCAGCGCGAATCCTTTGCCAGCCAGCTCGATGAAATTCAGCGTCTCAGCCAGATTGTTGAAGGCCTCACCTTCCTCGCCAAAGCCGATGCGGGCGAGGCCAACCTGAAGCGTGAACCGGTGCAACTGGACGAACTGGTCCGGGACAGCTTTGCCGACGCGCAGGTTCTCGCCCAAACCCGCAACGTTGCCGTGACCCTTAATTCGTGCGACGCCGTGCAAGTATTCGGAGACCGTCATCGCCTGCGCCAACTGCTGCTTAACTTAACGGACAACGCCATTAAATATAACCAGCCCGACGGCCGGTTGGACATGGAGCTTGTCCGACACGACGGCCGGGCGGAACTCGTCGTCGCCAATACCGGTCTCGGCATCCCTCTCGACCGGTTGCCCCGTGTCTTCGACCGATTCTATCGCGGCGGCGAATCACACAACAACTCCGTCGAAGGTTGCGGCCTGGGATTGAGCATCTCGCAATGGATCGTTCATGCGCACGGCGGCGAAATCTCAATCACCTCCACCGGAGGCAACACCACGGTGAAGGTCGCCATCCCCCTCCAAACCAGCCGGTCCAGCAACCCGCTGCACTGACGGACAGGAACTCAATCTAGGCTTAAAGCAAGCGCGTTGCAGGGATCCGAATGGGTGTCCCCAACACTCATCAAGCTCCAAAGAAGCTCCAAGGACCCACGTCCAAACGCTCCGTCCGTTCCCTGATTGGTGAGGCCGCTCCACGGGCCGGGATGACCGAAACGCTGGGCCCCAACGCCTGCTTCGCCGCGGTCTGCACGGGAGCTGGGAGCTTGGGATTTCTTTGGAGCTTGGGTTTTGGACCTTGGAGCTTCCCCAGAAGTTGTCCGGCGGGCGAGCCGCCCGCGCTCCTGCCGGTAAGGACCGATTCAAAATGCGCTTCCTCCGGGGGTATCTTTACCTCTGTGCCCACCCTCGATAGGCTCGACGTCCTGTTCGTCATGACCATTCCTGCCACGCCACCCCGCCTTTTGCCTCGGAACCGTTCGTTTGGAAACGGCGGTTGAGACGCAGTTTCCAACCCGGTAACCAAACTTTCGGAACGAGCTTATGGCGCGCACGCCGTCCCAAATCACCGCCGGCGCCCTGGCCCGTTTGGAACGCCTTCTGCGGACTCTTCGCCGCCGGCTGACGCGCCCGCGAGCCACGGCCCGCACGGATCGTCCCAACAATGCCGAGGAGTGGTCCCAGCTCTACGCCGACCACCTCCAACCCGTCCGGACCTTGTCGTCTCCGATTGCCGAGGCGATTGCCCAACTCACCCAGCCCGGTGATGTCGTCCTCGAAACGGGTTGTGGCGCGGCCGCCATTTCTGCGGAGCTGGCGACCGCGGGAAGGATCATCGAACTGGCGGATTTCAGCGATGCCATTCTTCAGCGCGCGCGACAGTTGTTTGCCGTTTCAGGCCTGGCCGAGCCGCGAACCACTCTCTGCGATTTGACCCGTCCGCTCCCTTGGCCGGATCGAGCGGTCGATGTCTGTTGGAGCAGCGGGGTGCTCGAACATTGGACCGATGCCGAGCTGGTTTCGGTGGTGCGGGAACTCGCTCGTATCACGCGCAAGCGGGTCGTCTCCCTGGTGCCGTATTCCGGCTGTCTGGCCTACCGGTGGGGAAAGTCGGTGGCCGAAGCGGAAGGGACTTGGCCGTACGGACGCGAGCTTCCCCGCGCTTCCCTCCGGACGGTGTTCGAACAGGCCGGACTCCAACGGGTCACCGAATCGAATCTCTGGAGTGCGGCCGGATTCAACTTCCTCGATTTTGTCGATTCCGAGATCCGGCGGAGGGCGGTGGCGTGGTTTGAATCCCTGCCGGCCGATGACCCGTTACGGGCTCAGCAGGGATATCTCCTGCTCACCGTGGGGGAGATCGCGGGTGATTGATTCTTCCATGCTCACCGTTCTTAGTGTTCTGGGTACCCGTCCGGAAGGGATCAAGATGGCGCCGGTCCTCCGGGAACTGGCCACCCATCCGGAATCGGTCAGCAGCCTTTTGGTGTCCACCGGACAGCACCGGGAAATGCTCGACCAAGTGTTCGACCTCTTTGGGTTGAAGCCCGACGTGGACCTCAACCTGATGCGGACCAACCAAACCCTGGCGCAGTTGACGGCTGACCTGTTTGTCGCGCTGGACGCGGTGGTCCGAGAGCGAAGGCCGCAGTGGATTCTGGCGCAGGGGGATACCACGACCGTCATGGTCGCTTCGCTGGTGGCGTTCTATCACCGCATCGCGTTTGGACATGTGGAAGCGGGGTTGCGCACGGGAGACCTGGCGCGGCCCTTTCCCGAGGAACTCAATCGGCGCATCGCCGACCTGGCCGCCGCCGCCTATTTTGCCCCGACGGAACGTGCGATGGCGGCTCTCCGGGCGGAAGGCGTGTCGCCCCATCGGATTCACCTCACCGGGAACACGGTGATCGACGCGCTCCTGCAGGTGGCAGCGATGCCGTTCGACCGGGCGGCTAGTCCGCTGGCAGTCCTTCCGGCATGGACCCGGTTCATCCTGGTTACGGCCCATCGGCGGGAGAGTTTCGGGGAACCCTTTCGGGAGCTCTGTCGGGCCATCAGGGAAATCGCCTCGGTCGGGGTAACGGACGGATTCGCGATCGTGTTTCCCGTCCATCTCAACCCCAACGTCCGGACTCCCGTTCAAGAAATCCTGGGTGGCCTGCCGAATGTGCATCTGCTGGAGCCCTTCGACTACTTCACGATGGTTCACGCCCTGCGGTCGGCGGCGGTGATCCTGACCGATTCGGGGGGGGTTCAAGAGGAGGCTCCCAGCTTTGGAATTCCGGTGTTGGTAATGCGGGAGACCACCGAGCGCCCCGAAGGCGTGGAGGCCGGCCTGGTCAGATTGGTCGGAACCGATCGGTCGCGCATTGTGGCGGAAACGCTCGAACACCTGCGCCAGCCCCGACCGACGGTTCCCGTTCAGAATCCCTACGGAGACGGCCAGGCGGCTCGTCGGATTGTTTCCGTGTTGCTGGAGGGTACCCGGACATGAGTGACGGCCCGCTGATTTCCATCGTGCTGCCGACCTATAATGGAAGCCGCTACCTCCGCGGCGCGGTGGCCAGCCTCCGTCGTCAGACCTATCCGAACTGGGAGCTGTTGCTGCAAGACGACTGCTCGACGGATACTACTCCCAGTCTCATCGCGGAACTGGCAGCGGCAGATCCCCGTATCAAACCGGCACGGAATCCCGTCAATCTGCGTCTGCCGCGTTCGTTGAATGCCGGATTCGCCCGCGCGCGCGGGGAGTTTCTGACCTGGACTTCCGATGACAATGAACACCAGCCCGGAGCGTTGGAGGCCCTGTTAAGCATCCTTCAGCGGGAACCCGAAGTCGGCCTGGTGTATAGCGACATGTTGGACATCGACGATGAGGGACGAACGCTTGGTCCATGGCGGGCACCGGAACCGGATCAGCTCGGACTCGTGAATTCGGTAGGGGCTTCTTTCCTCTATCGCCGGGAAGTGGCGCAGCAGGTTGGCGACTACGATGACCGGTGGCGGCTGGTGGAGGATTGGGACTACTGGCTGCGACTGGCCCAGCGTGCGCGCCTTCGCCCGTTGCATCAGGAGCTTTACCGGTACCGCCGCCACGCCGCCTCGTTGACCACCACTCGGGCGCAGGAGATCGAACGAATCCAGATGGAAATGCTGGCGGTGCGTCTGCCGGAGCTCCCTGGGTTGAGTTCCCCGGTTCGCGCTCGTGCCTACCTGCGGCTCGCGCGGATGGCGAGGACGTTAAGCGAACCGGCCCGGGCGCGTGAGTTTGAGGGTCAAGCCTGGCGACTCGACCGGCGGCAGACGGCCGTGGTCCTGGCGGGCCGGTGGTTTTTGGGAGCGGATCGGGCCGGGGCGCTCCGGAACTGGTTCCGTCGCTGAGCTGGCTGCCTCCGGGAGACGGCCCGCGTTCAGAGCCGGTTGAACCAAGCCAACCTGCTCTCAGAGATAACCCCGCCGAAGCCGATGGGCGGGCGGGAGTTTTCCAAGGAATCCATAGGGGAACCATTCTCCCGGATGAGGGCGTCGTGCCGCAGCACCCGCCGTGGAAATTCGGGGTTGGTCCAGCAGCGCCTTCACCATCTCGGAAAACGTCCTGCCATAGGCGTCCTGGCCGTGAGGCGCTGCGGTGTCCCGCGCTCGCGTCCTGAGCGCATCCCGGGTTTCCGGCGTTTGTTCCGCCAGCCCGCGCAACACCGCGGCCGCCGCGGACAGGTTGGTCGCCGGATACACCAATTCTGGAGCGACCTTCGCGGTGTAGTCCCGGCCGCCGTTGTCGATGTCGGGCACGACTGGAACCACGCCCTGGGAAAGGGCTTCCAGGAGCGCGATGGGCAACCCTTCATAGTCACTGACAAACACAATGGCGTCCCACCGGGCCAGACACCGCCAATACGCCTCACCGGTTTGGACCCCATGAAAAACTGCCTTCACTCCCAAGCGGCCGAATTCACGCTCCAACACCGGTTGTTCCGGACCTTGGCCCAAAAATTCCCACCGGTGGCCGACGCCGGCGTCCCGGAGTACCCGAGCAATCTCCGGCAGACGTTCGACTCGTTTCTGTGGGCGTTGGATCCGTCCACAATATCCCACCACGAGTTCCGTTCGCGGCGCATCCGTTCGGATCGGAGACGGATCGGGAGAATCGACGGGGTACGGGAGCCAACGGATTCGCTCGGCCGGCAATTGAGGGAGGCAATGCCGCGCCAGCTCCACCGTGGCTGCGCTGACGCAGAGAATTCCGTCCAGCAAGGGCTGGCAGAAGCGCAGTAGGTCATCGGCTCCCACCCAGTGAGAATGGAGTACCCCCAAGCGGCGGACGGAGGAATCCAGGTCGGCGAGCGTCGGGAGCCCCCAGAGGTCGTGATAAACCCAGGTGGCGGAAGCAGGGAAGGCGGCGCGCCGCCGCTCGAAGCGTCGGCGCAAGGTCCGGCCGAGATGGTGCCAGCGCATTCCCAATCCGGTGACCTGCCGACCGGCCGGCGCCTCGAGGAACGGCTCGTTCTCGAAGAAAATGACCGAGCTACTCGACCAACCGAGCCGGGAATCCTGCCGGAGATGACGGCGGAGGATCGACTGCACCCCTCCCAAGGGTCGCAAATGGGTGCAGCAATGAACAATCGATGGCTCCGACATCGGCCGGTTCAGGTTTTGGGATCCGGCGAAGCTGTCGAGAACTTTCCCAGTCGGAAGGACAGGCGAATGCCGGCGGGTCGGGCTCGTTGGTCACCAGCGATGACGTGATTCGAACGGAGGCGGCGCCCGGCAGTCCATTGAGACGCGGATTTGGCTTAACCTGAGGAGCGTTCTTGGTTAACCACTCTGCTTTCTACCGGAGATCCGGTCCTTCATGAGACCCACCCATCTTGGACACCTCGCCTGTCCGGAATGCCACGATCCGCTGAGCTGGATCCGGCAGGACCGGCTGGAGAATGGCCATGTCATGGAGGGGGCCTTGGGGTGTGACAAGTGCCGGCAGGAATATCCGGTGCGGCTCGGAGTCCCGCGGTTTGTTCCGTCGGACAACTACGCCACGGGATTCGGCCTGCAATGGAACCGCCACGCACAGACTCAGTTGGACAGCCACACCGGAGTGCCGTTGAGCGAGCAGCGGTTCTTCAATGACACCCGGTGGCCGAAACGGATGGAAGGCGAGACGGTGTTGGAGGTGGGATGCGGAGCCGGCCGCTTCACCGAGGTGATCGTCAAAACCGGCTGTGTCCTGGTCTCGCTCGATTACAGCCAGGCCGTGGAGGCGAATTTTCGATCCAACGGTCATCAACCGGACCTGCTGATTGTCCAGGGCGACATTTACCGCATGCCCTTTCCTCGAGAGTCATTCGATCGGGTCTTCTGTTTCGGGGTGCTCCAGCACACTCCGCACGTGGAGCGTTCCTTCCAGCAGCTCCCGCCGTACTTGAGGCCCGGGGGCCGGTTGGCCGTGGATGTGTACCGGCGCTTCCCCTGGTGGAAGCAGTGGACGATCACCAAGTATTGGGCCCGGATGGTCACGCGCCGGATGAAGCCCGAGACCCTGTATCCCCTGGTGGAACGTTATATCTGCATCATGTGGCCGCTCACCCGATGGCTGAATCGGATCCCCTACGGTCGGAACCTGAACTGGAAGCTGTTGATTGCCGACTATCAGGGGATGTTTCCGGTTCCTCCGCACCTGTTGAAGGAATGGGCCATCCTCGATAGCTTCGACATGCTCGCACCGGCTTACGATGATCCGCAGACCCCGGAAACAGTGCGCCGATGGTTTGAGGAGGCGGGAATGTTGGACATCGATTTGGGCCCGGCCGTCAACGGGATTGCCGGGCGTGGACGGAAGCCGGGGAATATCACCCAGGCGAATGCGGTGCAGACATCCAGGAACGCCCGGACCGATCACGATCAAGTCCGGGCTGGGCAGGAGGAGCTGGCCCCTGGTAAGGTCGAACCCGTGCGTAGTGCCACATGAACGCCGTCGATTTTCAGTTTCACCTACAGAAATTCGTCCTCACGGGCGCCTGCTTGGTAACGGCCATCCTGGTCGGTCTGCTGCTCGCAGGTGCCCCGTTCCTGTTGGTGTTGGCCCTTTTTGGCACGGTATGGCTGCTGACACTGCCGTATCACGCGACGATCGCGATCTACCTGATCATCGTCACCATCAATTCGGCTCTGATCATTCCCGGCGTACCCGGCCGGCCGTTCTGGTGGGAACTGGCCGCGGTGCTGGGGATGAGTGGGCTGGTGGTCAGCTTGGCCTTGCGGCGGACCGCGGATGGCGCCGGGACCCGGCTGCGACAGAATCTCCCTTTTTTCATTGGTCTCGCTGGATATTGCGCGGTCCTGCTGTTCCTCATGTACTACCGTGGGGTCGGAATCCGTACCCTCGGAGGTGCCACGGGCCAGATGGGAGGACGCCTTTATCTGCAGCAACTGGTGTGTGCCGTGGTGCCGTTCCTCTTGGTTCTCAATCCACTGAAGGAGCGAACATTGGTGCGACTCTTCGTCCTGCAGTGTGTGCTGTCGATCACTTACTTGATATCCGATTTCGCCTTTGCCCAGGGCGGACGAGGTCCTCTTTACGGATTGCTTCTGTTTCTCGAGCTGCCCACGGACGGCGCCAACTTTGAGTTTCAGAGCATGCAGTTCGGCATCCGCCGTTTTCAGTCCTTCTTTACCTTCGCGCTCGCCATGCTCTCGCTCCTCTGGGTGAAACGGCCGTTGGAGGATTACGCCAACCGAAATGCGGTTTGGACCTGGCCTTTGACCTTCGGCTTGCTTTCCATCGGCGTGCTGAGTGGACATCGCCACCTCATTTATATCAGCACGGTCATGCTGTTCTTCATCGCGTGGGCGCAGCGCTTTCTCAATCCCCGACGCGTTACCGCCCTGTTGGCCCTCAGCGCGATCCTTTATCTCGTCATGTTCGCCTATGTGCGAAGCCTCCCCTTGGCGGCCCAGCGGGCGCTTTCCTTTGTGCCGGGTATCGAGGTGGATCGCGTCGCCTACGAGGATGGACAGGCGACCATGGAGGGCCGACGCGTCCTCCGCCGCGGTGGGCTGGAAGTGGCGCAGCAGTACCTCTGGACCGGCCGGGGTTTTGGCAAAATCGCGGATCTCGATCCGGCTTTGTACCGCTATGACATGTCGTTCATGAACATCGACAACGGCATCTTCTATAACGGCACCGTCGGGCTGCTGGTGAACACAGGCCTGCCGGGAACGGCCTTTATGTTTCTTCTGCTGGGGGCCGGCTCTGTCCTGGCGTGGCGCGTGATTGGCATCGTCCGCCGACTTGGGGCGGGAGATGATTTTCTCCGTCTGTCGAGTCTCCTGGCCTCGTTCTGGTTCTCCTTGGTCATTTCCTTCATCTTTCTGCACGGGGATGCGGAGTTTGCGTTGCGGACCTTTGCGATTCCCGGAGGCTTGCTGATTGCCTGCCACTGGCACTTGGGGCGACGCCTCCAGGCTACGGCCGTGGCCCCGATACGAGCTGAGGTGGTATCCGAGCAGCCCCAACTTCGTCCGTTTCGGACCGCGGCCTGACCCAGCGGTATCAGGATTCGCGGGCGTCGGCCAAACGCTCTGATTCAGGCGGACCGCGGGAAGCGATATGCGGGGTTGACAACCGTGGATCGTTCCTTGTGCTGGTGGGCATGCGCCTTTTTCTTCTCGTCTTCGTGTTGGGTACGCACACCGTCGGCGCTGTCACCAACGTCTGGTTCGCCCCGGGAGGCCGCGGCGATGGTTCGTCCCGAGAAAGCCCGCGAGTCTATTATCCCGATTTGCTCAAATGGAAGCTCCTCGGTGGCGACAAAAACACCGACCCGACGGTGATCATGCATTTCCTTCCCGGGGAATACCTGATCCATCCGATCGACACCGCTACCGTCTATCCCAGCAACTTCCGCATCACCATCCGTGGCGAAGGGAACCGACCGGAGGACACCGTTCTCAAGCTGGCGCCCAACTTCCCGCAAGGCGCCAGTGATGGAGGCGGGAGTTCAGTTAGCCTTATCGACCTAGCTCGCAACAACGAATACCTGCAGCGTTTTGTGATGGAAAACATCACTATTGACGGTAACTGGGCCGGGCAAACCAACTACAATCATCCGGGTTACCTTCGCGGATACAAAAGCAGCCCCGTAACGGTAAGTGCCCGCACGGGCCGCATCCGGAGGGTCATTGTACGCAACTATGGTTCCCATGGAATGATGCCCCACCGCGCCAGTGATGCGGGCGCCGGTGTCGAGGCTTTCCCTTTACATGTGCAAACCTGGGAGGAAGGACAGGAACCCGAAGACGGCGATCCGTGCCCGTGGATTATCGAGGATTGCGAAGTTTCAGACTTTCATGGGTTGTACAACGGCTACGCGACCGCCCTCAGCGCGGTCACCAAGCTGAATCGGACCAACGCTCCGTCATGGGCTTTTCAGGACAACAGTCGCCGTCTGATCTGGTGGCGACGAAACCAGGTACGGGGAACTCCCCAGAAAGCCGGCGTCATTGGACAAGGTGCAGCCGGCATTGGAACCAATTACTCGGGACGTATCACATGGAGCGACAACGTGGTCCTGAATGGCTCCGGGTTTATCACTGACACTGGCGTGGTGTGGGACATCAACCTGACCAACTGCCTGTTCCTGGACATGATTTCTTTGGGGTACCTTGGCACCCCGCAGGTCGGACAACCGTATCAACGCCGTTACCAAATCCGGGACAATAGCATTCGGCTGAGCGGCTACTGGTTTGCTTGGGATTACAGTGATTTTAGTAATTCCGCCGGGTCAACCACTCGACAATCGGACCCTTCGTTGATCCTTGGCCAACGGCGGATCTATCGGCCGGCCGGCCTCAGCGTTGGAGGTCTAGCCGATGAGATTACACTCGCGGGAAACTGGTTCACGACGCGTCCGGCGGACCAGTTTCGTGGGCTTTATTTGCCGGAAGGAGAGACGGCTCAGTTCCGGATCGTCAACCGCCTGCCGGCGAAGGATCCGTTCAACCCTAAAGCTCCGGTAATTCGCCGCGAAGACGCCCAGAACGTCAACCTGGCAGGAAACTATCTGTCGTCGGCGGCCTTTGACTTCAGTGGACTCAAGCCGGTGGTCGGCAACCGGGTGGCGCGGCTGACAGAGCGAGCTTCACCGGTACTTGACGCTCGACCGCCCCTTTCCGGCAGCAGCCAGTTCGTTCCTTTCGGGGCGGTCCAACGCGTCGCCCTGCTCTTGACCAACCAACCTCGGCGGTTGACCTGGCAGGGCTGGCCGGCCGGGGGCAATCCCAACGGACCGCCCCGCACCACCGAGACTAATTGGGTGGACCAAGTGATGTGGGGCGCCTGCGAGGTGGTCTGCGGCCGACCTGAGCCGTCCGGTTCCAGCGGACAGTTCTCCTTGCCGGTCCGGGTCGCCATTCAGCCCACTCCTGGGTCTGGACTGGGCGGAACCCGCCCCTGGCCACAGATCGA
This sequence comes from uncultured Verrucomicrobiota bacterium, assembly GCA_964474315.1. Classification (GTDB taxonomy): domain Bacteria; phylum Verrucomicrobiota; class Verrucomicrobiia; order Limisphaerales; family UBA9464; genus UBA9464. The sequence goes on along the minus strand of CAYYSX010000050.1, from coordinate 4,891 downwards.
AGTGAACCTCGAAACCTTGCCGGGCAGTCAACATCCGCAACGGCTTACCGCGCGCACCGATGCCCGCGGCTTGGCCCAGTTCACCTACCCGGTCGCTCCCCAGACCCACGGCGTCGATTCCTTCCGCATTTGGGTGGATTTTGGTGACGGTGCCCAAGGAGTCTGGGATGAATTTCAAGATGCGTGGGCAACGGCGGAGTTCGCCCATGGCACGACCGTGGGAGTCGTGGTGGAGAATGGAATCGCCGATGCCCGCAATGGGAATGCGGCCGTCTTAAAGCTGGTCCGGACCGGGCCGACCGATCGAGCCCTTACCGTGAATCTCGGCTTCGACGAGGGACCCCTGGCCGCCGAACGAGGTCGTGACTTGGACCTGCTCGGCCCGGTCGGAAGCGGAAATGACCCCGGAGGAAAGGCCGGCGAAAATCGCGTCATCACCTCCACCGTCACCCTCCCGGCCGGTCAACGTGAAGTGATCCTACAGGCCCGGCCCAAGACCGCCACTGCCCGTAACGGCCGCCTGCTCACCGTCGAAGTGAAGCCGGGCGAGCACTACGCCGCTGGCGTCGCCTCTTCAGGCCAGGCAGTCGTGTATTCCCCAGGGAAGTAAGGTGGGGCCGGAACGAGGCTGCGAGAATGGACCCATCCCGAATGGGCTCTAGTCCAGAAACCGGTCGTAGCAACCGCTGGGGCTGGAAGGCAGTCTCAGGCCCAACCCATAGTGTCTTCCTCTGATTTCCAGCTTGTCACCGGAAGCGGACCGATATTCCTTTAGGCGTGCTCGAACTCGCGCCGGACGCCCCGGGCGTCGCTCTTTCGCCTTCCGCGGAAGGTTCCCAACGGAAGCCCATCCGTCGAACCCGCCGGACCACGCCCTCCGCCGCTCCCGCCCGAGTCAAAAACTACCTCCTCGATACCAACGTCCTGCTCCACGATCCCAACGCCCTGCTGAACTTTCAGGACAATCATGTCCTGCTCCCGATCGAGGTAATCGAGGAGATCGACAAGTTCAAGCGCGAGACCACGGAACGGGGACAAAACGCCCGCACGGTCAGCCGTATGCTTGATCGGTTGCGTAGTCGCGGGTCGTTGAGCGAGGGAGTGCCACTGGACCGCGGTGGGCAGTTACGGATCGTTTTCGCCAGCCAGTTGGCCTCGTTGGAGAACGGCGTGGCGTCCACAGGATCGGTGGACAACCGCATTCTTCATCTGGCCCTGGCGATTCATCAGGACGAACCGCAGATCCCCACCATCCTCGTCACCAAGGACATCAACCTGCGGCTGAAGGCCGATGCCTTCGGTTTGCTCGCCGAGGATTATGAGACGGATCGGGTCAACCTGCGCGATCTCTACACTGGAATGTTCGAGCTGGCGGTGCCGTCACCGCGCCTGTCGGAGTTCCGCGCCCAGGGCGAACTGCCGCTTCCCGCCAGTCCGGTGCGTGACCCCAACGAGTACTGCACCTTGACCGCCGAGGGAGAGCCCAAGCGCACCGTGTTGGCCCGGGTTGATGCCGAGAGACGTCGCTTGGTCCCGCTGCATGAGGCGCAGAATGTCTGGGGCATCAAGCCGCGCAATCGCGAGCAACATTTCGCCCTCGACGCCCTGTTGGACGAACGCATCCGATTGGTGACGCTGATGGGGAAGGCGGGCACCGGAAAGACGCTCCTGGCGCTGGCCGCCGGCCTGAAGCGCACGGTGAGCGATCGGGAATTCCGCCGTCTGGTGGTGGCCCGTCCCACCATTTCCATGGGCAAAGAACTGGGATTCCTTCCGGGAACGTTGGAGGAAAAATTGTCGCCCTGGATGCAACCCATCCACGACGCGCTGGAGATGCTCGGCGACCTGAACATGGGCCATGAAAGCCGCCGGGCCGCCGACCTGCTGCGCAACGGCACCATCGTGGTGGAGGCGCTCAGCTACATCCGCGGACGCAGCATCGCCAGTCAGTTCATGATCGTGGACGAAGCGCAGAACCTGACGCCGCTCGAGGCCAAAACCATTCTCACCCGCGTGGGTCACGGTACGAAGATCGTCCTGACCGGCGATCCGTACCAGATCGACAACCCGTATGTGGATGCCTCGAGCAACGGGTTTACTTATGTCGCCAACCGATTCCGCGATCAGGCAATCTCCGCGCACGTCGAGCTATCCCGGGGCGAGCGCAGCGAACTGGCGGAATTGGCGGCTAATATTCTCTAAGTCGGCCCTAATTCAGCGGCTTGATCCGGATGTTCCGGAACGCCACCTCGCCGTGATCGCCTTGCAGCAGGATCGGACCCGGTTGATCCACATGGTCGTCGAGGTGGCTGCCGGTACCCTTGTTGCACTCGACGTTGTCCTGGATGGTCACGCCATTGAGGATGACCGTGATCTTGTTGCCGATCATGCGGGCTTCGACGTTCTGCCATTCGCCGGGCTTCCGCGACGCCATCATCGCCACGGGTGACACATTGTAAATGGCCCCATTGCCCCCCATTTCCGGTTTCTTGCCATAGTCGTCAAAGATCTGGATCTCGTGCCGACCGCGCAGGTAAAAGCCCGAATTCGCTCCGGGCGGAATCAGGTAATCATAGCGAACCACGAAGTCGCGGAACTTCTCGTCACTCACCAGGTCGGTGCCGTGTCCGACGACCTTGTCCTTCTGGTGCTCCAGCCGGTTGATCAGCATGCCGTTCTCGACCAGCCAGCTTTTGGTGCCGTCGGGATTACGCAGTTTCCAGCCATTGAGCGTCTGGCCGTCAAAGAGGAGCCGGAATCCGTCGGCCTTCTCCGCCGCACTCAACTGGGCCGCCGGATCCTGCGGTTGCGCATTGCCCGCTTCGAGCCCCAGCGCCCACTTGATTCCCCCGAGGATGTGCCGCTGGAACGACTCGCTGGTCCAGACGTCCTCCCGATGACCGAGCGAGGTGTAGAAGATGCGGCCATTCTGAAATTGCTTGGACCAAGCCACCGGGTAGTCGCCCGGGAACTTCCAGTTCGGATGTGCATCCAACCCGAGCAGCCCATGCACCTTTGCACGGTCGAAGTTTTTGAAGATATAGATCTCGTCGAAGATGTCATAGGTCGGCCCGAGGTCGCGTGTGGCAGGATGATCGGGGCTTTGATTGACGGCACGGATGCCGACCTGCGCGTCATGGCCGAGAAATTCGCCGCCGAGCATCTGGATGAACGCCGGGAAGCCGTGAAAGGTGTCTGAGCAGGAATGCATGCCGATGAACGCATGTCCGTCCGCGATCCATTTGATAAATCCTTCCGGATCCGGGATGGCCAGATCTCCGGTGGTGTTGGCGAAGATCACGCCGTCCACTGCCTTGAGCTTGTCCAGGGTCAACTTCTCCCGCACTTCGCCGTCATCTTGCCCCTCCGGCCCGCCGCGGACCACATCGACCACGGTGAACGCTCCACTGGTCTGGCCCAGAGTGGCCAAGACGTTTTCCGCCGTAGGAATGGAGCTGTGGCGAAAGCCCTTGGTGGCAGTGACCAGGATGACCTTCTTAGGAGCGGCCTCCACGGTGAACAGGCAAGCCGCGAGGAGCAGAGCGGCAATGGAACGTAAGTTCATGGGCAAACAGATCGGTTTAGTGCGTTGATGCAGACGACCCGGATCACCTGGAGGTTTCCGGGAGGACGCCCCATAGGCCCAAAAGCCCTGTTCCACGGCAAGCCTGGAATCGCCGTACCGCAGACCTCCCGGTCTGCTGTGCCGCAGGTCTTTCAGCCTGCCAGTGAACCCCGGGGAGCAGGTTAAAAACCTGCGGCACAGCAGGCCGGGAGGCCTGCGCTACAACTGTACCGCCGACATTCTCCAGCTCGACCACGGCCATCCCTCATCCGAATCTGAGTCATGCGTAGCGCCTTCAAGGAATGGGCGGTCATCGTGGATGCCCTGGGACGTGGGGAACAGATCCTGATTCTCCGGAAAGGCGGCCTGGCGGAAGGGCGCGGTGGATTCCGGTTGGAACAGCGTGAGTTCCTGCTGTTCCCCACGTTGTTTCACCAACAACGGGAAAGTGTGGTGCCCGCGGCCCAGACCCGATTCGATGCGCTGCTTCCCACGCTACCGCCGCCGGACCGGGTTCGTCTCGAGTACTTTGGCGTGGTGACTGACGGCTGGAAGTTAGCCTCGTTCGCTGACGTCCAGCGTCTCCGCGGACTGCACTGCTGGCGTGAGGAAGTGATCGAGCAGCGCTTCGAATGGGGGCGGGAGCAGGCGATCTTCGCCCTGGCGCTACGAGTGTTCCGACTGCCTGAACCCGTCGAGCTTCCTGTTCTTCCCACCTATGGTGGCTGCAAGTCGTGGATCGAACTGGAGCCGGACGTTCCGGTGGAAGGGGCGGTTCCGGTCCTGGACGAGCCCGCCTTCGCGCCGTCTCGCAGCGAGCTTGTCCGCCGTCTCGGAGATCCCACCGTTCAGGTTCCCGCTTGAGTCCGCCTGGCCAGACTCGAGTGCCTTTCGTTCCCGGGTTCAGGCTCGCCCCGGGCGGCGCCGTCCGTTATTCCCGCGCCGCCCGATGAGTCATTCCCGCGCCAGTTTCTTCCGGCAAAGCGCCTGGCTGTCGTTCGCGACGGTGGTGGGCGGAGCCTTTATGACTCTGGTGCATTCCGTGGCCCCGAAAATGGGTGAGGAACAGTGGGAGGTGTTCGGGGCGATGCTACGCCTGATCCTGCTGCTGGGAATCCCCAGCGCCGGCCTGCAAATTTCCTTCGCTCAACAGGCGGCGGCGGCGCTCACTCCCGATCTGCAGCGTCAACTTACCTCCACGACCCGTCACGTGCTGGGGGCGGTCGTGCTGATTTGGCTGGGGATGGTCGTTTCCGTGGTCGTCGGATATGACGCCATCCGCCACCAGTTGAAGCTCGGTGATGGGCGAGTGCTCTGGCCCACGCT
>CAYYSX010000049.1:18041-27924 GCA_964474315.1 uncultured Verrucomicrobiota bacterium | reverse complement strand
TGGACAAAGTGCCAGGTCACCAGTAACGAGATCAATGGACGTGGACGTGAGTGTGGGCACGCTACAGGTGACCTGGCACTTAGTGCTCGATCGGGCGGCGGTCCCGGCGGTGCTGGCCCAAGGCGGGCAATCGAGTCGAGCGGAGGTTCTGCGCTTGCGGGTGCGGTCTCTGGTGGACGGCGCAGTGGGGTGGGCCGGCGGGAGTTGGTGAACGCGATTTTTGCCCGTTATCGGGAGCGCTTGGGGCCCCAGCGTCGAGACGGAGCGCGTCCGGTCCGCGGCTTGGCCGGACTCAGTTGCCGGCGGGCCCTCCGGCTCCGGGTGACTGGACGCGGGTCTTCTTCAGCGATTCTTGACGCGCACCGAATCCTTCAGCCGGCCAGCCGATCTGTCTGGCTTGGCTGGCTGGAAGTGGTCGGACTCGGGCCGACAAGAGGTGGCACGGCTCGGCATGGGGCGGATTCAGGCCAGTTCGCCTCTGTCCGGAGATTCACCCAGCCACCAACCCACTCTTCAATGAAACCATCCCGTCCGCTCGCCCACTTGATCAATGACCTGGCACTTTTTGGGTGTGCCAGGCCGTCGCAATAGCGGAAGGCCGGTCCAGCCCCCCCGGGTTACTTGACCGTGTTGACCAGCGGGGCCAGACCCTGGATCCGAACCTCCAACCGATCCCCGGATTCAATGGGGCCAATGCCGCTGGGCGTTCCGGTCAGAATCACGTCACCCGGAAGCATCGTCATGTTCGTCGAGACGAAGCTGACGATGTCGAAACAATTGAAGATCATCTGGCTGGTGTTGCTGTTCTGACGCAACTGGCCGTTCTGGAAGAGCTGGATGTTGAGGTCGTGCGGGTCGATCTTCGTTTCGACGTAGGGACCCAGCGGGGTGAACGTGTCGAACGACTTGGCCCGCGCCCACTGGCTTTCCCCGCCCTGGATGGTCCGGTCGGTCACATCCTGGGCGGCGGTGTAACCGAAGATGTACCGGGCGGCGGCGGCCGGAGTGACGTTGCGCATACGCCGGCCGATGATGACCACGAGTTCCGCCTCAAAGTCGGTTCGGTGCTGGCCAAACGGCACCTCGATCTTGGCGCCATCGGGAATGAGGGAGGTCGGCGCCTTGAGCCAGAAGAGGGGTTCTTTGGGCAGGGGTTTGCCGGATTCCCGGGCATGGTCGGCGTAGTTCAACCCGACGGCGATGATCTTGGAGGGCACCACCGGGACCAGCGTCTTCACGCCCTTGAGCGGGGTCGCCTTCTTTTCAAACGAAGGAGAGCCAAAGACATCGCCGATCAGCTTGAACAATTCGCCGTCCACGACCTTCGCATAAAAGATTTCGTCCCCTTTCTGGAACCGCCCAATGGCTGCCATGACGCGCAAAGGGGTAACAAATTCTCACTTGACGGAGCAAGGTGTTTCCCGACTGAGCTTTGGATCAGGGTTCCGCTTGCCCCGGACCGCGACCTCCGTAACCTTTGCCCATGGCGGATTCTCCGAAGCCCAAGGTGCGGAAGGCCAAAACCCCCAAGCCTCCCAAAGCGATCCTCGTTGGGGTAGGGTTGGACTCCGACGGTCACAAACGGGTGACCACGGGTCCCAACTTCGCCCTAGTGGGCGGAACCCAGGAAACCCATGAGGCGATGACCGAGAAGGCCATCAAGATCAACGAGAAGCTGGCCCGCCGGGGCAAGGAGCTGCACCAGGTCAGCCGGGAGGAGTTCGACGACATCGCCCACGAGGTCGGCCTGCGGCGCAACGACCCCGAACAAAACTGACTTTCCACCCCTCCCCCCGTTTGCCCATGAACCTGTCCGAGCTGCATCTCGGAATGCCCGTCCTGCATCCCCAATACGGAGCAGGCACGGTCAAGGCGATCACCGAGCATGCCGCCGAAGTGCTCTTTAACGACGCTCGGCGCCCGATCGATCCGGAAGCCAGCGGCCTGGTGCCGGCCGAACCTCAGGCCGGGCTTTCCGCGCTGTCGCTGCCCCTCGACCAATTGATCGCGCAGACCGTCAACGCCTTGGCCGACCGCTTGGGACTGGAGAAACCGGATGACCAGGTTGCCGAACTCGCTCCTCGTTGGCGCGGTGGCCGCTTGGTCCTCCATCCCAAGGATCCCACCCAGGCCACCAAGGAGGTGGATCTGGAGACTTTCTTCCACAAGATCGTGATGGTCAGGAACAACCTCCGCGTCCTCGAACAGAAGATCAACGCCAGCGAATCCCTCACGAGCGCCGAGAAGTTCGATTGGCAGCAGTATCTCACCCGCTGTTACGGCTCGCTGACCACCTTCAACCTGCTCTTCAAGGAAAAGGAATCGCAGTTCTGACCGGGCACCGGTTGGGGAGCAGCGCAGTCGGCCCGGGAGTGGCCGTTGGCGCCCGGCCAGAGGCATACCAATCGTTCGAAAGTATGTTCTACGGCTTGATGTGCGGGCACGCGAGGGGTGCGGTGGGGACACCGCACGCTACAGGCTCGCACTGACGCCACGATTGATATCGTTCGTGTCCATTCGCGTTCATTCGTGGCTCTCCTTTCCCACGCGGAAGCGGTGCGGTGAAAACAGGCTCAGGTCATGCAGCGTTCGGCCCGTGACCGCCAGGTCGGCCAGGATTTCACCCACCACGCTGCAAAACTTGTACCCGTGGCCGCTGAATCCCGCCGCCACGCTGACTTGCAGATGTCGCGGATGCCGGCAGATCACGAACTGGCGGTCAGGGGTGGAGGTGTATAAACACACGCGGCCATAAAGAAATCGGCCGTCCAAACCGGGCAGGACTTCCCGAAGAGCCCCACGCAACGGCGCCACGTCATCCGCCCGAATCTGCCGTTCCACCAACTCCGGGGTGACGATCTCGGGCTTCGGTTGATGGAAGAAGGCCGCCTTGACGCCGCCGTCTGGACCCTCCACTGCCGGAAAACCATAGACTTCCTCCCCGGCTTCACGCTGCCAGATGTAGATGGGGAAGCGCTCCGGTAGAAACGGTTCAATTCCCTGGGGCGGTTGAAACCAGCAGAGCACTTGTCGGGTGACTTCGAGCGGTAACTCGAGGTCCGCCAGGAGGCGCGGAGCCCAAGGTCCCGGACTGATCACCAGCCGCGCTGCCTCATACCTTCCTCGAACCGTTTCCACCCACACCCCGTCTCCGGAGTCGCGGGCTGACCACTGCGTTACCGGCTCGTTGAAGCGCAGTTCGGCTCCCGTCTGGGTGGCGGCGTCCAGGTGCGCGGCAACGCTTCGTTCGCACCAGACCAAGCCGGCCGTTGGCTCAAACAGACCCAGCGTGTCGTCCCGAATCTGAAATTGCGGAAACCGGCGGCGGATCCCCCGGGCGTCGAGGAGTTCGTGGGCGAGTCCGTGCTCGCGAGCACTGCGGAGACTGCCGGCCACGACCGCGGAATCGGCCGAGCCCAACATGAGTCCGCCCGACAGGAGCAGCAGCGGCTGTCCGGACCGCCGTTCCAGATCGTGCCACAGCTCATACGCCCGCCGGAGCAACGGGACATAACTCGGATGCTCGAAATAGGCCTGCCGGATCACTCGAGTGGCGCCATGGCTGGAACCCCGGTCATGCGGCGACGTGAACTGTTCCAACCCCAGGACCCGCTGTCCTCTCACCGCCAAATGAAACACCGCGGCACTGCCCATTCCCCCGAGACCGAGAACAATGGTGTCGTAGGGCCTCATTCCGCCCAAACACGCCGGAGGAAATTCACAAAGTTGCCGTGGCAGATGCCCTCGATGTCCGCCACCCCATACCCTCTTCCTTCCAGGACGTCACCCAGCCGGGCCAAATCCGCTATGCTGTCGAGGTCCATCGGCGTCTGCTCCGTGCCGAAACCGCCATCCAGATCGCTGCCCAGACCAACGTGATGGGCATTCCCGGCCAGTTGGCAGATGTGGTCGATGTGTTCGCCAATCTGCGCGATCTTCAGGTTGAAGTCCGCCGGCTTCGACCGGAGGTGCGCCCAGCCCTGCACCATCATGATACCATCAAACGCCATGCCGATGACGGCGCCACGGCGGATCAATTCCCGAATCTGGTCGTCGGTGAACTGCCGGTTCCAATCGGCGAGCGCGCGGCAATTGGAATGGCTGGCCCATACCGGTCCGTGGAACTGTTCGAGCGCATCCCAGAAGCTTTCGTCGCAGAGATGCGTCACATCGAGGATGATTCCCAACCGCTCCATCTCGCCGAGCAACTCGCGCCCTTTGGCCGTCAGCGGTCCTTCGGCATCCGTGCCCATGCCGCAGAGGCCGGGCCCATAATGCACCAAGCCGATAGCTCTCAGTCCATCGGCGTAAGCCCGTTCCAGATGCCGCAGGGACAGGATCGAATCGGCCCCTTCCAGGCTGAGAATGTAGCCCAGCGGCGGCGTGCCGATTCCCGCCAGCCACAGATCGAGATGGGCGTCGAGCTGGGCTCGATTGCGGATCTGCACCAATTCGCCCGCTGCCTCCATCTCCCGATACCAGGCGAGCTGCCCCTGCGTCTGGGCCCACGCCTGCTCCGGGCTCGACCAACCGGGAAGGCGGTTGAAGTAATCCACCGCCCGGGCGATCTGGGTCGCGACACACAGGCCAATCCGGCCGCGTCGCATTTCCGGAAAACACACGGTGCTGCGCGCTCGGAACGGGTAGTCCGTCTGGCCAATTTCCCGTCGTCGCAGTCGTTCCTGCGTCCAGCGCAGGTCGCGGTTGAACTCCAGGGCGTTCATCGCCAGATCCAGGTGGGCGTCGAAGATCAGCTTCGGAATCATAATCAAAACAGGGGAAGTCAGATCGTCAGGCGGCGGGCCCGGGCGACCACCGGCCAGCATTCCTGCGCCCGTTGTTCCCGTACCGCCCAGACCTCGCTGTACAACGCCACGGTCGGACAAATGTGCCGGGGAACTCCATACAGCACGGTGCCGACTGGAAAATCCGCCGCTCGCGGTGTCTCCAAGACCAGATGCTCTTCGCTGTGCATGACGAAGGACGCCTCCTCCAACCCCCACAGCCGGACGCGCGGATGCGGCATCTCGCTCGCCACCGCCTTATGGCCCAGATCCAGGGTCAGGTGGTTCGGAGCCGGGCGGCTGATGACCCGGGTCAACAACACCGCCGCCAGTTGAAAATCCAGGTCCGGATACGTATCGGCATAACCGAAATCCCAGAACACCGTGGTTCCCGCGCCGAGTTCCACTCCGGGTTCGCGGGCCAACACCGGGAGCGTCGGTGTTCCGCTGGCCACCAGGAGCGGAACCTCCAGTCCGGCCTCCTGGAGTCGGTTCCGAAAGGCCCAGACCGACGCAAACGCCGCTTCGGCCGCCTGCGTGCGTTGGTCCAGTTCGCGCTGATGGAGGTGACCGTCGTAGGCATGAAGCCCGGCAACCCGAAGACCGGGAGTCGCCGCGACCCGGCCGTATAGCGCGAACGCCTCGTCACCCGGTCGGATCCCCGTCCGGTTCATGCCGACGTTCAGATCCAACAAGACCCCGATCTCAACGCCCCCCGCCTGCGCGGCCGCGCCGAGTTCGGTTACCGTCACCGGATCGTCCAGCACGGTTAGGAAGCGGGTCTGTGGAAAGCGTCTCACCAATTCGACCAGACGACGGGCATTGGGTCCCACAGGCGGATACGCCAGCAACACGTCCGGCGCGTCCCCCGCCGCACACATCTCGACCTCGGCCAGGGTGGCGGCCTTGAACTTCGTGATACCTGCCTTGAGCTGCAGGTCCAGCACTTGCGGCAGCTTGTGGGTTTTGACATGTGGCCGGAGTCGTTCGGCGCCGCCCGCAATGGCGATCATCCGTTGCACATTCTCCGCCACCCGATCGGGGAAGATCAGGAGCGCCGGCGACGGCACGTCGTTTTCATTCAGCAGCCGGTACCAGGGCGACACCGGGGAATTAGCGCGTAACCGCCGGAGGAAAGGCAAAGGAAAGGTTTACGGAAAACGCGTGAGGCGTGAGGCGTGAAGCGTGTATCCGCGAATCGTGAACAGCGCGGAACCCACCACGATGGCGAGCGGAAGCACCGCCATCCAGGCCAGCGCCCCCCGAACTTTCCAACTCACCACGACCGCCACACTGATACACACGAGGGTGACCAGTGACGAGACGACGATGAGCAAAGAACTCCACGGGGCATCGTAGTGTTTCGTCATGGCTGTCGATTGTTAACTAACGAGACGGGGGCGGGGCACCTTCTTTTCGCCCCCGTCGCACAGCCGATTCCACCGCTTTAACCAGGCCTTCCAGATGGTGCGGACGAGCCTCGACCTCAGGTGTCAGTTTCAGCACGGACAGCGCCTTGGACGTCTCCGGACCGATCGAGGCCAGCTTCAACGCGGGCCACTTCGCCTTCAGGGCCGGCAAGTCGAAGCGCGCGTGAAAGTTCTCCACCGTGGAGGCGCTGGTGAACGTGATCCAATCCGCCCCTTCTTCCATCAGCCGCGCCGCCGCACCCGTCACATCCTCCGTCTCCGGCACGGTGCGGTAGCACGCCACGTCATCCACAATACCGCCCTGCTCTTCCAGCTCGCGGACCAGGTCCGGATTGGCCACCTGGGCCCGCAAACAGAGGATACGAAGATTCTCGATCGATTCCTTCGCCCCGATCGCCTTGGCCACCTTGCGGGCCACGTACTCCTCCGGCATGGCGTCCACATTCAGGTGCAATTCCTTCAGTTTGGCCGCCGTCGCGGGTCCCACGGCCGCGATTCGGGAGAAGCCCAGCGAGCGGATATCGTCGAACGCCTTGAAGAAATAGTCGAAGAAGGCGGTGACCCCATTGGGGCTGGTGAATACCAGCCAATCGTACTCTCCCAGTCCGGCGATACCCTCGACCAACGGCCCTAATTGCTCCGGCGGCACGATCTTGATGGTGGGAATCTCCAGGACCTCGGCGCCCCGCTCGGTTAATTGCCGGCTGAGCTGGCTCGCCTGGTCCCGCGTTCGCGTCACCACGATCCGCTGGCCGAACAGCGGTCGGTGTTCGAACCAATCCAACTGGTTCCGCAGCGTCACCACCTCGCCCATGATCACCACCGCCGGCGCCGCAAACCCGGCCTGTTCCGCCTGGTCGGCAATCGAGCTCAGCGTTCCGGTCAGGGTTTGTTGGCGTCCGGTGGTGCCCCAACGAATGAGGGCCACGGGCGTTTGGGGTCCCGCACCATGATGCAATAGTTCAGTAGTGATCTGCCGGAGCCGTTCGAGGCCCATCAGGATCACCCGGGTCCCTTCCAGCCGTGCCATGTGCGCCCAATCGAGCCGGGATTCGGTCCGGTTCGGATCCTCGTGTCCGGTAAAGACATGAAAACTGGAGCAATGGTCGCGGTGCGTGAGCGGAATCCCGGCGTAAGCAGGCGCCGCCACCACCGATGAAATCCCGGGCACGACCTCGAACGCCACCCCGGCCTTCATGAGTTCCTGCGCCTCCTCGCCTCCGCGGCCAAAGACATAGGGATCGCCTCCCTTCAGCCGCACCACGGTCCGGCCCGCGCGAGCGTGGGCGACCAGCAGTTGGTTCAACTCCTCCTGCGGAACCGCGTGATCCCGCGCCCGTTTGCCGGCATACACCACTTCCGCGGTGGCAGGCGCCCGGCGGAGCAAGTCGGGATTCACCAGCGCGTCGTACACCACCACGTCGGCCCGACCCAGGAGTTCGGCCCCGCGCAGGGTGAGCAACCCGGCATCGCCCGGTCCAGCGCCGACGAGATAGACCATTCCCGATGACTTCATGGATTCAGAGGGTATCGTTCCTCAACGCCGGGCACAATCAACCGCAGCGCATGCTTGTTCCCGAAGGGCTCATCGCTACATTTTCCCGCCGCCAGATGTCCTCTGTGAGCAAATCCCTCAAGATGGTTTCCTGCCCGCACTGCGGGTCGAAGGTTTTCATCCCGGGCACGCTTGCGCCGCTGGAGCAGACCTCCTGCGCCAAATGCAACGGCGTGATCATGATGCCGATGCAACTGCGCCAGTTCGAGTTGCGCTCGGAGATCGCTTCGGGCGGCATGGGGACGGTGTATCGCGCTTGGGACACCACGCTCGGCCGGGAGGTGGCGGTGAAGCTGATGAAGCAGGAACTGGTGGACGACGAGGATGCGGTGAATGCGTTTGCGGCCGAAGCCCGCGCGTGCGCCCAGCTCAACCACACCAACATCATCCACGTGTACACCTTCGACCAGGAAGGCGGGTATCGGTACCTGGTGATGGAATTGGCCGACGCCGGAAGTCTCGACGGAAAGATCGAAACCCACCAGCGGGTCTCCGAATTGGAGGTGCTCGACATTGGCATCCGGGTTTCCAGCGCCCTGGCCACCGCTCTCAAGCACGGGCTGCTTCACCTCGACATCAAGCCGGGCAACATCCTGTTCAACGCGGAGGGCGAACCCAAGCTGGTTGATTTCGGACTGTCACGGAAGACGGACGCCGACAAGGACTACTACGCGCCGGTTTATGGGACGCCGTATTACATCGCCCCCGAGCGCGTCCAGCAGACCGGGGAAAGCTTCCTGAGCGACGAGTATTCCCTGGCCGGAACGCTGTACCATGCCTTGGTCGGGCACGTGCCATTCGAAGCGACGAGCGTGGAGGAGGTCATTTCCGCCCAGGTCCACACCCCGCTGACTCCACCCATCGTCGCCGCACCCGACATCTCGCAACCCACCAGCGACGCCTTGGTCCGGGCAATGGCTAAAGACCCCGGCCAACGCTTTCCGAGCTACGATGAGTTTCGCATGGCCTTGGAAGCCGCTCGGAGCCAATTGTTGATTCTCCAGATTACCGGCCAACCTGCCCCGGGTACCACTTCCGGTGAAGCGCGGCGATGGTGGCGGCGCTGATGGACGTTGAGCCGAGTCGGGTAGTTGGAATCGCGGATTTCACGGATGGACAAAAGGTTATGACAGAGCAGGCGCTTACTTACTGGGTGAAAGCGGTGACGCTTGGCAAAGGAGACCAGGTCCCTTCTCATCCGGGCGATCCGTGTCATCCGTGGTTTTTGCGCGACTGGATTTAAGTTCAGTCCGCCCCCGTCGGCACTCCCGCTTTTCGTGCGTAATCCGATCATCGTTGCCCTTGACGTCGCCTCCGCCGACCGGGCCGTGGAGCTCGTCCGGGCCGTGGCCCCCTTCGTTGGGGCCTTCAAGGTAGGCAAGGAGTTGTTCGTGACGGCGGGACCCGACATCGTCCGACGTCTCCGGGAAGAGATTGGGGCCACGGTGTTTCTCGACCTCAAGTTTCACGACATTCCCCACACCGTGGCCAAGGCCGTGGCCGCCGCGGCCCGCCTGGACGTGCAGATGCTGACGGTCCATTGCAGCGGCGCTTCGGCTATGTTGCAGGCTGCCGAAGAATCGGCCCAGGTCGTCGCCCGCGAACTGAACCGCCCCGCCCCGCTGGTGTTGGGAGTGACGGTGCTGACGAGTATGGATTCCGCGGCCTTGCAGGAGCTGGGCGGCGAGACGCGTCCGGGCCGGCAGGTGGAACGTTTGGCCCGCCTGGCGGTCGGAGCTGGGCTGCGGGGTCTCGTCTGTTCCCCCCTCGAGTTGTCGCTGCTGCGTCCGCTTCTTCCCCGCGGGATTCAACTGGTGACGCCGGGAATCCGCACCGGCCAGGAAAAGTCCGACGACCAGAAACGAACGTTGAGTCCGTCCGAGGCTCTTCGGGCCGGCGCGGACTGGTTAGTGATTGGGCGCCCCATCTATGCCGCGGAGCGACCCGCGGACGCCGCCCGGCAGATTTGGCAAGCCATCCAGGCGACCACGTAGCCGGACGGCAGGATGCGCTGACTGTGCGGCGCGGGTGGAGTCGCCGGGGGTGGGAGCGCGGGTCTGTGACCCGCAGCAACGTAGCCACCTGGAAGGCCATGGAATTCACCCGATCGATGC
>CAYYSX010000049.1:10298-17941 GCA_964474315.1 uncultured Verrucomicrobiota bacterium | reverse complement strand
GTGACCCGCAGCAACGTAGCCACCTGGAAGGCCATGGAATTCACCCGATCGATGCTCTGTCCCATGGGGTTCGGGGTAAGCCGGAACGAGCAGGCGTGGCGAAAGGAGTGCGCCTCGTCCCCTCGGCGTAGGGAGTCCGCGGACGGCAGGATGCGCTGACTGTGCGGCGCGCGTGGAGTCGCCGGGGTGGGAGCGCGGGTCTGTGACCCGCAGCAACGTAGCCACCTGGAAGGCCATGGAATTCACCCGATCGATGCCCATGGGGTTCGGGGTGAGCCGGAACGAGCAGGCGTAGCGAGAAGAGTGCGCCTGGTCCCCTCGGCGACCTAGCCGCATACGTCGTCAGGCGCGCCAGAAGACCTGCGACCTGACCGGCAGGATAAGCCGCCCCAGCGTTCCACCCCGGAAGTGTAACCACCCGGCCTGGCAGGGAGTCTGAACCCATTGACTTGCCCATGCCGGAGATCTGCCATCCCAGAAGATCCCCGCATTCTCCATTTATCCAACAACCTCCTGTTACTCTATGAAACATCTCGCTTCGTTGCTCGGACTGGCCGTTCTGGCCACTCCTCTCCTCGCTCAAACTCCCTCCGAAGAAGTCGCCGCTGCCGCTAAAAAAGTGGCGGACCAAGGCGGCTTCCAATGGGTTGCCAAAACCGACTTTGGATCGGGGGGCGGAGGAGGCGGAGGCGGCCGCGGATTCCGCGCCGGACCCACGGAAGGCTGGCGCGACAAAGACGGGTTCACCCTGCTCAAGGTGACCCGTGGCGATTCCACCTCCGAAATCGTCATCAAAGGCGAGAAGGGAGCCTTCAAGGAAGACGGCACCTGGCAGGCAATCGATACCAGCCTGGGCGCCGGCGGTGGGGGCGGCGGCGGCGGCGGTCAGCCCAATCCCGGCCGCGCCGCCGCCCGCACTCTGCGCACCTTCCAGCCCCCCACGATCGAAGCCACCGAGCTCGCCGCCAAAACCAAGGAGATCAAGAAGGATGGCGACGTCATCGTCGGCACACTGACCGAAGACGCCGTCAAGTCACTCATGACGTTCGGTGGGCGTGGAGGTGGTGGGGGCGGACCGGAAATCAGCGGCGCCCAGGGAACCATCAAATTCTGGATCAAGGACGGAGCGCTCGGGAAATACGAGTATCAGGTCAAGGGAACCATGAGCTTCAACGGAAACGACCGGGACATCGAACGTACCACCACGGTGGAACTCAAGGAGGGCGGACCGGCCCCGGATGCGATCCCCGAGGCGGCGCGCAAAGTGGTTTCTTGACGCCCTGGGTCAGCCGACGCGTTCGTTGGGCATGACCACTACCAGTCCATTCCGACGGTGGCCGTTCCTCATCGGAGCGGCGGCCGTCGGGTGGACAGGAGGGGTTCTGGTAACCGCCCAAACACCTCCGCAATTCTCCCGCCTGGAGCCGCAGACCTATGGAGATCTCGTGCTGCGGTGGACCGGCAATCCCGGTTCCACCCAGCAACTTCAGGTCTCTTCCAATCTGCTCGACTGGCAAATCCTCACCACCTCCACCGCAGCCGCCAGCAATCAGCAGACGGATTCCGGCGCTGCCTATCAGTCCTGGCGCGCCTACCGGGTGGTCGATCTGGGATCCACCGACCACCTGACCGGCGACCACCTGCCCACCGAACTGGGCGAGGTGGTCATTCATCCGGTGAACCATGCCAGCTTGGTTTTCCAGTGGCAGGACCACCTGATCTATAACGACCCGGTCGGTGGAGCCACGCCCTACAACGGGTTACCTCGTGCCGACCTGGTCTTGGTGAGCCATTCCCATGGCGACCATTTTCATGCGGGGACCCTGACGGCCGTTCTGGATGCCGAGGGGTGGATCATCGCGCCCGCCGCCGTCTATTCGAGTCTCTCCCCCACGCTTCGTGCCCGTACCATTGCCCTGGCCAACGGTCAGTCCACCAACCTCCTCGGCCTGACCGTGGAAGCGGTTCCCGCTTACAATGCCAACCATCCCCGAGGCGCCGGCAATGGCTACGTCGTCACGCTCGGCGGTCGTCGCCTCTATTTCAGCGGCGACACCGGCGACATCGCGGAGATGCGCGCCCTGACTGACATCGACGCCGCCTTCGTGTGCATGAACGTACCGTTCACCATGACCGTGGCCCAAGCCGTCTCGGCCGTCCGGGAATTCAAGCCCCGCGTAGTTTACCCCTATCATTTCCGCAACTCGGACGGCACCCGCGCCAACACCAACCTCTTCAAAACCCAGGTCGGAACCGATTTGGGAATCGAAGTCCGCCTGCGTAACTGGTACTGACCTCCCATGACTACCTCCTCCCTTCTTCCCTCGCCTTCTCGTCGTCAATTCCTTCGTGGCCTCGGCTTCGGCACCGCGCTGTGGTGTGTTCCTGGCGCCTTCGCCGAAGCCCTGGTCCAGACTCCCAGCCAGACCGAAGGCCCGTTCTATCCCGACCACCTGCCGCTCGACACCGACAACGATCTGATCGTCGTCAACGACGGACTGACCCCGGCCGTAGGCGAGATCACCTGGGTGAGCGGACGCATTCTCGATTCCCGGGGCGATCCGATTCGCAACGCGCTGGTAGAAATCTGGCAGTGCGACCAAGCCGGCGTGTACCTCCATTCCAAGGGAGGAGACCGAGACAAAATGGACCGCAATTTCCAGGGCTTCGGCCGCTTCCTGACCGGCTCCTCCGGCGAGTACCTGTTCCGCACCATCAAACCCGTCCCCTACCCTGGCCGGCCGCCGCACATTCATTACGCCGTCAAGCTCAAGGACCGCGAGAAGTTCACCACCCAGTGCTACATCGAGGGTGAACCCCTCAACGAGAAGGACGGGATTTGGAAGGGCCTCAAGGACCCCCGGCAGCGGGACGCAGTCACGGTCCCCTTCCTGCCCTATCCCGGTTCCAAGGCCGGCGAACTCACCGCCCGCTTCGACATCGTCCTTGGCCTCACTCCCGAAGTCTGACCCTTTTCCTCTTCCTTCCCTCTTCCCTCTTCCCCCTTACCCCTTTACCCCCATGCGCCACTCCCTGTCCCTGTTGGTCTCTCTCGCCGTCCTCCTGCCGCTCGCGGCCCAAGATTGGGCGAAAGAGCGGCTCGAGAAATCGCCCCGCCACCTCGAATGGGTCAAGGTCCAGAACGGGGATCGCGTGGTGAACAGCTTCATCGCCTTCCCCGAACGCAAAGACAAGGCGACCGCCGTGATCGTCATCCATGAAATCTTCGGCCTTACGGACTGGGTCCGGGGCGTCGCCGACCAATTGGCCGAGGCGGGCTTCATCGCCATTGCGCCGGATCTCCTCTCCGGAGCGGCTCCCAGCGGCGGTGGCACCGCGGAACTCGGCGGCAACGACGCCGCCCGCCAGGCCATTAGCAGCCTGCCACCGGACCAGATCACCGCCGATCTGAACGCCGTGCTGGCCTACGTATCCGGTTTGCCCGCCTCCAACGGCCGGGTGGCGGTCGCCGGATTCTGTTGGGGCGGCTCGCAGACCTTTCGCTTCGCTACCAACAACCGCGAGATCAAGGCCGCGTTTCCCTTCTACGGTTCGGGCCCCGACCTTCCCGCAGCCATCGCGAAGATCACGGCCCCGGTGTATGGCTTTTATGGCAGCAATGACGAGCGGGTGAACGCCTCGATTCCCGTGTCCAAGGACCTGATGAAAGCGGCGGATAAAACCTACGACCCGGTCATCTACGAAGGGGCCGGTCATGGCTTCATGCGATCCGGCGAAGCACCCGACGCCAATGAAGCCAACCAGAAGGCTCGTGAAGAAGCGTGGAAGCGCTGGAAGGAATTGCTTAGCAAGCTTTGATCCAGCCAACGTACCGCAGGCCTCCGGGCCTGCTGTACCGCAGGTTTTTAACCTGCCCGCCCGGTCCATCGGGTCGGCGGGAGCCGTGCGGGCGAGCCGCCCGCGCTCCTGGCCGGTCGTGGATATCTGCTTTACACCCGCACACCCCAGCGGCATTCAGAGTGGGTCCGGGATACAGCAATTCAGGACTGTGATTCCCACTTTCTTCCACCGTGCTGCTCAATACTGCAACTCCGCGAGTCTTCATCGCTGCCACCCGGCAAAACGATGGCAAGACCACCAATTCCCTCGGGCTCCTCGCCGCCCTCCAACGCCGCTTCGGCCGGGTCGGCTACATCAAGCCGGTCGGTCAACGCTTCGTGGAAATCGATGCCGAGAAAATCGACGAGGATTCCGTGTTGATGGACCACGTCTTCCGCTTGAACTGCCCGTTGGTGGACATGTCCCCCATCGCCGTCGAGCCCGACTTCACTCGTCGTTATCTCCAGTCCGCCAACCTGGAAGTCCTCGTGAAGCGCATTCACAAGGCCTTCGACCGGGTCGCTTGGGAAAAGGATTTCGTGCTCTGCGAGGGCACCGGTCACGCGGGCGTGGGAAGCGTCTTCGACTTGAGTAATGCCACTGTGGCTCGAGTCCTCTCCGCGAAAGTCGTGATCGTCACCCGGGGCGGCATCGGCCTGCCGATCGATGAGGTGGTGCTCAACCGCGCCCTGTTCGAAAGGGAAGGCGTCGAGGTCATTGGCGTCATCCTCAACAAAGTGCTGCCGGAGAAGATCGATTATATCACCGAGTTCGCCGAAAAGGGACTTCGTCGCAAGGGACTCAAATTGCTCGGGGTCGTTCCCCATCTGCCCATCCTGTCGAGCCCCACCCTCGACCTGATCCGCGAGGAACTCCGAGCGCAGGTGCTGAATCCAGCCGGTCAGATTCACAACATCGTCAATCGAGTGGTGATCGGGGCCATGGGCGCCGCGCGGGCCACCCATCATTTCAAACCCGGAGTCCTGCTCATCGCCCCCGCCGACCGGAATGACATCGTCAAAGCCGCGGCCGAATACCTGAAGCGCGGTGGCCATCTCGCCGGCATGGTCCTTTCCGACGACATTCCGCCTTCCGCCGTGACGCTCCGGCAAGCCGAACAACTCCCCTGCCCCGTGCTGCTCTCCGGACTCGACAGCTACACCGTGGCCAGCCGCGTCCATGACCTGATCGTCAAGATTCGTCCCGACGACACGGAGAAGATCAAGCTGGTGCAGGATCTGATCGCCGCCCACGTGAAGCTGGATAAGATCCTGGAAGCGATCGGCTGAACGGACGGAGTTGGTTGCCGGTGGGCCACCCGGTCCGTTAGCCTGACGCCTTCCATGGCCACCATTGCCGTCCTCGGAACCTTCGACACCAAGGGAGAAGAGCATGCCTACGTGGCGGACCTGATCCGGAAGCGCGGGCATCGGACCTTGCTTATTGACGTCGGGGCTCTCGCAGCACCCCAGGCCACACCGGATGTGGGCCGGGACGAAATTGCCCGGGCCGCCGAAGCCGACCTGGCCGCGATCGTGGAGCGTCGCGACCGGGCCGAAGCCGTGGCGGCCATGACCGGGGGTGCGCCGATCGTGCTCGCGCGCCTCCACGCCGAAGGTCGAATCCAGGGCGTCATTTCCCTGGGTGGTGGCGGTGGCACGGCCATCGGTACCGCGGCGATGCGCGCCCTTCCGGTCGGGTTCCCCAAGCTGATGGTTTCCACACTCGCCAGCGGCAATACCGCCCCCTACGTCGGCGTGAAGGATATCGTCATGATGCCCAGCGTGGCCGATGTCGCCGGGCTGAACCGGCTGTCCCGGAAGCTGCTCGCCCAAGCTGCCGGAGCCATTTGCGGTATGGTGGAAGCTCAAGTGGATCCCAACGCCGCGGACCGTCCCTTGGTGGTCGCGTCCCAGTTTGGCAACACGACGCCCTGCGTGACCGAGGCGCGCCGACTCCTGGAGGAAGCGGGCTACGAAGTGATGATCTTTGCGGCGACCGGCAACGGCGGGCGCACCATGGAATCGTTGATCGAAAGCGGGCTGGTGACGGGGGTTCTGGACATCACCACTACCGAATGGGCCGATGAATTGGTGGGCGGGGTCTTGAATGCCGGACCCACCCGTTGCGAAGCGGCCGCCCGGCAGGGAGTCCCCGCGATCGTCACACCAGGTTGCCTCGACATGGTGAACTTCGGCGAGCCGGCCTCGGTTCCTTCCCGATTTGCCGGACGCCGCTTCTATCCCCACAACGCCCAGGTCACCCTGATGCGCACGACGCCAGAGGAAAACGCCGAACTGGGCCGCCTTCTGGCCGCCAAGTGCAACCTGTCGCAGGGTCCGGTCAGCGTCCTGTTCCCGCTGGCCGGCATCAGCGTCATCAGCGCTCCCGGGCAACCCTTCCACTGGCCGGAAGCCGATGCCGCGCTCCGCCAGGAGTGGAAGAGCCATCTACGCCCGGACATTCCCTTTCTTGAGTATTCGGGAAACATCAACGATCCGGCCTTTGCCAGCCTTTGTGTGAGCGAGTTGCAGAAGAATCTGGCCCCAGCCCAACGGAACAGAACCGGCGGAACCTCATCCCCAACCTCGTCCGCCCTTCAATAAGCCGTTGGCCCTTGGGCCGACCTGTCCTATCATGCGC
This sequence comes from uncultured Verrucomicrobiota bacterium, assembly GCA_964474315.1. Classification (GTDB taxonomy): domain Bacteria; phylum Verrucomicrobiota; class Verrucomicrobiia; order Limisphaerales; family UBA9464; genus UBA9464. The sequence continues at coordinate 11,458 of CAYYSX010000049.1, read as the reverse complement.
AGTGGAATTGCCGACCACCCAATCTCATTCCCATGCCTACTTCCAAGATCGCCGTTTCCACCGCCGCCCTTGCCGTTGCGGCTGGTCTCATCCTCCTGGTCCGCGGCAGTGAAACCGCGCCCCCAGCCCCCTCGACCCCCGTTAAGAAGTCCTTTGTCATGAGTGAGTTCTCCAAACCCGACGTGGCGGACCTGAAGAAAACCCTGTCCGCCGAACAGTTCGCCGTCACCCAGCAGTGCGGGACCGAGCCCCCTTTCCGCAACGCCTACTGGGATAACAAGAAACCCGGGCTCTATGTCGATGTGGTGTCGGGCGAACCGCTGTTCAGCTCGCTCGACAAGTTCGATTCCGGCACCGGCTGGCCCAGCTTCACCCAGCCCGTCGTCGGCACGGAAATCGTGGAGAAGGTGGACCGAGAGTTCGGCATGGTGCGGACCGAAGTTCGCTCGCAGCAGGCCGACTCCCATCTCGGGCATGTGTTTAACGACGGCCCGGGTCCGAACGGCCTGCGGTACTGCATCAACTCTGCTTCGCTTCGGTTTGTCCCGGTGGAGAAAATGGCGGCCGAAGGATATGGCGCCTATCTGGAGCCGTTCGTGAAGGCTGGGCTGATTGCCGCCTCCGATACCACCACGACGACGTCCGCGGCGCCGGGAACCGCGGCGGGAGCTCAAGAGACGGCCATCCTGGCGGGCGGCTGTTTTTGGGGCATGGAGGAAATCGTGCGCAAGATTCCCGGCGTACTGGAGACCTCGGTGGGTTACATCGGTGGCACCGTGAAGAATCCCACGTACGAGCAAGTATGCACCGGCCGCACCGGACACGCCGAAGCGCTCGCGGTGGTGTTCGACCCGGCCAAGCTGAGTTACGAGCAGTTGCTCGGGTATTTCTTCCGAATGCACGATCCGACCACGTTGAATCGCCAGCACAACGATGTCGGCACGCAGTATCGTTCGGCCATTTTTTACACCAGCGACGCGCAACGACAGGTGGCGCAGCAGGTGAAGGCCAAGGTGGAGGCCTCGGGGAAATGGAAACGGCCGATCGTCACCGAGATCACCGAAGCTTCGGAGTTCTATTCGGCGGAGGAGTACCACCAAGACTACCTGGTGAAGCATCCGGGCGGCTACAACTGCCACGTGCTGCGAGACGAATGAGCA
>CAYYSX010000049.1:0-10198 GCA_964474315.1 uncultured Verrucomicrobiota bacterium | reverse complement strand
CACTGCCAACGGCCGCGTTCCTGCGCTCCGTGTGGAACGCGGGGCCGCCGCCGCGCGGCAGCCCTACCTTGAGCAGAGGTCCCGGTTACCCGTGACCCGGCCAGAAAGTGAGTGCGCCCCGATCAGTCCAGCATTCCATCGATTCGTGTCCATTGGTGTTCCTTCGTGGTTTCTCACGCCCCCCGTTCCAGCTCAGTCCTCGCTGAACAGGTATTCGAGGTCGTCCTTGGTCAGGTTGCTCGCGAAGCCTTCCTCGCCCAGAACGTCCGAGATGGTCTGCGACTTCTTCTGCTGCAGTTCCCAGATCTTCTCCTCCACCGTTCCCGGGGCGATGAGGCGGTAAGCGTTGACCGTACGGGTCTGCCCGATGCGGTGGGAACGATCGATGGCCTGCGCCTCCACCGCGGGATTCCACCACGGATCGTACAACACGACATAGCTCGCCGTGGTGAGGTTGAGGCCGGTGCCCGCGGCGCGCAGCGACAACAGGAATACGCAGGAGTCGTTTTCGGCCTGGAAGGCGTTGACCACCTCCTGGCGGGCCTTGGTCTCGCCGGTGAGGATATGGGTCTTGATACCGCGTTCCTTGCAGGCGTTCTCGAGCAACTTGAGCATCTCCACGAACTGCGAGAACAGCAGAACCTTGTTGCCCGATTGCAGAATGGGCTCCAGTAGCTCGAACAAGGTGTCGGTCTTGCCGCTGGCGCTGTCGTTGCCCACCAGCTTCGGATGGCAGCAAATCTGGCGCAGGCGCGTCAGCGCCGCCAGCACGTGCATCTTGGACTTGGCGACGCCCTTCTCCTGGAGCGCCTTCATCACCTGCTCGCGGCTGCGACGGAGTTCCGCCAGGTAAAGCTTGCGCTGTTCCTCGTCGAGCTCGCAGTCGCGGCGTTCCTCGATGCGGTCGGGCAGGTCTTTGGCGACCTGCTTCTTGAGCCGACGCAACATCAGCGGACGCAACCGCGCGCTGAGCCGCCGCCGAGCCATGCCGCCTTCCCATTCCGGACCTTCTCCTTTGGGCTCATACGTCCCGTGGAAATGAGTCTGGCTGCCCAGATATCCCGGCTGGATGAAGTCCACGATCGACCAGAGGTCCAGCAGGCGGTTCTCCAGCGGCGTGCCGGTTAGAGCCAGGCGCTGGCCCGAGGGAATCTCCTTCACCGCGAGGGTTACCTGCGCGTTGGGATTTTTGATGAACTGGGCTTCGTCCAACACCAACGCGCGGAAGTCGAACTTGATCAGCTCTTCCAGATCGCGACGGAGGATCGCGTAGTTGGTGACCACGATGTCGTGCTCGGGAATCTGCCGGCGCAGGTTGTGCCGCGCCTGGCCGGACTGGAGGACGAGAACCTTGAAATGCGGGGTGAACTTCTCGGCCTCGCGCCGCCAGTTGTGCAGCACCGATGCGGGGCACAGAACCAGGGTGGGCTTGCGGTCCTTCTTGTGCTGGTCATGCAGCCAAGTGAGCCACGACAGCGTCTGCAGCGTCTTCCCCAATCCCATGTCGTCGGCGAGGATTCCCCCCAGCTTGAGGCGGGAGAGGTTGGCGATAAAGTTGAAGCCTTCCTTTTGGTAAGGCCGCAGCTCCGCTCGGATGGCCTCGGGTAACTTGGTATCGGGAACGCCCTTGAAGTTGGAGAGTTTCTCGCGCAGTTGGGCGACGGCCTTCGCCGGCCCGAGATCCGCGAGTGTGGCATCGTCCAATTGGGTGGCGTGCAGGAGCGAGGCCTTCTGCGCATCCGGACTGAGCGTATCGAGCCCCAAGGTCGCCGCGGTCTCGTGCGCCTTGCGATTGGCGTCCACATCGAGTTCCACCCAGCCGCCATCGGGTAGCTTGACGAAGCGGGTGGTGGCGGCAGCCAGGCGCTGCAGGTCGGCTGTGCTGAGACGCAGGCCCTCGGCCTCCCACTCGGCGCTGACACTCAACCAGTCGATACCCGAGCCCTTGAGCACCAGCTTAGTCTTGACCAGGCGACGGTTGAGAAAGAGGCGCTGGAACGAGGGGTTACCCAGGAACTCGGCGTCCCCCGGCTTGTCGGGCCAGGCGGCGGCCAAGGCACCCAGGAACGCTTCGTTGGCGTCGCCGACCCAGAGCCCGGGTTCGGGCGTGAACCAGTCGAGCTGCTGGAGCCAATGGATCGCCGCCTGGATGCGCGGGTCATCGATCACCTCCGGACGATCGGCCTGGCCGTCCTTGTGCGGCGTCACTCGCGCCCATTCATGACCGTTCCACTGCCATTCCGACTGGTCGCGCTCGCTCACACAGAGGAGGCGCAGGCGGACCACTTCGTCGGCCAACTCGAATACGAAGCGGGGTCGGGCCGGGTGGGTGATGCACAGTTGGCTCCAGTCGGCTTCGGATGCCGGGACCGCGCTGTGACCGTTCGAACCGTTGCCCTCACGATTGGCACTCTTCGGCGGGCGACTCGTTTGCGATTTGCGCAGCTCGGTCAGGAGCCGGTGGGAAAGCTTCCGCACCGGCAGGACGGGTCGCTGCGCCCACGGACCGAGCAGGCTGGAAGGAGGCGCATTGCGCAGGATGAAGAATTCGTTCTCCACCAACACCAGCACCGGCTGCCCGACAAAGAACCGACACTCCGCCAGCGGGCGGACCTGTCCGTCCGGCAGCGACAACAGGTGCGTGAAACTCAGATCTCCCTCGATGGTGTCGAGGTGCGGCTTCAGTTCGGCGATCTGCCCGTGGAACTGCACACTCATCGCCTGACCGGCCAGTTCCAGCCGGGTGCCGTGCGCCCAAGTGGCGAGCCAGGTCAAGAGGTCGGCACCATCCAACACCAGCACCTCACCCTCCTTGCCTCGTTCCGACCAATTGGCGTGCAGCCAGTCGATCACCGCCCAGTCGTCGGCCGGGAACAGCTCCGCCTCGTGGGCGGCACGGGTGCGCAACTCGCACAGGTCGGAAAGGAAGCGTTCCTTTTCGCCCGAACGCGATCGGAAGAGCAGGAACTGGAGCGCCAACCGCCACTGGTTCACCGCTTCGTTGTCCCGACGCGGCTCACAGATGATCCGCAGTGCGGCCTTGGGAGCATCGAGATGCGTGTGGGTCGCCGGCAGCAACCAGTTCTCCAGCTCCTGTACAAACTGCGTCTCTTTCTCCGACTGCTCGACCGCCTGGAACCGCTCGAAGTTGGCAAAGGGCAACAGCTCGGTCGGCAGCGAGCGGTTCGCCCGCAGGAACAGCATCGCCACTTCCTCCAACCGGGCGCGTCCCTGCGCGCTCTGGATGCGGGTCCACCAGTCGGTCGCCCCGAAATCATTGCGCCGGAGCGAGAGTTTCTCGAGGTAATCGTCGAACAGCAGATAGGCCCGTTGTGGATCGGTGCAGCTACCGAGCAGCTTTAGCACCCCTTCCCGTTCGGCCACCTTCTCTTTGGAATCGGCCAGCTCTCGGCGGAGATCCGCAAAGGAGCCGTAGGTGGTGCTGAGCACCTTGTGGTGGGCATCGTATTTCGTGCTGGCAACCGCCGGGCGAGCCGCCGGGCGCGTGGAGCGTGAACCTCTTGGCATGTTTTATCAGAAACGATCAAGCAGACGTAATGTGCTATTCTCTCTCCTCAGCCCCGGATGACGGTCAACAAGGAAGTGCATAAAAGTGGTGGAAATTCGCAGACCTTCAGCGCCGGATCCAGGCGGTGCGCCTTCGCAAGAACCGCGCCACCACGCCCTGAGAATGGCCCCTTCCCCACCCGCGAACTCGAAAAGAACCAGCACGTTACGACGTGGTGATTCGGATTCGGGCATTCCGCGGTTGCCGGGGCCGGTGGACCTGCGTTGATTCGTCCGCGTGGAAACACCGATCGTTCTGTTCGGACTGGAAACCGAGTTCGGCATCGCCCGCGACACCGGAGGCGACTACGACGTGGTGGCGGAATCCATCGCGCTGGTGCGCGCCGCCACCGAACCCGGGGTACGGATGCGCTGGGATTACGAATGCGAGGACCCGCACCAGGACATGCGGGGCTTTCGCGTGGAAGAACTGCGTCAGGATACCGATGAAGCGAGCTACTTCGCGCAGGACGCCGCCCGGCCGCTCAGTTTCACCGAGATCAAGAGCGACCTGGTCCTGGCCAACGGAGCCCGCTTCTACAACGATCACGCGCATCCCGAATACTGCACTCCCGAATGCAGCACCCTGGAAGAGCTCACGGCGCACGACCGCGCCGGCGAGCGGCTCGCCCAGGCTTGTGCCCGTCACCTGTCCGAGGGCCGCGACGAAGCCATCCTGCTCTACAAAAACAACACCGACTTCCGCGGCCATAGCTACGGTTGCCATGAGAATTACCTTCTGCCCCGGCAACTCCCGTGGGACCTGCTGGTGCGCGGGATCGAGTCCTTTCTCGTCACCCGACAAATCTTCACCGGTGCGGGCAAGTTCGGGATCGAAGAAGAGGACCGTTTTGTCGGACCGGGCTTCCAAATCAGTCAGCGCGCCGACTTCTTCAGCGAACTGCAGAGCGTGGACACCATGCAGCGCCGGCCGCTCATCAACACGCGTGACGAACCCCATGCCAACGCGCGGTTGTGGCGCCGGTTTCACGTCATCCTGGGCGATGCCAACCTGAGCCCCTTTGCCACCCGCCTGAAAGTCGGCACCACGGCGCTGGTCCTCGAGCTCCTTAGCACGGGTCCACGCGCGGGCCAGGTGTCCCACGAACTCCCCCTGCTCGACGATCCCCTCGCGGCTCTGCGCCACATTTCCCGCGATCCCCATTGGCGTTGGGAACTCGCCCTCGACGGAGGCCGCCCGTCCTCGGCCGTCGCGATTCAGCGCGCGTATCTCACTGCGATCCGTGCGCGTCTTGACTTGAGTTCCCCCGCCCGCGCGCAGCTCGTGCGTGACTGGGAAACCGTGTTGAACGATCTCGAAACCGAACCGACACGCTGTCGTAACCGCCTCGACTGGGTGGCCAAGTACGCCCTCATCCGCGAGTTCCAGGAGGCCCAAGGCGTGGCGGACGATGACGCCTGGCTGCAAAGCCTCGACCTCGCGTATCATTACCTGGATCCCGAGCACGGGCTTTACGCCGGGCTGGAGCAGGCCAACGCGATGCTCGGCGTACCGACGGAAGAGGACGTCCGTCGGGCCACGCATCATCCACCGGACACGACGCGCGCGCTGATCCGCGGGCTGTGCATCCAGAAGTTCGGGCCGGCCGTGCTGTCGGCCCAGTGGGATCACGTCACGATTGAGGGACGGCGGGGTCCGGTGCGAATTTCGCTGTTGGATTTGTTCGCCTCCGACGACCTCTCGCGTTACCGTTTGGCGGTAGAGAAAGCTAAGTTCCCCGACGAAATCCCAACCCTGTTGAAGCCCTGAGCTTATGCCAGACCAGGTCCAAAAAACAAAGCCGGCACTCCCTCGGCCGGGAGGCGGGGGCGGTGAAGGTCCCAGTGCTCCCAGCGTGGACAAGCCCGACGTCAAGCGGCTGCTCGAACGGATGAAAAAGGTCGATCCGGACCAAGCCAAACGGTACCGGCAGCGGACCGGCCAATGACTTCCTCCGCGCCTCCGCTCGCCGCTGACTTCGTCAGCCTGCTGGAGCGGTCCCGTTTGAGCCCCTTCCGCAACGACGTGAGCGGCACCCCGCCGGTGGTGACGCAGGCCACGACGGTCTTCGCCTTCCGCTTCGCCGATGGGGTGCTGATGGCCGGTGACCGCCGCGCCACGGCCGGCAACGTCATCGTCACCGACGTGGTCGAGAAGGTGATAGAGATCGACGAATCCTCCCTGCTGGCCATCGCGGGCGTACCGGCCACGGCGTTCGAGATGGCCCGCGTGCTCCAGACCTCCTTCGAGTACTACCGCCGCAGTCAACTCCAGCCGCTTAGTCTGCCCGCCCGAGTGCGGGCGTTGGCGCGGCTGCTGCGCGACAACCTCTCGCTCGCCCTGCAGGGGGTCGGGGTGGTGGTGCCCCTGTTCGCCGGAGTGGACCGCACGGTGACGCCCGCGGAGCCGCGCATCTTCTTCTATGATCCCCTCGGTGCGCAGTTCCAGGCGGTCAACTTCGCGGCCAGCGGCAGCGGTAGTGGCACCATCCGCAGCATCCTCGCCTACCAGGAACGCCACGGCACGCCGAGGCCCTTCGAAATGGAGGCTGACGACGCCATCCGCTTCGCCCTCCGGCTTCTCATGACCGCCGCCGAATTCGATTCCGCAACCGGCGGGGTCAATCCCTCCGCCCAACACTTCGCCACCATCAAGATCCTCCGCGCCGGCGGGGTCGAAACCATCTCCGATGAACGGCAAGCGGCGGCGCTGGCCTGACGAACCTTTCCTGACATGACCGAGGAACCGTATCGCTGGCTCGAAGCCATCGGGAATCGACGCGAATATGTCCGTGAACAGTTGAAGGGCGGCTCGCCGGTGCTGGCTGCCAGCCTCCCGGGCGGCATCCTGCTGGCTGGCGTCTCCCGCGGGCAGGGCAAGGTGTTCGAAATCCATGACCGCCATGCCGTGGCCGCGCTAGGGCATCCTGCGGACATCGAGCGCATCCGCCAGGCAGCCATCGACGCCGCGCATCTCGAGGCGTTCACCCGCGCGCCGGAGGATGTGAGCTTGCGACGCCTGGTGGGTTTCGGCCTGAGCCCGCAACTGAAGCAGAACTTCGAGCAATTGTTCACCGCCCCCATTCTCGGCGAATTCGTCTTCGCGGAACTCGGGGGCGCTCCCGTTGACGACCTGTTGGTCCGGCTCCGCTTCGATGGCGGATTCACCGTGCAACAGGGCGGAGTGATCGTGGTCTCCACTTCACCGGAAGCCGAATCGGCGGCGGCAGCTTGGCTAAGGGCCAACCTCGACGCAGAGGCCGACCTCGCCACGACCGCAGGCCGCCTCCTCGAAGCCTGGTGGCTCCTGTCGTCTGGACACGATTTCAGCAACGCCGTGCCGGGTCCCGCCGAGCGCGAGGCGGGCTGGCGCGCCGCCACCAGCGACGCCCAGGTTGAACTCGGCTTTCTCAACCGCTCCACCCGGCGCCCCGTCCGTTATGAGGCGCTGGCCGCCGCCACGCTCCTCGTCACTCCTTCACCCGAATCCGGGAAGCACCAACCCGCCTGAACGAATCGCCGCATGACCCGCCTCGCCGGACTCGAAACCGAATACGGATGCCTGGCGGCTGACCCGGCCACCATCCAGGAGGTCATCCGGCGGGTACGCGACTGGCTCTTCCTCGAGAATCGCTACGGCCTGATCGATCAGCACCAGCGCGACTGGGATGAACCCGCCGGCAATGGTGGCTTCCTCTTCAACGGCGGCCGGGCCTACATCGACATGGGCCACCTGGAGCTCTGCACGGCCGAATGCCTTTCTCTTCAGGACCTCATCAACCACGATCGCGGCCAGGACGCGCTGCTCAACGAAGGGCTCGCCGCGCTGGATTGGAGTCATCGCGCGGGATTCGTACGCAACAATGTGGACCACTATTCGGGCGCGACCTTCGGCTGCCACGAAAACTTCCTGGTCCGCCGCACCGCGCCTCTAAGTGAACGCAACGTCCTGTCGCTCCTCGCTTTCCTCACCGTGCGCGTGCTGCTGTGCGGGGCGGGCAAAGTAGGCACCTCTCCGGGCATCGAGTTGCGGGCGGGAGGCGAACCCACCGTCGAGCCCCTGCCCTTCCAGATTTCCCAGCGAGCCGACTACATCCAGAACGAGTTGTTCGAATGGGTGCAATTCAACCGCGCCATCATCAACACTCGGGACGAACCGTTGGCCGATGCGCGCAAATTCCGCCGCCTGCACCTGCTGCACGGCGACACCAGCGTCCTGCCCACCACCCTGGCGTTGAAGATCGGTACGACGGCCCTGGTGCTTGACCTGCTTGAAGCCGATCGGTTGCCGCCCGTGGCGCTGGCCGATTCCGTGGGCAGCTTCCGCGAACTCTCACGTCATCCCGACGGCCCGTGGCAGGTCCCCCTGGCCGGCGGCGAAGAAATGGACGCGCTGGAACTGCTGATGCGCTTCCAGGAGGCGGCCAAGAGCGAGTTCGCCGGACGCGACGCCGAGACCGACGGACTGCTGACGGACTGGGCGACCACGGTCGAAGCGTTGGCCAGCCAACCGGAAAGCCTGGTCGGACGGGTGGACTGGATCACCAAGCGCTGGCTGTTCTCTCAGTTCCTCGAGGCCGAAGGCTTGTCGTGGACCTCGCCGTGGCTCCGTTCGCAGGACCTCGAGTTCCATCACGTCGATCCCCTGCGCAACCTCGCCTGGCCCCTGGCTGACCCGTCATCCCGCTGGGAACCGACTCCGGCCCAGATTACCGCCGCCAAAGGCCAGCCTCCTTTCGACACCCGCGCGGCGATCCGGTCGCGGGTGATGCGCCTGCTCGCCGCGGAAGGACGCGGTTGTTACGTGGACTGGGAAGTGGTGGATGCCGACGGAGTCAATCCGCTGATGCTCTTGAATCCGTTTGATTCGGATGCCGAGGTGGCCGAACGCTGGGTGGCCGAAGTCCGCGCCACGCCTCCCCCGTCCCGCATCCGCGTCTCCACGTCGCGTTGATTTAGAGCGCGGGTGCATGCCCTCGCTGGTCCCCTCTGGCGACCCGCGGGAGCCGCCCGAGGCCAAGCAACGGTGGATTTCTGGGAACCACGAGGACCACTACTCCCTCCTTCCTATGTGGTCACCTCAGTACCCTCAAATGCCCCTGCCCGTCGCGTAACCGCTGCGTTCAAGGCTGGTCTTCTTGGTGCCCACCATTTTTGCGATGGGTGACGGACTCCACTCCAAAAGGAATCTCATTCAGCTTCGCGAGTAGGGCGGCTGACCCGAGCACTACCGAACCTCGATCCTAAGAGCCAATGACCGTGGTGTTCTTCCTCGAATCCTCCGGTGTCGTCACCGAAGCCGTGGTTCGTTGGCGGTCCCTGGTCGGGCCGCAAGCCTGGCGCCCCACCGTTCTAGCGGTGTTGCTCCTCCTCCAATCTGGCCGGAGCCGGGCCGAAGACCGGGTCGAGTACCGGTTCGAAGGCTACTACGAGCAGGACGACCGGATGGAGATCAACACCAGCGGCATCTATGTGGAGAAAGACCTCAACCCGAGGCTGGTTCTCAAGGGCGAGTTCATCTACGACGGCATTTCCGGCGCCACGCCCAGCGGCGGGACGCCGGAGCCGGGCAGCACCCAAGTGCCCTTAGTCAGCTTCTCTGACCGTCGCTACGCGGGCAATCTGGGGCTGGACATCCGGCAGGGTCGGTTCACGCACTCGCCGCAGTTCAGCTACAGCTATGAACACGACTACCGGAGCGTCGGCATCGCCTTCAACGAGCTGATTGATTTCAACCAACGCAACACCACGCTGGCGCTGGGCGCGGCTCACAATTTTGACCGCGTCAGCGGCCTCTTTCAGCCGGAGTTATCCGCGAAGGACACCTCGGATTTCCTGCTCGGGGTCACGCAATTGCTCGGCCCGCGCACGACGTTCACCGCCAACGTCATTCTGGGCTACAGCCAGGGTTACCTCACCGACCCGTACAAGGGCGTCAATTTCTTCTACGCCTACCCCGACTCGAGCTTCGATCCGCTTCCCTTCGGCGTCAGTGTCGGCGAGCAGCGTCCTCGTCACCGCTTCCGGCAGGTGGGCTACCTGTCGGTCAGTCATTTCATCAAACCGCTGAACGGCGCCTTGGATGGCAGCTTTCGATTGGGGAACGACGACTGGGGGATCCTCAGCCAGACCGTCGCCGTCTCCTGGGCGCAAAAGTTCGGCCGCCGCGTCATCCTCACGCCGCTGTTTCGCTTCTACCACCAGTCGGCCGCCGACTTCTATGCACCGCAGTTCACGGGGGATCCCTTGTTCCCCGAGGGCACGCAATACTCTTACAACGCTAATGATGAACTGCTTCTCTTTCCCGGCGATCCGGGCTTCCCCGATGGACCGATCGGCGAAGTGCCCGCCTTTCCCAGTTATTATTCCGCCGACTACCGCCTCTCTCAGTTCAATGCCTATACCTACGGCGCCAGCCTGCAGATTTCGGTCGCGGAGATGGCGACCCTCCACTTCAGCTACAAGCGATACCGCATGGTGGGCACCGACGGCGTGACCTTGAAAAGCGCGTATCCCATCGCCAACGTCTTCACCGTAGGCTTCACGTTATGGTTCTGAACTCTCCCGCCCCGCCACCGCCCAGCTCCGCTCGCGACGAATTCGGCGCAGCGGCGGTCTGGCAGCGAATTTT
>CAYYSX010000048.1:12648-27967 GCA_964474315.1 uncultured Verrucomicrobiota bacterium | reverse complement strand
TCACGTCCGGATTTTGGAGGTCCACCCTTCTTTGGAACTTGGGTTTGGGAGCTTCTTTTGGGCTTTGAACTTTGAACTTGAAGCTTTCCCCCGACGATCTCCCCGATAAGAGCCCATGCACAAGAGGCGCCTGGGACCGGGCATCCGTCGCGCCTTTCATTGACGGAGCCGGTTCCGCCTTTTCACACTCCGGCTCCATTTTCCATGAGCAACACCGCGAAGCCTGGCACCAATATCGAATCGCTTTTGAAGGAGACCCGCGTCTTCAAACCGTCCAAGGACTTTGCCGCGCAGGCGCACATCAAGAGCTTGGCCCAGTACCAGCGGCTCTGGCAGGAGTCGGTGAAGCAACCCGAGAAGTTCTGGGCCAAACAGGCCACTCAGGAACTGGTCTGGTTCAAACCCTTCACCAAGGTCCTGCAGTGGAAGGAACCCTTCGCCAAGTGGTTCATCGGCGGACGGCTGAACGTCTCCAGTAACTGCCTGGACCGCTGGCTGGGTTCCGGTGTCGCCAACCAGGCGGCGCTCATTTGGGAAGGGGAGCCGGCCACGGACGGCAAGCCCGGCGAGGAGCGGGTGCTGACCTACAAGCAGCTTCACCGCGAGGTGTGTCGCTTCGCCAACGTGCTCAAACGAAACGGCATCGGAAAAGGCGACCGCGTCCTCATCTACCTGCCCATGGTGCCCGAGGCCGCCATTGCCATGCTCGCCTGCACCCGCGTGGGCGCCATTCACAATGTCGTCTTCGGCGGGTTCAGCGCCCAGTCCGTGGCGGATCGCATCCAGGATTCCGGCGCCAAGCTGGTGATCACCGCGGATGGCGGTTACCGGCGTGGCGCGGTGGTGGCGTTGAAGAAGAACGTGGACGAAGCCTTGCGGCTCACCGATGCCCAAGGCGCTTCGCTGACGAGCACCATCGAAAAAGTGATCGTCCTGCGCAGAACGTGGAATGAGGTCCACATCGAGGAGGGTCGCGACGTCTGGTGGCATCGCGAACTGGAGTATGTCAGCGACGATTGCCCGGCCGAGAAGATGGATTCTGAGGCGCCCTTGTTCATCCTCTACACCAGCGGTTCGACCGGAAAGCCGAAGGGCATTCTTCACACCACCGCCGGTTACTTGCTCGGCGCCAAACTGACTTCGAAGTACGTCTTCGATCTGCGGCCCGAGGACGTCTATTGGTGTACGGCCGATGTGGGTTGGGTGACCGGCCACAGCTACATTATTTTTGGTCCGCTCGCCAACGGCGCTACCTGCGTCATGTACGAGGGCGCGCCCAACTGGCCGGAGCCGGACCGCTTCTGGCGCATCATTGCCAAATACGGTGTGACGGTCCTCTACACGGCTCCGACCGCCATCCGGGCCTTCATGAAGTGGGGCGAGGAATGGCCGAAGAAGCACGATCTCCGGTCGTTGCGCCTGCTCGGAACCGTGGGCGAACCGATCAATCCCGAAGCCTGGATGTGGTACTACACGGTGATTGGCAACAAACGTTGCCCGATTGTGGACACCTGGTGGCAGACGGAGACCGGTTCGATCATGATCACGCCTTTGCCCGGCGCCACCCCCCTCAAGCCCGGCACGGCCACCTTGCCCTTTTTCGGCATCCTGCCCGAGGTGGTGGATGACCAGGGAAAGGCGGTTCCCCGGAACACCGGCGGCAAGCTCGTCATCCGCAAGCCCTGGCCGTCGATGTTGCGCGGCATTTGGGGTGATCCCGAACGTTTCAAGCAGGTGTACTGGAGCGAGGTGAAGGGGAGCTATTTCACCGGCGACGGATGTCGGCAGGACCGGGATGGGTACTTCTGGATCGTGGGCCGGATCGATGACGTGTTGAACGTTGCCGGCCACCGCATTGGCACCGCCGAGGTGGAGAGCGCGCTGGTGAGTCATCCATCCGTGGCCGAGGCGGCGGTGGTGGGGCGTCCGGATGAATTGAAGGGACAGGCGTTGGTGTGCTTTGTGACGCTCAAGTCGGGTCAGCACGCCACGCACGAGCTCAAGACCGAGTTGCGCGACCATGTGGGCAAAGAAATCGGCGCCGTGGCCAAGCCGGATGACGTGCGCTTCGCCGATGCCCTGCCCAAGACGCGCTCGGGGAAAATCATGCGCCGGCTGTTGAAGCAGGTCGCCAGCGGGATGGAGATCAAGGGTGATACCACGACGCTCGAGGATCTGAGCGTGCTGGCGAAGCTGACCAGCGGCGAGGAATAGGCGGGGGGGATTGGGGACAGGACATTGGTCCAGGAGTCCCGAGGCAGCCCGGTGGGGGGGAAGGAACTGGAGTCCGGGAGTCCGAGATGTTGCTGCGGGTCACAGACCCGCGCTCCGAACGCGCTCCGAACGCGCTCCGCCTGTGCTCCCCGCCGCTGTGAACAACCCGAGAGCAACGGATCGTTGGCGGCGGCGGACCGGCGTGCCCAAGGTAAGGGGTGCAAGAGCCCGCCGACTCCAGCTTCGATTCCCTGGCCGCCGAGGTCCCGGTCGCCCCGCCGGCACCGCCGCCACCACCACCACCGGCCGATTTTAGAAAAACGCGGCGGACCCGTTCCAGCGCTCCCGTCCCCGGCTCGCTGGATCGTTTGCCCCCCCACTCCCTCCCGGCCGAACAAGGAACGCTCGGCTGCTTGCTCCTGTCGCCCACCGATTGCATCGGACTCTGTGTCGAGAAACTGAAAGGCGGTGCGGAGGCGTTCTACGACCTGCGGCACCGGTCGCTCTACGAGCACCTGGTGGCCATGTACGACAGCAAACAGCCCGTGGACCTGATTACCGTCCAGCAGCGGCTCAAGGACGGCGGGCAACTCGAGGCGGTCGGAGGGATCTCTTACCTGTCCGGGTTGATGGATGCCGTCCCCAGTGCCGCCAACCTGGAATACTACCTCGGCATCGTGCAGGAGAAGTACCTCCTCCGCCGGATGTTGCAGGCCTGCACCTCGGTCATCACCCGCGTCCATGAGAACGAGGGGGAGGTGGACCAATTGTTGGACGAGGTGGAGCGGGACATCCTCCGAATCAGCGAAGACCGTGAAGAGGGGGCTTCGAAGAATATCAAGGACCTGGTCAATCACGCGATCAACATCATCCAGGACTACCACAGCAAGCAGGGGCAGTTGAGTGGGGTGCCGACCGGGTTTGCCGACTTCGACAAAATGACCCACGGCCTGCACGGCGGGGAAATGGTGGTGATCGCGGGACGTCCCAGCATGGGGAAGACGTCCCTGGCCATGAACATCGCGGAACACGCGGCCGTGGTGGAACGGTTGCCGGTGGGGGTGTTCAGCTTGGAAATGACCGCCGAATCGTTGGTGGTCCGGATGCTCTGCTCGCTGGCCCGGGTGAACAGTCGGGCGGTGCGGGAAGGATTCTTGCGGGAGCGGGATTTTCCCCGGATCACCGCCGCCGCCTCCAAGATGGCCAAGGCGCCTCTGGTAATCGACGACACGCCGGGCTTGTCCATCCTGCAACTGCGCGCCCGCGCCCGCCGCATGTGGCAGCAGCATGGGATCAAGCTGTTCGTCATCGATTATCTCCAACTGCTGCACTCGAGTTCGCGAAAGGCGCAGGACAACCGCCAGCAGGAGATCGCTGACATTTCCAGCGGCGTGAAGGCGCTGGCCAAGGAACTCAACGTTCCGGTCATCGTCCTCTCCCAGCTCAACCGCGAGCTGGAAAAGGATAAGAATCGCAAGCCCCGCCTCTCCGATCTCCGGGAGTCCGGTGCCATTGAACAGGATGCGGACGTGGTGGGCCTCCTCTACCGGCCGCGCGACGAGGATGACGACGACAAGGACAAGGAACGGGTGGACCCGCCGGATGACGGTTTGAATGCGGTGGCGGTCAACCTGCTGATTGCCAAACAGCGGAACGGTCCGACCGGGGACGTCGAGTTGACCTTCCTCAAGGGCATTACCCGCTATGAATCGAAGTCGAAAATCAGCGACGACGACGTGGGCTGACGGAGCGCCTGGATGCGCCTCCGGCCGGATTTCTCTGGTGATTGGAGATTGCACCAATGGAACCCGTTGAGTCTCATCCGCCGTCTTTTTGAGGTTTTTCGCTGAAATGGACTTATTGCGGGGTTCGCTCATGGTGCCCGCGCCACCGTTCTGGTGGCGCTGGTTGATGGCCCTTTTCCTGGGTGGCATCGTTACGACGGTGGCGCAGCCGTTGGAGCCGCCGCCGACGCCGGAAATCGCGGAGATCATCATCCGCTTCGCGGGTCCGGCCACCATCAGCGAAGATCTGGTCCGCGGCCACATCCGCAGCCGGCCGGGCGACCATTTCAACCAGAACGCGGTCAATGACGACGTGGCCAACCTCTATAACACCGGCTTTTTCTACAACGTCCGGGTCTCTCAGCAGCGGGCGCCAGGGGGAAAGCTGAACCTCATTTACCTCGTCCAGAGCAAGCCGATCCTCACGGAAATCCGGTACACCGGGAACAAGCGCTTCAGCGTCGCCAAGCTGCGGCGCAAGACCACCTCGAAGGTGGGGGAACCCCTGGACGAACGGAAACTGTTTGTCGATGCCCAAGAAATGCGGAGGGCCTACGAGAAAGCCGGCATGCAGAACACCACCGTGGATCCGCGGCCCAGCATCATCGAGGAGCTCGGGCGCGGCACGGTCACGTTCGAGATCGTCGAGGCGCCGCGGGTGCGCATCCAGGCAATCAACTTCGAAGGCAACGAAGCCTTCCGGGAGTCCAAGCTCCGGAAGGTGATCAAGACGCGGCGCTGGAATTGGCTCGGCTGGCTGACGGGGGCCGGCAAGTTCAAGGAGGATCAGTTCGAGGATGACAAGGAGCGGCTGCGCGAGTTTTACGGGGAAAGCGGGTACGTGGATTTCGAGATCAAGCAGATCGAGTTCGAGTTCCCGCGCACCAACCGGATGGAGATCGATTTCACGTTGTCGGAAGGCTCCCAGTTCCGGGTCGGTGAGATCAGCTTCGAAGGCAACAAGACGTTTCCGACCAGTGAAATCACCGCCAACATGCGCGATGACCAGGGAACAATCACCCGGCCGCGGCTGGTGCCCGGCGTCATCTTCAAGCCGGGCGACTTGGACCGGGATCTCCAGGGCCTCCGGAATTTTTATGGGGCGCAGGGATACATCGACGTGCGGGTCGATGCGCAGAAAATTCCGAACGTGGAGGCTCGGACCATTGATCTGAAATATGTCATTCAGGAAGGAACCAAGTCGTTCATCGAAAAAATCGTCATCAAGGGCAACACCAAGACCAAGGACCGGGTGATCCGCCGCGAGCTGGCGGTCTCACCGGGCGAAACCTTCGATCAGGTCCGGGTGAAAATCAGCCAGCGGCGCCTGGAGCAGATGAATTATTTTGAGAAGGTGGACATGAAGGATGAGATCACGCGAGAACCCGGACAACGGAACCTGGTGGTGGGGGTGGAGGAGAAGAACACCGGCAACATTGCGCTCGGCGCCGGTTACAGTTCCGTGGACAAGCTGGTCGGCTACATCGAAGTCACCCAGGGCAACTTCGATCTCTTCAATCCGCCGACCTTCACCGGCGGTGGCCAGAAGGCACGCGCCCGGGCGCAGATCGGCACCGAGCGCCAAGACTACATCCTGGGTTTTAGCGAACCGTGGTTCCTGGGACGGCGCCTCCGACTCGATACGGAACTGTATTATCGGGACCTGTCTTATCTTTCGGACAATTACACGCAGCGGGTCGTCGGGGGTAATATTGGTCTGACCAAGGGGTTGCCGTTCAACTTCACGCTGAACACCACCTACACGCTGCAGCAGGTCGATATCATCTTCGACAGCGGGTACATCGCCCAGTTCCCGCCGACTCTCCAGGAGATCCAGTATGCCACCAACAACGGCCAGGTCTCCATCGTCGGCACCAATACGGTTCCCGCGGACCAGCCGGTCTTCCTGCAACAAGCGGGCGAGACCCTGGTTTCCAGCCTCAACTGGACGGTCGCTCATGACACCCGAAACAGCCTGATGCTGCCCACCCGCGGCCATCTGGTGCAGTTCGAACCGATGCTGGCCGGTGGGCCTCTAGCCGGGGAGGCCAGCTTCTATCAATTGGAGATGAAGGCCGCTCAGTATCTGTCGCCGGCCCGATTGTTTTCACCCACCAGCAGTACCTACGATTTCTTCCGGGAACACGTGCTCGAGTTGGTTGGAAACATCGGAATCGTGGAGGCGTACCATGACGGCGACCGGGGTTCCGAAGGGGTGGTGCCGATCTTCAACCGCTATTATCTGGGCGGTATGTACTCGTTGCGCGGATTCCAGTTCCGGGAAGTGGGCCCGAAGCAGCCGGGTACCGGTGAACCGACGGGGGGCGGCACTTATTGGTTCACTTCCGCGGAATACAGTGTCCCGTTGATTCCCCGGGTCCGTTTTGCCGTGTTTTTCGATGCCGGCATGGTGTATCCGGACTCGTATAGCTTTGAACCGCAGCGATATCTCGATGGCAGCACGACCGGCGTTTACAATTCCAACTGGGGTGTGGGGTTACGTCTGAACCTGCCCATCGGTCCCTTGCGTCTCGATTACGGAGTCCCGATCAAGACCGACCGGTTTAATGACGACAGCGGGCGTTTCCAATTCGGCGTTGGCTGGATCCGCGATTTCTGACACGTTCCCCTCCGGTTCGAACGACGAAAAATGAAACGCATTCTCAGCACCCTGTTGCTGGCCGCCAGCGTGGCGGCCTTGGTCCCCGCGCAGGCCCAGACCAAGGTTGCCGTGGTGGACTTGCAAAAGGTTTTTGATGGCTACTGGCGCACCAAGCAGGCGGCGGTGCAGCTCAAGGAACGGCAGACCGACTTCGAGAAAGAACGCTCGGGATTGATCGAGGAGTTCAAGAAATCCAGTGAAGAGTTTCGGCAGGCCAACGAAGCGGTCAATGATCCGGCCGTGTCGGCCGAAGAACGGGAGCGGCGGAGGAAAGAAGCCGAGAAACAGCTCCAGGAGGTGCGTGAGCAGGAGAACAGCATCCGCAACTTTGACCAGACCAGCCGCCAGGTGCTGGAGGAACAACGGGGGCGGATGCGCGAGAGCGTGCTCCGTGACATCCGGAGTGCGCTGGATGAAAAAGCCAAGGTGGGTGGGTTCGGTCTCGTGTTCGACCTGGCTGCCACCACGCTCAACCAAACCCCGGTCATCATGTATAACACCCTGGCCGGTACCGATGCCGATCTCACCGAAGTCCTGCTCAAGCAACTCAATGCCAATGCCCCGGATGACGGAGCCAAGGTCACCGCAGATCCGGACAGCGACCCCGTTCCCGCTCTATCCGGAAAATAAAAATGAAACGTATTCTTAGCATCCTCCTTCTGGTCGCCGGCGTGGCCACCCAGGCTCCTGCGCAAGCTCAGACCAAGATCGGCGTCGTGGACTTGCAGAAGGTCTTTGAGGGTTACTGGCGGACCCAGCAGGCCACGGTGCAGCTCCAAGAACGACGGGCCGATTTCGACAAGGCCCGCACCGGGCTGATCGAGGATTTCACGAAATCCAACGAGGAGCTTCGACGAGCCAACGAAGCGGCCAATGATCCAAACCTCACCGCTGAGGAGCGGGAGAAGCGAAGAAAGGACCTCGAAAAGCAACTCCAGGATGTCCGCGAGCAGGAAAACAGCATCCGGACCTTCGACCAGAACGCCCTCCAGGCGCTGGGCGAACAGCAGACCCGGATGCGCGAGAGCGTGCTCCGCGATATCCGGAGCGTCCTGGATGAGCGGGCCAAGGCGCGGGGATTCGACATCGTGTTCGACCTCGCCGCCACGGCCTTCAATTCCCGGACGACAATGATCATGTACAACACGATGGCTGGTACCGACGCCGATCTCACCGAAGAGGTGATCAAGCAGATCAATGCCAATGCCCCGCCCGAGGAAAAGGACAAGTAAGCGCATCGTCTCAACGTCTCAGCAATCGGGGATTCGGCGCGGAACTCCTTCCGCGCCTTTTTCTTTTTCCACAACCGCGCCAGTCTCCCTCCGTCCATGACTTCCGCCCTCATCGTTGCCGCCGGACGGGGCACCCGCATGGGTCCCAACGTGGACAAATTGTTCCTCGAGGTCGGCCACGTCCCCGTTATCGCCCACACGTGGCGACGGTTCGACACCTGTCCGGGTCTGGATGAACTGGTCCTCGTGGTCCGCGCCGGGATGGAGGAGGTGTTCCAGGAACTCGCGGCGGAGCATCGTTTCGAACGTCCGTTTCGATTGGTGACCGGAGGAGCCGAACGACAGGATTCGGTCTGGAATGGTCTCGCCGTCCTTTCGCCCACGGCGGAGGTGGTCGCCATTCAGGACGGAGCCCGTCCCTGCACTTCGACGGATCTGATCGTCCGTTGTCTGGACACCGCGCGCCGGGTGGGAGCGGCGGTGGCGGCCCAGCGTGCCACCGACACCATCAAGGAATCGGACGGGGGGCTGACCATCGCCCGGCATCTCGACCGTTCCCGATTGTGGACCGTGCAGACGCCGCAATGCTTCCGAGTGGGCGTCATCCGCAAGGCGTTGAGGGCTGTGCGGGAGGCGGGGCTGCAGGTCACTGACGACACCGCCGCCTGCGAACGGGTGGGACAACGGGTGGAACTGGTCGAAGGGACAGAACCCAATCCCAAGGTCACCACTCCGTCCGATCTGCCCTGGATCGAACTGCTGTTGAAGTCATGACCAGATCGCATGCCGTTCGAGTCTTGTGGATGCCGGTGGTCTGGTTGGCGACGCTGTTCCTCTCGTCCCAATCGGCATGGGCAGCGGAGGAGCTGATGGCCGATTTCGAATCCGGATATGGCGAATGGACGACCACGGGAACCGCTTTCGGCACCGCGCCCGCGCCGGGAACCTTGCCCGACCAGGCACCGGTGAGTGGATACCGCGGGCAAGCCCTGGCCAATTCGTTCCACGGTGGAGACCGGGCGACCGGCACGCTGACTTCACCCGAATTTACCCTGACCCGTCGTTACCTGAATTTCCTTATCGGGGGCGGTGAACTGGTGGAAAAAACCTGCGTCAACGTCCTGGTGGACGGTCAAGTCGTCCGCTCGGCGACCGGGCGTGACGACGAATTCCTCACCACGGTCACCTTTGATCTGGGCGAGTTCCTTGGACAACGGGCGCGCATCCAGTTGGTCGATGCCGAGACCGGCGGCTGGGGCCATGTGACGGCCGATCATTTCGTCTTGAGCGATCACGCGGCGGTACCTCCGTACGTGCAGAATCCGGAGCCGTCACTGGCCTACTCCCAGGCCCTGCGGCCTCAGTTCCATTTCACCGCGCGCTCGAATTGGCTGAACGACCCCAACGGCTTGGTTTATCTAAACGGCGAGTATCATTTGTTCTTTCAACACAACCCCTCCGGCCGCGAGTGGGGGAACATGACCTGGGGACATGCCGTGAGCAGCAACCTCGTCCATTGGACCCAGTTGGGCCCTGCCCTCGAGCCCGATTCCCTGGGAACCGTTTTCAGCGGATCCACCGTCGTCGATCGCAACCACGCCGGTGGCTTCCAGCAGGGGACGGAACCGGTCCTCATTGCGTTCTACACCGCCGCCGGAGGGACCAGCGAGGCATCGCGTGGACGCCCGTTTACCCAGGGTCTGGCCTTCTCGCGTGACCAAGGCCGTACCTGGACGCGGTTCGCCGGCAACCCGATCGTCCCCAGCTTAGGCATAGGCGACCGCGATCCCAAGGTGTTCTGGCATGAGCCGTCTCAGCGTTGGATCATGCCCTTGTATGTGGGGGTGCGGGATCCGGAGCGCCCCACGGGTTCGTTGGGTGAGAAGCACGTCCGGCCGGAACTCCACCTGCTCACCTCGTCCGATCTGAAGCAGTGGACCGCGGCCAGTGTGTTCGGTGATGAATTGTATGAATGCCCTGGACTGGTGGAGCTGCCCGTGGAGGGAAACCCGCAGGATACCCGCTGGGTGCTCTGGGGCGCGGATGGCCGGTATTGGATCTGCCGGTTTGACGGACAGGTCCTCACCAAGGAATCCGGCCCGCATCCCGGCGACTACGGCGCCAACTTCTACGCCGGCCAGGCGTGGGATGATCTTCCCGATCGCCGGGTGATTCTGCTGGGTTGGATGCGGGGTGGTTCGTATCCAGGAATGCCCTTCAACCAACAGATGAGCTTTCCCGTCGAACTCAGCCTGCAGAAAACCCCAGAGGGTCCGCGCCTGGTGAAGTGGCCCGCCGAGGAGATCGTCAACCTGTTTACCAGTGTGTTGCGCGAGGATCTTCCCCGACCTCTGGCAGAGGGGATTTATCCACTTCCTGCGGCCGCTCGGGAGCTGCTGGACCTGGAACTGGAGTTCATCCCGGGGACCGCCACCCACGTCGTCCTCGAATTGCGCGGCCAGCGATGGTCATGGAACGCCGCGGCGGGGGAGCTGGCGGTCCTCGACCGAAAGATTCCCCTGCGTCCGACGGTGGCCTCCGTGGGCCGACACTCCCGGTTCGCTCCTCCCTGGGGACCGGATTTTGTCCCATGGGACAACAGTGTCCGGCTGCGGGTGTTGCTGGACCGGACCTCGATCGAAGTGTTTGCCAACGGCGGCTTGGCGGTCGGATCGTTTTGTTTTCTCCCGGAAGCACCGCCCGGCGCTTCACTGCAAGTCGAGGGCGGTACACTGACTCAGGCACGTGTCACCCTCCGCACGTTGAAATCTGCGTGGCCGCCGTAACGCCCTTCGACGAGGCCCGTTGTTACCCCTTCGGGTTGATTCCCGTGAGTCAACTCACCGGAATCAGGCAAACCCGCTCGTTCTTGTCGTTGCGGGTGATGCCTTGCGCCCGCGGATCCAGGGTCAGGACGCCATCCACGAGGAACGCGTACCGGTGGTGGCCATGTTTCAGCTCCATCTGAGTGGTCCAAGCCTTGTCCGGTCCTTGCTTCATGGGAGTGGCCGCCGGATTCCAATCGTTGAAGTCGCCCACGAGACTGACGGATTGGGCGTGGGGAGCTTGGCAGATGAAATTGACTGCCCGGAGTGTCTTCAGCGGCGTCATGAATGGGAAAATTCCCGCTCGGCGGGACGCAGAGTTTCGGCGGAAGCCGCACCGGTAAGCAACTCGCTTCTCCTCACTCTTCTCCGGCGATCCGCACCACCCGGGGGCGCGGTCCAAACAGCGCCGTCCCCACCCGGACCAGAGTGGCTCCCTCCTCGATGGCCACTTCCAAGTCGCCGCTCATGCCCATGCTGAGCACCGGCAACGGGGCTCCCAACTGATCGGCACAGCGGTCGCGTACTTCCCGCAGCCGACGGAACACCGGTCGCACCCGTTCCGGATCCGTCGAGTACGGCGCGACCGTCATCAGTCCGTGCAGTTCGATCCGTCCCAAGGAATTCAACTGGGTCAGCTCCGTCAGCAGGCGGTCCGGGTTCCAGCCGAACTTCGACGACTCACCGGCGATGTTGACCTCCACCAGCGCTCGGACGGTCCGGGACTGTTTTTCGGCCTGACGCTGCACCTCCGTGGCCAGAGTGAGGCTGTCGAGGCTTTCGATCATCTCAAAGAGAGAGACGGCGTCGCGGGCTTTATTGGATTGCAAATGGCCGATGAAGTGCCAGCGCGCCCGACCTGGACTCGCGGGAATCTTGACGCGGGCTTCCTGGACCCGGTTTTCGCCGAACAACGTGAGGCCCAACGCCACCGCCTCGCGCACGGTCTGGGCTGAATGGTTCTTGGAAACCGCCAGCAGCGTTACCTCCTCCGGAGTTCGCCGAGCTTTCTCGCAGGCGCGTACGATGCGATCGCGGACGATGGCCAGGTTTTCAGCAAGCGACACGATGCGAGTATGTGGACTCCGGCCCGAAGACGCATCCTTGTTCTGGGTCTCCCGAGAGCCGGATCGGGTACCAGCTACGTCGTTGCCGAGGGCTCGAGGCGCATGCTTCTCGTCACGCCCGTTCGTTCCAGTTCACCCAGGGCTCCCCATACCTCGCACGGCCGGGCAAAACAGTGTCACGCTCCACGCCTCACGCTTCACGCCCTCCCCCCATTGTCGTCCGCGGCACTCCGAGTATAGAGTGCGGCTGATCCGATGAAGACTTCCACGAATTCCCGGGCGTCGGAGTTCGCCGCCGGTTACCTGACGTATCGCGGTTTGCCCGCTCTGGCGGGATTGGGTTCGTTCACCGACGCGGTTCGTCCTGGCCTCTCGGTCGAGGAATCGGTGCGACGATTGAAGCGTCATCATTACGCCCTGAGACGGTTGCACCAGATTTTCATCGGGCGCCTCACCGCCGAGCCGGTGTACGAGCTGAAAATGGCCTTCAGTCATCAAGCCTACCTGTGCGCGGAATGGGTGGCGGCGTTGCGGACGCGGGTGGGAGAAATGCGCGAGCCACCGCTGGGACTCGATAAAGTCCCTCACGAGGGGTTGGCGCTGGCCTTCGACGAGATTCTGGCGGCACCGACCACGGCGGAACTGCTGCTGGGATTGTACGAGGTAGCGCTCCCGGCGGTGCGGGAGGCGATGGCGCGACATCGCCAGGAAACCCATGTTCTGGCCGATCAGCCGACCCGTCGGCTGCTGGGCTGGGCGTTGAGCGAGGTGGAGGAAATGCTGGAGTATGGCACGAAGGCTGTGTCGGCGCTGGTTTCCGCGGAGGATCGCCAGGCCGCGCAGCCGGCGCTCGACGGGATTCGGTCAGCCCTGGCCGCGGGGGGCGGGTGGGAGGGAACCGGAGTGGCAGATCCGTTGCCGCCGCGGCTGCGTTCGGGGACGTCCTGGAAGTTCGACGGCCGGCCGCGGCGGGATGAACGATTTCCCGATCCGTACAACATGGGGGTCAACGCAGAGGTGTTCCTATACGACGCCTCCCGACCGCTCGATGCCAAGGTGTTGATGATGTTCTACAAGCGCCTGCGGGAAATCGATGTGCCGGAAATGATGGCGAGCATCATTGCGGAGACACCGGACAAACCGTGGGGCTACTACCGCGACATGACCCGGCAACTGTGGGACGAAGCACGGCATGCGATGATGGGGGAGGTGGGATTTGTGGCGGCGGGCGTGGACTGGCCGAAGCAGGTGAGGGTGAACTTCACCTGGTCGCTGGGCCTGAACAGCCAACTCACACCGCTGGAACGGCATGCGGTGTTGTACTTCATCGAACAGGGCCTGATGACCAAAACCGGGAAGCGGCACGAATGGGAAGTCGGGGTGATGTCCAACAATGCACTGGCGGCGACGTTCCAGGATTTCGACTGGGCGGACGAAGTGCTGCATGCCCGGGTGGGCCGGGATTGGTATGTCAGCCAGATGCCGAGTGCGCACGAAGCCGTGGCGTACGGGGACCGGTGCTGGAGCAAGGTGCTGGTGGCCTGGGGCGCCTGGCGCGACGAAGGACTCACCGAACACCGGAATTGGTGGCCGGGAACCTATCGTCAGTACTGCGAGCGGAAGGGAATTCAGCCGGATTCGGAGGTGCTGGCCTACGAGGTGACCTACGAATCCACCCGGGCGGATTTGAAGGATCTTTCGGCCTCGGCCTGAGCCGATCGGACGGCGCCGGATGGTATTGGACAAAAAACATCTTGAGCGGCCCCCGGCTCTTCGCATTTATTCCCGGCCCGCCCGTTTCGGGCGGATTCGGTTGGCATGGTGGGATACCCAAGTGGCCAACGGGGGCAGACTGTAAATCTGCTGGCTTTGCCTTCACTGGTTCGAATCCAGTTCCCACCACCACTTTGTTGCTGAATCGGGGGTCGGGCCGCGGGAGCGCGGTCGGCTCGTCCGCTCGAAAAGCTTGGATTTTCGTCGTTGGAACTTCGGACGGAGACCGACACTTCATCGCCCGATCCGTCTGTCCGCTTTTGCCATCACCGGGTAACCAAGGACGGTGAACGATCGGACGGATCAGCAGCTTCTCCGCGACTACGCCGCCGGTGATTCCCAGGCGGCGTTCGGTGAACTCGTCCGGCGGCATCTCGACTTCGTCTATTCCGCCGCCGTGCGGATGGTCGTGGACCGGCAGCTTGCGGAGGATGTCACCCAAGCGGTCTTCGTCGCGCTCGCACGGCAGGCCAAAGCGTTGCAAGACCGTACGGTGCTCACCGGCTGGCTGCATCGCACCACCCAGAACCTCGCCGCCAAGACCGTCCGTACGGAAGAGCGCCGCCGTGCCCGGGAACACCAAGCCGCCACCATGCCGACTCCTCCCCACGAAACCGAAGCCGTGTGGGACCAGATCGCCCCGCACCTTGACGCCGCCCTTGGCCAATTGGGGGAGTCGGACCGGGACGTGCTGTTGCTGCGCTATTTCGAGCACCAGTCGGCCCGCGAGATCGGGGCGCGGCTGGGCCTTGGCGAAGAGGCGGCGCAGAAGCGCGTCCGACGCGCGCTGGAGCGGTTGCGCGGCGTTTTCGTTGAACGGGGGCTGGCGGTGCCGGCGACCTCGCTGGGCGGGTCCATCCTGCTGCAGGCCGTTCAGGCGGCGCCGGCGGGTTTGGCGGCCACCGTCCTCACCGGCGTGGCCGCAACGACGGTCGCGAGTACCTCCACCTCCTTTCTTTTCCTCAAACTTATGGCTTCCACCCAACTCAAAGTTGCCATGGCGTCCGTAGTGACCGCCGGTTTCGTGACTACGCTGGTACTGCAGCACCGGCAAAACCAGCAACAGCTCACCGAACTGACCCGGCTTCGCGCCGAAAGGGTCGCACCCGATCCCACCCCGCCTCCACCGCCGTGGGAGACGCCCCCGAGCGATCCGTCGGAAGAGGTGCTGCGATTGCGCGGTCAGGTGGCCCGACTGCTCGCGGAAAAGACGGAGAAAGAGGAGGCCGACAAGGGGCGCGCCATCCAAAACCGACTCCCGGTTCCGGCCGACACCCCATCGCATCGAGAGACCTATCCACGCGAAGATTGGGCCTTTGCCGGCTATGCGAACCCGGAGTCGGCCTTGATCTCGACGCTCTCGGCGGGACTGAACGGTGATCTACAGACCTTTCTGGCCAGCATGACCCCTGAGGAGCAAGCGCGTAATCAGAAGAAATGGGAAGAGAAAGGAGGAGGCAACGAATCGCAGATTCGCGACGGGGTGGTCGCGGAATTCGGCCGGATCCAAGCCGTCAGCATCCTGACCAAGGACATCATCGCGGACGAAGAGATGATCCTCGGCCTGTTGGTGGAACAGAACGACGGGCATTCGGAAACGCCCCGGATGCGTTTCCAGCGTCTGGGCCATGAGTGGAAGATGGCTGGCCCTTACCGGCCACCTCAACCCACTGAACCACCGTTGACCGACCCTTGAGGATGAGGGAGGGAAACCATTGACCTGGCCCTTTATCCGCAGGAGCGCGGGCGGCTCGCCCGCCGG
>CAYYSX010000048.1:0-12548 GCA_964474315.1 uncultured Verrucomicrobiota bacterium | reverse complement strand
GGAAACCATTGACCTGGCCCTTTATCCGCAGGAGCGCGGGCGGCTCGCCCGCCGGGAAGCTCCAAAAGCCAAGCTCCAAGTTCCAAATTGCATGAAAACACCCGCTTTCGCCACGGCGCTGGCGCTGGGGTCCGCACTGTCGGCGCCGTGTTCGCCCAGGAACTCGCCCCCACCGAGGTCAGGAACGTGGTCTTGGTCCACGGAGCCTGGGCCGACGTCATTCCCTATCTTCAGGAGGCCGGGCTGAAGGTCACGTCGGTCCAGAATCCCCTGACTTCGCTCGCCGATGACGTCACCGGACCTCCAGAGGTTCCTTGGCCACACGACAGGGCGCGCCTCGACTCCACACCGTGAAGCGGGCTGAGGCCCGCGGTCCTCGGAATTCCCGGGCGGACGAGCCGTCCGCGCTCCGCGTGAGGGAGGGACATCTCGGTCCCGGCAAGGATCGACCCAAGATGCGCTCCATCTGTGGCTTGGTTGCCGGGCGTCGGTCCGGTAGGCTGGACGCCCGTGAGCGAACGGTGGGTGAGTCTCGCGGGGATCCTGGTTTTCACGGCCCTGGCTTGGGCGCTGTCCCATGACCGTCGGCGATTCCCTTGGCGGGTGGTCGGGTGGGGAGTGGGACTCCAATTCGCCATCGGACTGCTCATCCTCCGGACCCCGGTCGGCCGTGTCTTGTTCGATGGCTTCCAGGAAGTGGTCACCCGGTTCACCGGGTTTGCCGACGAAGGAAACAAACTGGTGTTCGGCGCGCTGGCCAGCCACGAGTCGATGGAACGCGCGTTCGGCGCCGGCAACACCTTCCTGTTCGTCATCACCGTCACCGGAATCATCATCCTGGTGAGTTCGGTCTCTTCGTTGCTGTATCATTACGGAATTCTCCAACAAGTGGTCCGGGCCATGGCCTGGGTGATGCAGCGGACCATGCGGACCAGCGGCAGCGAAACGCTCGCCGCGGCGGCCAACATCTTTATGGGCCAAACCGAAGCGCCGCTGGTCATCCGGCCTTACCTGGAGCGCATGACCCGCAGCGAGCTGTTTTGCCTGATGACCAGCGGCTTTGCGACGATCGCCGGATCGGTGTTCGCCGTGTACATCGGCGTGCTCAAGATTCCGGCCGGAGCCCTGTTGACGGCGTCGGTGATGAGCGCACCCGCGGCGCTGATGATGGCGAAGATCATGCATCCGGAGAGCGAATCGAGTGAGACTGCGGACGGGACCGGCGCGACCTGGGAGCGAACCACGACCGTCAACGGCCTGGATGCCATCGTGGTGGGGGCGAGCGACGGCATGAAGCTCGCGATCAACGTGACGGCGATGCTGCTGGCCTTCACGGCGCTGGTGGCGCTGGTCAACTTCCTGCTGACCATGGCCGCATCCTGGGTGGGGTGGCCGACCGAAAAGCCGCTCCAGGAACTGTTGGGATACCTCAATGCGCCCTTCGCCCTCCTGATGGGTGTGCCCCGGCAGGATGCGCTCAGTATCGGTCAGATGCTCGGAGAGCGGATCGTGCTGAATGAGTTCTTCGGCTACATGGCGTTGTCTCAGGCGCAGCCTCGATTGGATCCGCGCTCGTATCAGATTGCGATTTTTGCGCTGTGCGGGTTCGCCAACCTGGCCAGCGTAGCCATTCAGATTGGCGGCATCGGGGCTTTGGTGCCGTCGCGGCGGATGGACCTGGCCCAGTTGGGGTTGCGGGCAATGGTGGGAGGCTTGCTCGCCTGCTATCTGACCGCGTGTGTGGCCGGCGTGTTGTTGTGAGCCGGTGTGCTGATGCTTCTGCGGTTCGGGACGCTGGCGCGAACGGGCGGCAGTGGTTCCCGGTCGAGTTTTTTGTCCCAACGCTCGGTTCCATTCATGATTTGAATGCACAAAACCGTGAATCCACGTCCGCAGATGGAGCTTGAATGGCACCGGGCATGAGACGTGCAATTGGCCTGTGTTGAAGCACTACGCGCCTGAGACGTTCTTCGATGAGATGTACACTGCCGGCAGCGAGGTCCGCCCACATTACCGCCGGTTTGAACAGTGCTTCCGGGACCTCAACCCCGAGGAGTTCGACCGGAAACAGGAGGCGGTCGATCTGGCCTTCCTCCGCCAGGGCATCACTTTTAACGTTTATGGGGACTCGCAGGGAACCGAGCGGATCTTCCCGTTCGACCTCATCCCGCGGATCATCCCGCACCAGGAATGGGAGCAACTCGAGCGCGGTTTGGTTCAGCGGATCACCGCCCTCAACCTGTTCCTCCACGATGTGTATCACGGGCAGCGCATTGTGAAGGACGGCGTGATCCCGCCTTTCTACATCCTTTCCGGAAAACATTTCCGGCGCGAGTTCGTCAATTTCAACGTCCCCAAAGACATCTACATCCACGTCTGCGGTTCAGACCTCATTCGGGGCTCCGACGGGAAGTACCTGGTGTTGGAAGACAACGCGCGCTGCCCGAGTGGGGTCAGCTACGTCCTGGAAAACCGGCGGGCGATGAAACGGACGTTCCCCGGCGTGTTCGAACAGGTGGGGGTGCAGCCGGTGGAACATTATCCGCAGGAATTGCTGAAAATGTTGCAGTTCATCGCGCCCGCGGGTGTGGCCGATCCCACCGTGGTGTTGCTGACTCCGGGGGCCTACAATAGCGCCTATTTCGAGCACACCTATCTGGCCCGGCAGATGGGTATTGAGATTGTCGAAGGCCGGGATCTGTTGGTGCGGGATGCGCGCGTGTTCATGCGCACCACCAAGGGGTTGCAACCGGTGCATGTCATCTACCGCCGGATCGATGATGACTTCATCGACCCCACCGTGTTCCGGCGGGACTCCATGCTGGGCGTGCCCGGGCTCGTGCATGCGTACCGTTCCGGCAGTGTTTCGCTGGCCAATTCCATCGGCACGGGAATCGCCGACGACAAGGTGATGTATTATTTCGTTCCGAAAATCATCAAATACTACCTCGACCAGGAACCGTTGATCGGCAACGTGCCCACGTACCTCGCCAGCGAGGCGGAGGACCGCAAATACATCCTGGATCACCTCGACGAATTGGTGGTGAAGGCGGCCAATGAATCGGGCGGTTATGGAATGCTGATCGGCCCGCAGGCCACCCAGGCGGAAATCGCGGCCTTCCGGAAGAGGGTGGAGGAAGATCCGCGCAATTTTATCGCTCAGCCGATGATTTCGCTGTCCCGGCATCCGACCCACCTGGAGGACGGAACGTTCGAGGGGCGGCATATCGATCTGCGTCCCTTCATCCTCTATGGCGAGAAGGTGGTGATCGTCCCGGGTGGACTGACCCGAGTCGCCCTGCGGAAGGGCTCGCTGGTGGTGAATTCGTCTCAAGGCGGCGGAAGCAAGGATACCTGGGTGTTGTATGGTGACGAATAAGGAGACCAGGAAGGGGCGAGCGGGCTGGAGCATGAGCCAGGGCCTTGCTCCGCGTGAATCGTGGTGCGTGAGCCGTGGGCATCCGCTCGTAACTCGAACTCTGATTTTTCCCGATGCTTAGCCGCGTTGCGAACTGCCTTTATTGGATGGCTCGTTACATCGAGCGTGCGGAAAACATCGCGCGCCTCGTGGACACCAACCTTCAGCTTCTGCTGGACCTGCGGAACCTGAACGAACAGCGGTTGGCGGAGCACTGGTTACCCATCGTGCAAGCCACCGGCGACGAGGAGGCGTTCTTCCGCCTCCACCCGAAGGGAACGGCCGCGGCCGTCACCGAGTTCCTCGTGTTTCAGGACGAAAATACGAATTCCCTCGTCCAATCCATCTGCCAGGCGCGGGAGAATGCCCGGATGGTGCGCGACCAGATCACCTTCGACCTGTGGGAGGAACTCAACCGGCTCTACCTCTTTGTCCGCTCCCCTCGCGGCCGCGACGTGTGGCGCAACAGTCCCAGCGAATTCTTCCAGGAAGTGAAGGCGAGTTCGCTCCACTTGGTCGGCATCACTTACGCCACCCTGTTGCGGAACGAAGGCTGGTATTTTCTCCAGGCCGGCCGCTTTCTCGAACGCGCGGACAAGACGTCCCGGATTCTCGATGTACGGCACCAAACGCTTCCCGAACGCGGGGCTCCGGCCACGATCAGCCAGGCGGAGACCGTCGAATGGTCGGCGATTTTGCGCAGTTGTAGCGCCCTCGATTCCTATCAATCGCTCTACGGGGCGGACATCACGCCCAAACTGGTGGCCGAGTTCTTGATCCTCAACGCCGATTTCTCCCGTTCGGTCCTGTTCAGCGCGAACCTGCTCGACCAGTCCCTGCGCCGTATCTCGGGCGTTCCCGAGGGACGGTTCTCCAACGACGCCGAACGTCTCGCCGGCCGGTTGGTGGCGGAGTTGCGCTTCTCCACTATCGACGAAGTGTTCGACCAGGGATTGCACCTCTATCTGGACGTCTTGCAGGAGAAGCTCAACAACATCGGCCACGCGCTCTTCCAAGCCTACATTTTTCAGTCCTTCAACTCGCTCGAGGACGAGATCCTCGTGCAGCAGGAGGAACAACAACAGCAGTCTTAGTTGCCGCCCCCCATTCCGGCGGTCCCACCCGCAGAGGCCCAATGAAGCGAATCGGCATTCTCACTGCCGGAGGCGACACTCCGGCCCTCAACGCCACCATCCAAGGCGCGGTGGTCCGGTCCAATCAGCTCAAGATCGAAATCATCGGGCTGATCAAGGGCTTCAACAGCTTGTTCAATCCGCGTGTCCCGCACGTCCTCCTCAACCCGCTCTATCAGGAAATTCCTGAGATCGACCCGACCAAGGGCGGCACGCTCATCGGCTCCTCCCGCGACTTCGTGGACCCGGAACGAAAGGAAGACCTCGACCTGGTCATCGACCGCCTGCACCGCCTCGGCATCGAGGGACTCATCTGCGTAGGCGGCGATGGAACTCTCAACGGTCTCCAACCGTTGGCGGAACGCCTCCCCACGGTCCTGGCGCCGAAGACGATCGATAATGATCTGGGATTAAATTACCCGAGCGAGCCGGATGAATGGGTGCGGGTGAATGACGCCTCCGTGAAGGCCGGATTTCGCTACAAACACAGCGAATCCCACGCCGTGTTCAACCTCGACCAGATCATCAACTACGTCACCCCGGGTTACGCGACGTCCGTCTTTGTCTCCGCTTCCGGTGTCGAACGGATCCGGACCACGGCCGAAAGCCACCGCCGGATTGCTATCATCGAGGTGATGGGACGGCATTCGGGCTACATTGCCTTGGGATCGGCCTACGGACGTCCCGACCTGATCCTGGTGCCCGAACATTCGCTCGACCTCGAGCACCTGGTCGAGCGGGTGAAACACATCTACGACCTGCAGAAGAATGTAGTCATCGTCTGCGGCGAAGGAATCGTGGACAGCCAGGGCCGCGAACTGGGCGCCGAGAGCAAGACCACCGATCCTTCCGGCAACGTCCAGCTTTCCGGCGCGGCCGAGGCGCTCCGGGGCAAGCTCATCCAGATGATCGGCGACCGATACTTCCAATTGTATCGCCGCGGTGAATCCGCCCGCGAGGCGATCTTTACCCGCAAAGTCGGGCATACCCAGCGCGGCGGACGGCCGATTCTGTTCGACCGCTTCTACGCCGCGCAATTGGGAGCCAAAGCGGTCGAACTGCTGATGGAAGGACGCAACAACGCGGTCTCGGTCCTGCAATACAGTGCGGCCAAGGGATTCCATGTCGAAGGGTATGACGCGAATCGATTTCGGGATCGCTGGGGCCTGATCCATGCCCGTTACATGCATCCGGAGTTGTACGATCCGCGCCTCATGAAGCCCTCCCGCATGGGCATCGATTATCTGATGCCCATCTTTACCGATGCCATCGGCGAGGACGACATGGAGCACATGCGTCAGACCCTGTTTTCCGCGGGCAACCTCACCCAGCCCTATCACTCCATCAATACCGACATCAACAAACGCCTCCGTTATCTGGAATAGCGGGGGGATTTGCGATTTTTGATTGGCGATTTGCGATTGAAGAGAAATGAGCAGACGACTCTGACCACTGACCACTGACCACTGATTACTGATTACTGATTACCGCCGCTCCACCATGCCCATCCACGTCGCCCTCCATCATACGACTCATTACACCTATGACCGGCCGGTTACTCATGGCCCCCATGTGATCCGGCTGCGGCCGGCGCCGCATTGCCGGACGCCCGTTCTCAGCTATTCGCAGAGGATCACCGGCGGCGAGCACTTCATCAACTGGCAGCAGGACCCATTCTCAAATTGGAATGCCCGCCTCGTGTTCCAGCAGCCGATGACCGAGCTCAAGGTCGAGATCGAGTTGGTGGCGGAAATGGCCGTGCTCAACCCCTTCGACTTCTTTCTCGACGAATCGGCTGCCTATTTTCCCTTCAACTATGACGCTACGTTGCGGAAGGAGCTCCAGCCCTTCCTCGAGATCGGTCCTCCCACACCCCGGTTTTCGGCTTACCTGAGCCGGGTGCGCCGGGAGATCCTCGGACATCCCGAAACGGTCCCGCATACCGCCGCGCCCGAACCGGGCCATCCGACCGACATTCATCACCTGCCTTCGACGGGCGAACATCCGGTCCAGTCCGGCCCCGGCCTGCGCACCATCGATTTCGTGGTGGCCCTGAACCAATGGCTCCAACGGGACATCAACTATCTCATCCGCATGGAGCCGGGGGTGCAGTCACCCGAGGAGACGTTGGAGAAGGCGAGCGGTTCCTGCCGCGACTCGGGCTGGCTGTTGGTGCAACTGCTGCGGCATCTGGGACTCGCGGCCCGGTTCGTTAGCGGCTACCTGATTCAGTTGGCGCCGGATGTGAAGTCGCTGGATGGCCCCAGCGGCACGGAGGTCGATTTCACCGATCTGCATGCCTGGTGCGAAGTCTATTTGCCCGGGGCCGGCTGGATTGGCCTCGACCCGACCTCCGGCTTGCTGGCCGGTGAAGGTCACCTGCCTCTTTCCTGTACGCCGGCGCCGTCCTCGGCCGCACCGGTCACGGGCGCCATCACTGAGTGCGAGTCGAAGCTCCATCACGAGATGAAAGTGACCCGGATCTACGAGTCTCCGCGCGTCACCAAGCCTTACACCGAAGAGCAATGGGCCCAGATCGAATTACTCGGCCACGACATCGATGCCGATCTCGACCGTCATGATGTGCGGCTTACGATGGGCGGTGAACCCACCTTCGTATCCATCGATGATCCGGACGGCGTGGAGTGGAACTTCACGGCGGTTTCGCCGGCCAAGCGGGTCCTCTCGGGAACGCTGATCCGGCGGCTGCGGAATCGGTTCGCTCCCGGTGCGCTTCTGCATTACGGCCAGGGCAAATGGTATCCCGGTGAATCCCTGCCGCGTTGGGCGCTGGCAGCGTATTGGCGCAAGGATGGCATTCCCGTTTGGAAGGATGATTCGCTGATTGCCGATGAGTCCAAGGACTACGGCCACGGAGCCCGCGAAGCACTTGAACTGGCCCGCCGTCTCGCCCGGACACTGGACGTCGATCCCCGGCACCTCACGGCCGGATACGAGGATGTCTTCTATTACGCGTGGAAAGAGCGACGGCTGCCCTCGAACGTCACGCCTGAGACGTCGAACCTGAAGAATAAGGAAGAACGCGACCGGATTGCTCAGCTATTCCAAAAGGGCCTCGGCGAAGTCGTCGGCTATGCGCTTCCCATCAAACGGAGCGCCCACGGCTGGTTGTCGGGGTCGTGGTTCCTGCGCGACGGCGACATCCTGTGGTTGATTCCAGGGGATTCGCCGATGGGCTTGCGCCTGCCCTTGGATTCCATCCCTTGGGTGTCCGACCGCGAGTTCCCGTGGATCTGGCCGCAAGATCCGAGTCAACGGCTGCCGGCGTTGCCGCGGGAGTTTCCGTACCGCGTCCGGCCGGACCAGGCGGCCCAGCACTTTGTGCCCGGGGCCGGGGCCCCCACGGCGCCGGGCTTTGGGCCGGGCCAGCGGGCGCAGGAACTGGGTCCGGAGGAAGCACTCTGGCGCAAGCAGTTTCGACCGGACGAAGATCCGAACCGCTCGCCTGAATTCCAGCAGAGCGCGCCCTGGATTGTTCGCACCGCCATTTGTGTCGAACCTCGGAACGGGCGCTTGCATCTCTTCATGCCGCCGGTTTCCACGACCGAAGATTACCTCGACTTGATTGCGGGCATCGAAACGACCGTGACCGAGATGGGGGTGCCGGTGGTGATCGAGGGCGAGACGCCGCCGCGTGATCCCCGGCTCAACAAGCTGGCGGTCACTCCCGACCCCGGAGTCATCGAGGTCAACCTGCATCCCAGCAAGAACTGGGATGAACTGATGGAGCGGACCACGATTCTTTACGAAGAGGCGCGCCAGACCCGGCTCGGTACCGAGAAATTCATGCTCGATGGTCGCCACACGGGAACGGGCGGGGGAAATCACATCATCATCGGCGGGGACACTCCGGCGGACTCGCCGGTGTTGCGCCGACCGGATCTGCTGCGCTCGCTGATCACCTACTGGCAGAACCACCCTTCGTTGAGCTGGCTGTTCAGCAGCCTGTTCATCGGGCCGACCAGTCAGGCGCCCCGAGTGGATGAGGCGCGGCAGGACTCGTTGTATGAACTGGACGTCGCCTTCGGTGAGCTAGATCGCCAAACGGGGGGGCAGATGGGTCTGGGTGGATTCGTTTCGCCGTGGCTCGTGGACCGACTGTTCCGCCACTTGCTGATCGATGCCACCGGCAACACCCATCGGGCCGAATTCTGCATCGACAAGTTGTACACGCCCGAAAGCAGCAGCGGCCGGCTCGGACTGGTTGAAATGCGGGCGTTCGAGATGCCGCCACACGCGCGCATGAGTCTGGCGCAGCATCTCCTCCTGCGGGGTCTGGTCGCTAAGTTCTGGAAGGAGCCTTACACCAATGGTCTCGTCCGCTGGGGCACCGACATTCATGACCGTTGGATGTTGCCGCATTTCTGCGAGACCGACTTCAAGGACGTGATCCAGGACCTGCGCGACGCGGGTTATCCGTTCGAGTTCGACTGGTTCGCCCCGCATTTCGAATTTCGCTTCCCGCGCATCGGTGAGTTCAGCCAACGGAACATCCTGGTGGACCTGCGGACGGCTCTGGAGCCGTGGCATGTGCTTGGGGAGGAAGCGGGTCCGGGTGGAACCGTTCGCTATGTGGACAGCTCGCTGGAACGGCTCCAGGTGAAGGCCCGCGGGCTGGTGGGGGACCGGTTCGTCCTCACCGCCAACGGACGCCGTCTTCCCCTGCATCCGACCGGGGTCAATGGCGAAGGGGTCGCCGGGGTCCGCTACCGGGCCTGGCAGCCGCCGGAGTGTCTGCAACCCACCATTGGCGTGCATACGCCCTTGGTGTTCGACCTGTTCGATACCTGGAACCGGCGTTCCCTCGGTGGGTGTACCTATCATGTGGCGCATCCGGGCGGACGGGGTTATGTGACCTTCCCGGTCAACGCTTACGAAGCCGAAAGCCGCCGTCTGTCGCGGTTCTTCGTCCAAGGTGCGACGCAGGGTTCATTTGTACCGCCCTCCGAACCGGTCCGCCGGGATTTTCCGTTCACCCTGGATCTGCGACTCCCGGCGTAAGAGCGAACGAAGCCCTTCCGGTAGTAATATCGGCGTATCAATCGTTACGAAAGTATGTGCGTGTAGCGTGCGGTGTCCTCACCGCACCACCCGCCTGTCTGCATCAAGCAGTATGAATGTACTTTCGCAACGATTGATACCTGGGCTTAAAGCTCCAGGATCTTCTCAAACTGAGTCAGGTTCTCCGGGTCGCCCGACGTGACCAGGGCGACATCTTCGAGGCGGACCCCACCGGTCTCCGGATAATACAGCCCCGGTCGGACGGTTACGACATGGCCGGCGCGGAGCGTGGTGGTGGATCCCCGTTGGGTGCAGGGCGCTTCGTGAGCCTCGAGTCCGACACCCTGCCCCGTGCCGTGGAAGAAGCCCACGGGACGGCCGGTGCGACGGGTGGTGCGATAGCCCTCGGCACGGAAATGTCGCTCGACCGCGGCATGAACCTCCCCGGCCTCCACCCCTTCCCGTAACAGGTTGAAGGCGACGGCCTGACCTTTGAGCACCGCCAGGAACTGCTGTCGCACCGCCTCCGAGGCCCGACCGCGGACGACCGTCCGGCAGATATGCCCATGATAACCGGTGCGGGCCGAACGCGGGGTAACGTCAATGACGATCGGGGCGTTGGCGTGCAGAGGCCCATGACCGCATTCCTGCGGGTCGCAGGACTGCAGTCCACTGGCGATGATCGTGTTGGTCGGAAGACCGCCGGCTTGCAGCACGGCCGTCTCGATAATCCCGCGCAGCTTCTCGCTGGTGAGCGGAACTCCATGGAGCAGGAGCTTCCGATCCCGACCGATCTTGGCCCGTTTGAGGGCTTGCAGTCCTTCCGACATCCCGACTTCGGCCATGCTGATCGTGGCCATGATCATCTTCACTTCGGCCGCATTCTTGTACTGGCGTTCGGGAAAGAAATTGCCTTCGCGGACCTTGATGCGCAGACCCAGTTTGCGGAGCTGGCGCGCCAAACCGACCGGGAACAGAAAAGGGACGGTCAGCTTCCGCACCTTGAGATCCTCGCAAAGGCTGGCGGCGGCATGGGCTAGGTCGGGGTTTCGGACGCCGTGCCGCTCGGCGCGGCGGAGATAGCGGGATAGGGGCACCACGCGGCTGACCTGGGCCTGGGCCCGTCCTCGGGCCAGCTCCACATCGGGCAGCATGGCCACCGAGCGTCCGTTGGTGCGCAGATAAACCAGCCGTTCCGACACCGCCATGCCCACCGCGTAGCGCATGTCGGCATCATGCTCGCTATCCGCGATGATCAGCAGGTTGGACGGCTTCATTGGGTCGGGAACCACCCGATTGGGCGCCTGAACTTGGAGCGGGTCAAATGTTCAGAAGCCTTGGATGAATCTTTACCCATCTCCATCGGCTTCGGAAACCGGCTCAAGGCCCAGCGGCGCGGGCCGGTGCGTCCGCGCTAGGCTCGAGCGACGGTGCTTTTCGGACGGCCTCTTCGCGCTCCTCCAGCGTTCGATCCAGGCGGTCTCGCACCGTCAGATGCATCTCATTGGTGACTGAAGCGAGATTCGTGCGGGCTTCGTCGAAACGACCGAGGCGGATGTTCCAGCGGGCAAAATGCAGATGCACCCCCTCCCGTTCCACCTCGGACGGGGCGAGGGCGAGCGCGTTGGTCCACGCCTGGAGAGCGGTGGTGGCCAATCCCAGTTCGGCGGCGCGCGCTTCAGTCCGGTTGGTTACCGCGGGCAGGTGCCAGCCGTAATAAGTCTGTGCGACATCGGCCGCGAGCTGGAAGTTGAGCGGGTCGAGTGCGATGGCGCGTCGGTACAAGTCAAAGGCGCGCTGAAAGACGGCTTGTTCGTCGCACTGGAAATAGTTGGTGGCGTCGCGGCGAAAGAGAAAGACCAGGGTGCCGAAGTTATGCAGGTAAATCGGCTCCCGGGGGTTCAATCGGATGGCCTCCTCGTACAACGGAAAGGATTTTTCCACCGGGCCCACGTGCGCGTAGGAGTTGGCCAGATTGTTGAAGGCCGCCGGGTTCGACGGATCCAACTGCCGGGCTTTCTCCCACTGTTCGATGGCCAGGCCTTCTTCGCCGAATTCGTTGAGGAAACTACCATAAGCCAGATGGGCCATCGCGTTGGTGGGATGCGCCTCGAGGAAGCGCTGGTAACGCGCCTTAAGTGGTTCGATGCGCTGATGGATGCGTCCCCGCAGGGTCACCCCGGCCAGGGCCGCCGCCGGATCATCGGTGGGGTCGGCCTCTTCGATCCAGCGGTCGATTTCCTCCTGCGCCCGGTCGTCTTCTTCCATGAGCGCTTCCAGCTCGCGGGCTACCGGATCGTTGGTGTTGACGCTCAGGGCGCTAAGTCCGGTCTTCTCCAGCACGAGGTTGGTCAAGGCGGCCGGGGGATTGGTGGACAGTAACACGGTCAAGGCTCCCACCAGCACGTTGCTCATGGGGGGACGGTAGCAAGAGCGATGGGTTGGACAACCACGGCCGTGCGGAAAGCTCCAACACCCAGTTCCACGCTCCCGCCGGTGGGATCAACCCTGCTTCATGCGCTCCAACAGATTCTTGGTGATGCGTTGGACACGGGCGTCCTCGCGGCTGAAATCGGTGCGCGGTGGATTGACTGCGCCGGGCGGACGGGCCAGGGGCATGTTCCACCAGCAGGTGGCGGCGTTGAACACGAAGTTGCCTTTGGGTGCCGTGTAGATGACCGCCGCGTACTCGTTGTCGGTTTCCCGTTGGCTGCGGCGCGTCTGGCCACGGGCTAGGACCACCAGGAAGTGGCTTTCGTAGCCGCTGTCGGCCGCCTGGAGTTTGCCGAGATACACGCCGCTCAGCCAGTCGCGCGGAATCTCCAGTTCGAACCCCACCTTCCAACGGCACTGGACCCGTTGCTTGGCTTCGTCCGCCGGGGTCGGCTGAACGATCCCCGTGAACGGACCGACGCGGTGGACCCATCGCCCGCCCGTGCCGCCATAATAACCCATGCGATAAATGTCGGCGCTAT
>CAYYSX010000047.1:0-28551 GCA_964474315.1 uncultured Verrucomicrobiota bacterium | reverse complement strand
AAGGATATCCGTGACACCTTCGGCCGGATGGCCATGAACGACGAGGAGACGGTCGCGCTGATCGCGGGTGGGCACACGTTCGGCAAGACGCACGGCGCCGCCCCGGCGTCCCATGTCGGGCCCGAGCCGGAAGCAGCCGGCCTCGAGGCCCAGGGTCTCGGCTGGAAGAACAGCTTTGGCACCGGCGTGGGCGCGGAGGCCATTACCAGCGGACTGGAAGTCACCTGGACCACCACGCCCACGAAGTGGGGCAACGGTTTTTTTGAAAGCCTCTTCGGTTACGAATGGGAACTCACCAAGAGCCCGGCGGGCGCGCATCAATGGCAGCCCAAGAATGGCGCGGGCGCCGGAACGGTGCCGCACGCCCACGACCCCGCGAAACGGATCGCACCGGCCATGCTCACCACGGATCTTTCCCTGCGGTTCGACCCGGGCTTCGAGAAGATCTCCCGGCGTTTCCTCGAGAATCCGGATCAGTTCGCCGATGCCTTCGCCCGCGCCTGGTTCAAGCTCACGCACCGCGACATGGGGCCGCGCGCGCGTTATCTCGGACCGGAAGTCCCGGCCGAAGAACTCCTCTGGCAGGACCCGATTCCGGCCGTCAATCACCCGCTCATCGAGGCCCAGGACATCGCGGCGCTGAAGGGTAAGATCCTCGCGAGCGGCTTGACCGTCCCGCAACTGGTCTCCACTGCGTGGGCTTCGGCGTCCACCTTCCGCGGCTCCGACCTGCGAGGCGGCGCGAACGGGGCCCGCTTGCGCCTCGCCCCGCAGAAGGATTGGGAAGTCAACCAGCCCGCGCAGCTCGCCGTGGTACTTCAGAAGCTCGAGGACCTTCAGAAGGCCTTCAACGGCGGCGCGACCGGCGGCAAGAAAGTCTCGCTGGCCGACCTCATCGTGTTGGCGGGTGGTGCCGGCGTGGAGCAGGCCGCCAAGAACGCCGGACACGAGATCACGGTGCCCTTTACCCCGGGCCGCATGGATGCCAAGCCGGAACAGACTGACGTGGAATCCTTCGCTCTGCTCGAACCCATCGCCGACGGCTTCCGCAATTATCTCAAGGGCCAGTACAGCGTGTCCGCGGAGACGCTGCTCATCGACAAGGCGCAGTTGCTCACCCTGACCGCACCGGAAATGACCGTGCTGATCGGTGGCCTGCGGGTCCTGGGCGTCAACCACGGCGACGCCAGCCACGGCGTCTTCACCCAGCGTCCCGGGACGTTGACCAACGACTTCTTCGTGAACCTGCTCGACATGGGCACGGAGTGGAAACAGGTCTCGCCGTGCGGCAACGCCTTCGCCGGCTTCGACCGAAAAACCGGTGCGCCCAAGTGGACCGCCACGCGGGTGGATCTCGTCTTCGGATCGAACGCGGTGCTTCGTGCGCTGGCGGAAGTCTATGGCTGCGCCGACGCCGGAACGAAGTTGGTCACCGATTTTGTCGCCGCCTGGACCAAAGTGATGAACCTGGACCGTTTCGACCTGGCATAATTCAACCGCGTCTCCTATTGGCGTCCATTCCCCCACAGACCGGCCCTTGCCCGTTCCCCAAAAAGGCACTTGCTGGCCGGAGACAGCGATCTGGCTGGATTTCAGCGACCCGGCCGCGCGCGCGGAACATTTGAGCAAGCCGGGCCGGCTGGTCGAAATGTGCCGCGCGCTGCCCCAGCGCGCTGAACCGCACGTCGTGGTGGTGGACGAAGCGCAGAATGTGCCGTCGGTGTTCGACAGCGTACAGCATCTCCATGACCGGGAGAATGCGACGGCACCCTGGCGATGCCCGGATGGCCGGTCCCCTCACTCGGCGGGCATCCGGACACGATAAAACTGAACCGCGGTGGACGAGGCGTCATCAGTGACATCCACCTCCCCAAGCTGTCCGAGGACCGCCGTCCGCCACGGCTCCCAATCCGCGAGATTGGTGCTGCGCTGCACCTGCGCGGCTCCCCCGCGCGCGCCACGGATGCGCAGGCTGATCGTTCCATTAGGCCGCAGCCTCGGCGGATGCATCCAGAGGCCGCGGAGTGTCACTTGATTTTTGGGAAAGCCCTCCAGGATGAGCGCGCTTAAATCCACCGCGGCGGGCAGGCTGAGGTTTGTCAGCGGATTGCCGAACACGGACAGATACTCGAGTTGCGCTGGGGTTTCGGGCCAATGGACTTGTTTCAAGTTGTTGAACGAGAGGTCGCACCGGCGGAGGCCGGGTAACGCCGTCAGGAAGCTGAGACTGATGAACTCGTTGTTTGAAAGTTCGAGGCTCTGCAGAGCAGGAAGTTGTTGGGCAAACACCAGGTTGCTGATTCCCATCTGGAAGAGGCAAAGCTCGCGCAGCCTAGTCAAACTCGAGGGAATCGTGACCTCATCGATGTAAATGTGTGAGAGCCGCAGCACTTCTAACTCACCCAACCCTGCCAGTGGGGGCATCTCTGTTCCGACCGTTCCGACCGCTCCATCTATTTCGAGCCGTTGCAATCGCATCAGGTTGGTCACAAAGGAGGAGTTGGCCAACGGCGTCTCGTAGAGAATCAGGGAACGGAGGTTGGTGAGGCTCGACAAAACGGACGGCAGTGTCGGACTCGGAGGGGCACTGCGGTAGTAGTAGGAAAGATTCAACCACTCGAGATTCGGCAGGGCGCCGAGCGGTGCAAGGTTCGTGGTTGCCAGCACGGTTGG
This sequence comes from uncultured Verrucomicrobiota bacterium, assembly GCA_964474315.1. GTDB lineage: Bacteria > Verrucomicrobiota > Verrucomicrobiia > Limisphaerales > UBA9464 > UBA9464. The sequence goes on along the minus strand of CAYYSX010000047.1, from coordinate 25,878 downwards.
ATCGGGAGTGCCTCTCCACCAAATGCCGCCCTCAAAGTTAAGAACGCGGAGGTTTCTGGCCGTCTGGAGACCTTCCAGAGATGTGATGGCAGGTCGTGCAGCGCCTCTGGTTTGCGTGCTCGCGTCCAGTGCCGTCAGGCTTTCCATGTCCGCCACGGTGAGGTCTCCCGTGGGCTTGTTAAGCGTGTCGCGGATCACGCTTTGCAGTTCCGGATCGGGAATGTGGACGAGGTCCGATTGCGCCTGCGATTCAGGCCCGCCCATCCAAAGGAGCAGGCTCGCGATGAGGCCGGAGGTTCGGAAGAATGAGGTGGTCGTTTTCATATCAGTTCGTGCCGGGTGGTTTGCTTGGTTTACGAGGGATGCCCCGTGAACACACGGCATCGCAGGGCGGCGGTGGTCGCGGCGGAACGGTTCATCACCCTCCCCTGCGCAAGGGGCCGCCGAAAAGTATGTGGTGAACTTCCCGCCGCGGCGCAAAGCAATGGGAGTTTAATGAATCGGACCCAAGACGACCCGGAAACCAAAATAGCTGCTCGAGAGGGTTGGTCCGGCCCAATCGCGGATTGCCGACCGTGAAAAATGGGCGCCGAGACACCAGGCGCCGCCTCTCACCACATGTCCATCGCCCGAAGCCGGTCCCGCGGGGTCGGTGGCCGGCCCGGCAGGATACCAGTATGCGAAATCATGACAAAACTCGCAGACGTTCCCATGCATGTCATGCAGGCCCCAGGCGTTCGGAGCGTAGCTGCCAACCGGAACGGTGCGGTTGAGAAACATGCCCGCGGCGTTTTCACAGGAATTGGTGGAACTGCCGCACGGCGGATATTCCAGGCGCCCGTCGAAATTGTCCATCCCGGAGCGCAGGGCGTCGCCATAGTGGAAGGGTGTGGTCGTCCCGGCGCGACAGGCGTATTCCCATTCCGCCTCGGTCGGCAGCCGGTACACATAGCCCGCCAGCAGCCGCCCTTCGCCCAGTTCCCGCGCGGTCAAAGCCTCGCAGTACGCCACGGCTTCCGCCCACTTCAACTGCTCCACCGGGCGGCTCAGGTCGGTGCCGTAGTTCGTGCCGCCCTGATCTCCGTTGAAGAAACTTGGATTGTATCCCATCACCTCCAGAAAGTCTCCCTGGGTCACCTCGTATTTTCCCATCCAGAATCCCCGGCTGATGGTGATCAGCCGCTGCGGGTCTTCATCCGCCCACCGTGCGGGTTCGCCGGCTGGACTGCCCATGGTGAACTGGCCCGGCGCAATGAACACCATGTTCGTGACCGGGATCACGTTGGCCGGAATGTCAATGGACACCGCCCGGTAGAATCGCCGCCCGGTGGCCGGCCCGGTGTTGTCCACCCATACGTGGGGATTCCATTTCAAGGGAAAGTGCATCAAGGCGAACCAGGTGGCGGAATCGGACATCTCGTCCGCGTACTGCACCTGATAGGTCTGGCCGATGGCGCCTGTGATGCTCAAGCCGGAGTACATCTGGAGGTCGAGTCTGGCGTCCGTTTGGGCCTCAGCGCTGAGGACACCCCAAAGGAGCAGGGTCGCGATGAGGCCGGAGGGTCGGAAGAATGCTGGGATCGTTTTCATGTCACCCTCCCCTGCGCAATCGCCCGGTGAAAAGTATGTGGCCGGCCTCGCGGCCGATGCTTCCCGCGGGCCCGGGAACGCGTCCGCCCGGGGGGGCCGCTCACGGCGGCGTTTCGGGAGGCCAGCCTTCGATGATCGCGCGGGCCTCGCGCAGCAGGAGGTGGGTAATCAGGATGTCGTGCCACGAGTCGCCCAGGCCGCGGTCTGGCTCAGGCCAGTGCTCCGCGACGAGGCCGGCCCCTTCGTCGAGCGCGCGGCGTGCCGCATCCGTCTCACCGAGTCGGTGCCGCGCCAGGGCCAGCACCAGGCTGGAGGCCGCCTCGTTGACCGGGTGGGGCGCCTCCCGGGCGAGCGTCACCGCGCGGGCGGCGGCCTCCTCCGCGCCGTCCCAGTGGCCCGCCCGGTAGCGCGCGAGGGCGGCGGCGTTCAGGCGCCAGTGGAGCAGGCCGGGACTTTCATTGGTGCGCGTGATGGCCAGCTCGGCCAGGGCCAGCGCATCGTTCAGCCCCTCGCCGGGCAGCGGAAGGAGCAGCGCCGCCTTGGCCACGCGGTTGGCGATGGCGGCGGACTCCGTTCCCCGGAACCGGTCCAGCAGGAGCCGGCGATGGGATTCGTAGGCATCCCGCTCTCCCTGATGCACGTCGAGCACGGCGAGGCATATCAGCTCGAAATGCGCGCTGTCCGGAATGGGCTGCAGTTCCGCCAGCGGCAGCAGCTCCCTTCGGGCCTGCTTCCATTCGCCCTGCGCGGCATGTTCATCCGCGAGTTCCTTGATGGCCGCCACCGTGGAGGCATGGTCCGGCCCGTTGGCCTGGCGGCGGAGGCCGGCGATTTCCCGCCGCAGCCGGATGGCCTGGTCGTGTCTGCCCGCGCTGCGGTAATAAATGGCCAGTTGCCTTGCATGGTGGAGGGTGGGCGCGGATTCGGGTCCGAAAACCTCGCGGCTCACTTCCAGCATCCGCTCGCCCACCTCCGCGGCGGCGTCGAACCGACGCGCGCCATGATGCAGATGGGCCAGTCTGACGAGGCAACTAAGCGTCTGCGCGTGTTCGGCACCGTGAATCCTGTGGCTTAGGGCCAGTGCCTCCTGCACCAGCTTGAGCGCCTCCTCACCCCTGCCGTCCGCCGCCTGCGACTCCGCGAGGACCAGCATCGGCCAGATCGTGTCGGAATGCTCGGGACCAAGGGCCTTGCGGAACAGCGCCAGCACCTGTTCGCGAAGCTGGAGCGCCTCCGGCCGGCGGCCCAGGTCGAAGTAGCATCCGCTCAAGGTCTGCATGGTGTGGATCGTGAACGGATGCTCCGGCCCCAGCACACGACGCTGCTTCTCAAGGGTGTCCTCGAGGTGCTGGATGGCTTCGACGGTCCGGCCGGCGACCTTGTAATCCACACCCAGATTGCCCAGCCGTCTCAGGGTCACGGGATGCTCGGGCCCGAGGACTTTCCGACTCAAGGCGACCACCTCCTCCTGGAGCGGACGGGATTGTTCGTAGAGGCCTAGGGAGTAGTAGGAGACCTCGAGGTTCTCCATGGCCCACACGGTCTCACGGTGGTCCAGCCCGAGAACCTTGCGCCAGGCGGCGAGGTTCTCCTCACGCAGCCTCAGGGCCTCGGCGTGGCGTCCCAGCGCATCGAGCACGGTCGCCTGATCCCGGATCAGGGCCAGGGTGTTCGTATGCTCGGGGCCGTAACGCTGGCGCGTGCGGACCAGAGCATCCTCGGTGACGGGCAACGCCGCCTGGAACTGCCCGTTGGAAAAGAGCGACTGCGCCAGGAAGGTCGCCGCCTCCAGGGTGCCGGGGTCGTCCGGGCCGGCGGCGTTGAGCCGGTACGCCCGCACCTGCTTCCAGAGCCGCAGCGCCGGCGCGTGCAGTCCCAGCGCGGTATAGGTCTTCGCCAGAACGGCCTGCAGCCGCGCGCGACGTTCCGGCTGATCGGCCAGGTCGGACTCCAGCCTCTCCGCCGCGCGATCCAGGGACTCCGCCACGGTGGCCGTCCGACCGTCCCGCTCGGGGTCGGGGCTTTCAAAGACCTGCTGGAGGAACTGGGCGACCTGCTCGGCGTCCTGCCGCGCCTGCTCCACCTCCGCCAGCCGCGACCTGGCAAGGGCCTCCGCCCGGCGGGCCCGGACCGCCTGCACGGAGCTCACGATCACCGCCGTGATGATCGCCAGTCCCACGGTCATGGCCGCCAGGTAAGCCAGCCGGTTCCGGCGCCATGCCTTCTGGAACCGGTAGGCCGCGGTGGGCGGGCGGGCAACCACCGGCTCGTGGTCAAGGTGCCGCTGCAGGTCCGCCGCCAGCCCGTTGGCGGTCTCGTATCTCCGCGTGCGGTCCTTCTCCAGGCACTTCATCACGATCCAGTCCAGGTCGCCCCGGAGCTGTTGGATCAGCCGGGGGACATCCGCGGACCGACGCTTGGCCGTGGTGGTGAGCTCCTCCCCCTTCAGCGCCGCCAGCTTCGTGGAAGGCCGCGCCGGCTCCACCTCCCGAATCGTCCGCCGCATCGCGTCCAGCCCCTGCGCCATCAGCTCCCGGGGGTCGAACGGCGTCTTGCCCATGAGCAGTTCGTAGAGCAGCACCCCCAGGCTGTAGATGTCACTGCGCGTATCAATGTCCAGGCTCGTCATCGCCGCCTGCTCCGGACTCATGTAGGCCGGCGTGCCGATGAACTGGTGCAATTGCGTGTACACCGTCGCGTCGGTCAGCCGTCCCTCCGTCGCTTTGGCGATCCCAAAATCAATCACCTTGGGCACCGGCACGCCGTCGTTGACCGTGACGAGGATGTTGGAGGGCTTGAGGTCGCGGTGGATGATGCCCTTCTGGTGGGCGTGCTGGACGGCCTGGCAGACCTCGATGAAGAGGTCGAGGCGTTCCTGGGTCGGGAGCTGGTTCTGGTCGCAGTAGTTGGTGATCCGGATGCCGCGGACCAGCTCCATGACGAAGTACGGCCGGCCCTGCTCCGTCATTCCGGCATCGAACACCTTGGCGATGTTGGGATGGTCCATCAGCGCCAGCGCCTGCCGCTCGGCCTCGAAGCGGGCCACGACGGACTTGGTGTCCATGCCCAGCTTGATGACTTTGAGGGCCACGCGACGGCGGACGGGCTCGGTCTGCTCGGCGACATAGACCACGCCGCAGCCGCCTTCACCCACCTTCTCCAACAGCTTGTAGCGGCCGAGGGTCTGGCCCACGGCCTCATCGTCTCCTGCGCGCGGCAGCAGGACGGCGGGACGCCTGGCGCCCCCAATGCGGTCCAGCAACGGCTCGGGCGCCTCGTGCGCCGATAACAGGACCTCCACCCGCGCGCGGAGGGCGGGGTCGCCGGCGCACTCGCGGTCGAGGAAGGCGGCGCGATCCGCGCCGGCCTTGGCCTGCGCGAGGGTAAAGAGCGCCTCCTCCCGGGCCGCGGGAGACGGTGGGGCGGGCGAATCAGGGCTCATCGTGCCTCCATGCGCAGAACGGACGGAAAAAGTATCTCCCCGTTCAGCCGGCTGGGTCGCCGCCGCGCAGCTCGACCGCCAGCCAGGCGCGGGCATAGGCCCACCACTGCTTGGCCGTGGGCACGGCGATGCCCAGCGCGGCGGCCGTCTCCTCAAAGTCCAGTCCGACAAAGTATCGGAGCTTGACCAATTCGGCCCGGCGAGGATGGACGGTCGCCAGCCGGTCAAGCGCCTCGTGGAGCCGCAGCAGCGCGTCATCGTCGCCGACGTCAGGCGCGGCGATTTCCAGCTCCCCGGCGTCCAGGCACGGCACCCCGCCGCCACGGCGGGCGGCCAGCCGGCGTCGGGCGCGGTCCACCAGGATGCGGCGCATGGCCTCGGCGGCGGCGGCGAAGAAATGCGCTCGGCTGTGCCAGGCGGGCGGGCAATCGCCACCCAGGCGGAGCCAGGCCTCATGCACCAGCGCGGTGGGCTGGAGCGTATGGCCGGGCGCTTCGTGCGCCATCTTCCGCGCCGCAAGCCCGCGCAGTTCGTCGTACACGCGTCCGAGCAGCCGGTCGGCCGCACCGGTCTCGCCGGCGCTGACGGCGGCAAAGAGCTGGGTGAGGTCGTCCATATCGGGAGTGTTGCAGGCTGAAGTTTTCCGCAAGGATAATCCTAAAAACGTGAGTTAGAGAGGCAAAACGCGAGCGTCTTGGAGCCGATTTTCGTCACCGCCCGCGCCCCCATCCAGGTTCCGGGAGTGCTGACAGATGACCTGGTACTCTATTGCGCATTTCCGATCAGGAACTCGCCGTCCTGCCGGAGGACGTGGCCTCCGATCACCGGCCGCTTGCAGGTGGACTTGATGGCTCCCTTTGCCGTTGAAACGGCAAGCGAGCCCACCAATGACCTGGCACTTTGGGCTGCACTTTGGGCTCTTCACCCCTCCATTGGTATTGGTCCCGCTGGGACAGCCGAAAATAGCCCACCGTTTCAACGGTGGGTCGCCCGGTTCCCATTTTCCCCAGCCCCGCGGGGCGACAGAGTCCAGGCCGCGCGAACCGCTTCTGCCGTCCCTGAGGGGACTCGCTCCCGTATGCCTCGTCACCCACGGATGAATCCGTGGGCTATGGTCATTCGCCCGAGCGGGCTGGGAAGTGGCACTTTGAACTTCGGCGAGACAACGATTGAGTGAGGACAGAGCAGTTATCAGTCGCCGCCCAATACCTGTCCTGTCCCCATGGGTCTTTTTTGTCCCCATGGGTCTTTCTTCCGCTCCTCGGCGGAATCAATCCTTCTTCCGCGTCGGCACATGGGTATCCCAGGTGCGGCCTGACTCCGGCGAAATGTGGGTGAAGCCGCTGCCGGCGGGCGGATTGGGGATGCGGATCAGGTGTTGGCAGCCGGGGCACTGGATTTCCCGGCCGGCGAAGCGCACCTCGCACTTCAGGGGCTGGTCGCAGTGGCCGCAGTAGAACTTGAACTCGGGGGTCACGGTGTCGTGGTTCATCACCCGGTTCCTGCGCGACCCGGCGGCCAGAGGGATCATTCGATCCGAAGATTTTTGGTTCTCCCCCTGATCCCTTTTGCCGCTGGCTTACGCATGGGAGTGCGGTATGACACCTCCGCCTTCCCCCGATATGGCCGCCGAACCCGGTTCCGAAGAGACCCTCTTTGCCGCCGCGCTCCAGCGGGAGACGCCCGCCCAGCGCGCGGCCTATCTGGACGAAGCCTGCGCCGGCAACCCGGCGCTGCGCGCCCGCGTGGAAGGCTTGCTCCAGGCCAGCGGCGAGGCACAGACCTTTCTGGAGCGCCCCGTCGGCGTGGCCCAGCCGTCACCGAGCGTAGCGGCCACAGTGAAGGTGGAGTTCGCCGACCTCGCCCCGCTCACGGAAGGGCCAGGCACCCGGATCGGGCGTTACAAGCTCCTCCAGCAGATCGGCGAGGGCGGCTGCGGCACGGTGTTCATGGCCGAACAGGAGGAGCCGGTGCGCCGCCGCGTGGCGCTCAAGGTCATCAAGCTGGGCATGGACACCAAGTCCGTCGTCGCCCGCTTCGAGGCGGAACGGCAGGCGCTGGCCCTGATGGACCATCCCAACATCGCCAAGGTGCTCGATGCTGGCGCAACCGATTCCGGCCGGCCGTTCTTCGTGATGGAACTCGTCCGCGGCATCCCCATCACCCGCTACTGCGACCAGAACAAGCTCGACACCAAGCAGCGCCTGGACCTGTTCATCCGCGTCTGCCACGCCATCCAGCACGCGCACCAGAAGGGCATCATCCATCGCGACATCAAGCCCTCGAACATCCTCGTCACCCTCCACGATGGCGTGCCCGTGCCCAAGGTCATTGACTTCGGCATCGCCAAGGCGACGGAGGGCCGGCTGACGGACCGCACGCTCTTCACCGCCTTCGAGCAGTTCATCGGCACGCCGGCCTACATGTCGCCCGAACAGGCCGAGATGAGCGGGCTGGACATGGACACCCGCAGCGACATCTACGCGCTCGGCGTGCTGCTCTACGAACTGCTCACGGGGAGAACGCCCTTCGACGCCAAAGAACTCGCCCAGGCCGGCCTCGACGAGATGCGCCGCCGCATCCGCGAAGTCGAACCGCCCCGCCCCAGCACGCGGCTGAGCACGCTCCAAGGCGACGCCCTCACCGCCGCCGCCACCGCCCACGGCACCAACGCGCCGAAGCTCCTCAGCCTCATCCGCGGCGACCTGGACTGGATCGTGATGAAGTGCCTGGAGAAGGACCGCACGCGGCGCTACGAGACCGCCAACGGGCTGGCCGCCGACCTCAAGCGGCACCTGAATCACGAACCGGTTGTCGCGCGGCCCCCAAGCACGGCGTATCGAATGCAGAAGGCTTGGCGGCGAAACAAGCTGGCGTTCACCGCGGCGACAGCGGTGGCGGTGGCCTTGGTGTGCGGGATTCTCATCAGCGCATGGCAGGCGGTCCGGGCCACACGCGCTGAACGCGAGCAGACCCATCTACGGACCGTGGCGGAGACAGCACGGGCGGGCGAGGCGGCGCAACGCCAGCAGGCCGAAGCCGCCCAGGCCAACGAGACGCGGCTCCGCAAGCTCGCGGAGTTGGAGGCTTATGCCGCCGACATGAAGGCGGCGCAGGCCGCGTTGCAGCAGAATAATCGTGGTCAGGCGGTGGATCTGCTCAACCACCACCGGCCTCGTCCCGGCGAGGACGACCTGCGCGGCATCGAATGGCGTTATCTCTGGCGGTTGGCCCGCGGCGATGACAGTTACGTGTGGCAGCATCCGAGCATGGTCGTGGGCGCCCGTTTTTCGCCGGACGGCCGGCTGGTCGTGACGACCTGTTACGACGGCTTCCTCCGCGTCTGGGATGTCGCCTCGCGCAAGCTGCTCACCCAGATTGATCGTGGCGTTCGGGACGATAATTACATCGGTTCATTTCGCTTTTCACCGGATGGGCGCACCCTGGCGTCGGCTCATCAGGACGGTTTCATCGTTCTCGACACTTCGAGCTGGCGAGTCATTCGACGGCTGCCGGACCCGGCCGGAACGCCAGGCAGCCAGAGTGGAAGTGACGCGCTGGCCTATTCTTCGGATGGCCGGCTGCTCGCCACGAGATCGAGTGGAAGGATCAGAATTTGGGATTTGGCCGACGAGAGAAGCTTTCTGCTGGGCGGGGCACCTTGGGGTCGCAGTCTGGCGTTTACGCCGGACAACCGCACGCTGATTCTCGGTGGTGCGGTGGGTCGCTTCCAACTTTGGGATGTCGCTTCGCAAGCGGAGATCCCCTTGCAGCAGGCTGAATGGCCGCCTGACGCCTACTCGTTCCAGTTGATCGTTCCAGTTGACGAAGGACGCATCCAGGCTGGCCGTCACCCGTTGGAACGGGGAAGTCGAACTTCGCGGATTTGCCCTGGCGCAGACCGTATGGAGCAATCGGTTGCATCGTTCTCCGGTCGTCATGTCGGCCTTTTCGCCCGACGAAAAGACCTTGGCCACTGGCTCGTTTGACCAACTTATCCATCTGCTCGACGCGTCCACGGGTGAACTGCGGCGGACGTTGCGGGGGCACTTGAATGAAATCTGGTCGGTGGAGTTCTCCCCCGATGGCCGCTGGCTGGTCTCCTCTGGCAAGGACGGCACGGCCCGACTCTGGGACGTTCAAGAGGTCCAACGGCCGCGCCAGTGGTGGCTGCCCGCCGACAGTTATGGCGTGTTGGGCTTCGGATCGGACGGGGTGCAACTCGTGACCCAAACGACCAACGGGATCGTCGAGTATTGGAATGGAACCAATGTCGTCCGCTCGGTGAAAGCCGAGCCAGACGCGAGATTCGCCAAGCTGTCGCCCGATGGCCGGCGATTGCTCATCCGGACTGAGCCCAACACGATCAAGACCTACGGCGAAACCGGTATCGAGATCGCCCGGTTGACTGTGACCAATGATCTGGGCTGGTTTATCGCCTTATCAGCCGACAATCGTTGGCTGGCCGCGTGGACTCGGTTCCAGGAAGACGTCTGGGTTCCACAGGTGTTGGACACCGCTTCCGGCAATGTTGTGGCCCAGTTCCCCGACATGACCCAACGGGCTTTGCAGGGAACCACCCCCATCGCCTTCTCGCACGATGGGCGGCTGGCGGCCTACAGCACCACGAACCTCGACATCAAAGTCTGGGATCTGAAGGCCAATCGCGCGCTGCCTTCCCTGACCGGCCACGTTTGGCACGTCAACTCCGTCGCCTTTTCACCCGACAACCGCCTGCTGGCCAGTTCCAGTTGGGACGGCGACGCCCGGGTGTGGGACGTGAACACGGGTAAAATGACGGCGGGACCGTTGCGCGGTCACGGTTCCGGCGTGAGGGCCGTCACGTTCTCGCCCGACGGCAAAACGCTCGTCACCGCCGGTGATGACAACACCGTCCGCTTCTGGCATGTGGCCACCGGGCGGGAGATGCTGGTTTTCGATCAGGTCAACACGGCCTGGGTGAATCTGCTTTCGCCCACGGGCGCACTATTGGTCGTATGGGATACTGCCCGCCAAGCCGTCCGCGTGGAACGGATCCCGACGCTGACGGAAATAACTACGGAGGAGGCCGGGCGGGAATCGGGAAGACAACGTCCGTGAATCCAAACCGCGAAGAAGCCCTATTTGCGCTGGCGCTGGAGAAACCGACTGAGAAGCGCGCCGCGTTCCAAAGCGCCAGAGGACTGGCGCACTCCAAGACCTGGCGGACTTCCCGGCGGCCCTGGGCCTCGCGGAGCGTCTTGGACTGCGGTCCCGACGCGTTGGGACCGCTTTTCCTCCACCAGCCGCGCGTGGCTGCGCCGCCGAATCCCAACGGGATTCCGTCCCCCAGCCCAGGGTTGCCGAGTCCGCGAGGCTATCCTGGGATATTCTTTCCTCCTTTCCTCCTTTCCTCCGTTCACCCTGGGTAGCTCGTGCCTCGCAACCCAGGGCTTTGAGGCGGAATCCCTTTGGGATTCGGTCCCATGCGTCGTGAATGATACCCGTTCTTCTCCGTGAGCAACGTCACCCAGATCCTCACCGCCGTCCGTGCGGGCGATGAAGCGGCGGCCGCGCGGCTGTTCGAGCGGGTCTATGCCGAGCTGCGGCAGGTCGCCGCGCAGAAAATGGCCCGCGAAGCCGCCGGGCACACGCTCCAGCCCACCGCGCTGGTCCACGAGGCGTGGCTGCGGCTCGCGCAGTCAGCCCACCGTCTCCAGCGCCTTTCGCTCCACGGATTTGGGTTCCGTGAGGGCGACGATGCGTTGGTCCAGCGTGGCCAGCACGCCGCCCCGGCGGATGGCCAGGCCAAGCAGGTAGGCGTCCGTCACCTGTTGATGCCCCATCAGCCGGACGCCGGTAAAGGCAACCGCTGCGGCGACCGGAAGTTCATCCGGCCAGAAGGCGTGGTCCTTGGCGGCGGTGTTGGCGGAGAGAACGTGAATCGCCTCGCGCGGCTGGACGGCGTCGCGGGAGAAGGCGGGGTTCGACACGATGCGGACGAAACCGGCCTGGGTGAATGGACACGTCGCCCAGCCCTTCGCGCGATGGCGGGTGAACCACTTCAGCGCCAGTTCGTGCCGCTCATGACTGGACCAGAGCAGCGCGATGAGCAGGTTGGTGTCGAGCAGGTAGCCCTTCATGCGCCCTCGGCTTCAATGCGGCGCACGTCGTCCGTGGTCACTTTCGGCGAGTCCGCCGGCAGGTGGAACACCACGAGGCCCTCCTTGTCCTGGGCCGGGGTGGAGGCGTTCAGCCCCTTGCGCAACAGGTCCGACACGGTCTTGCCGAGCGAGACGCCGCGCAGCTTCGCCTGCCGGGCGGCCAGTTCGAGAATGTCATCGTCGAGAGTCAGCGTCGTTCTCATGGCGGGAAGATGCCGTGACTCCCGTTTGATGTCCATTTACGTTACAGACATCACCTTGTCTTCGGCGTGCCACCCCAGCCAATTCCATGTCTCCCATTAACGAAGAAGCCCTGTTTGCGGCCGCGCTGGAGCGGCCGGCCGCCGCGCGCGCCGGCGAAGGCAACGGCCTCAGCGAACGGATATCCGTCCGTCCAGAACACATGATCTTTCGCCGCCGTGTTCGCCGCCAGCACCCCGACGGTTTCGCGCGGGGTGACGGCATCGCGGGAGAAGGCGGGGTTCGACACCATGCGGACAATCACCCAGTTGAACTGATGCCATCCCATGAGCGAGGTCACTGAAATTCTCGCGGCCGTGCGCGCCGGTGACGGCGCGGCGGCGGAACGGCTGTTCGAACGGGTCTATGCCGAACTGCGGCAGGTCGCGGCGCAGAAAATGGCCCGTGAAGCCCCCGGCCACACGCTCCAACCCACGGCGTTGGTTCACGAGGCGTGGCTGCGGCTGGGGGCGGACGCCCAGCCGCACTGGCAGAACCGCGCGCACTTCTTCGCCGCCGCGGGGGAGGCCATGCGCCGCATCCTGGTGGACCGCGCCCGGCGCCAGCAGGCGCAGCGGCGCGGCGCGGGCGCGGAACACGTCGAACTCGACGATCTCCACCTCGCCGTCCCGGTGGACGACGAGCAACTGCTGGCCCTCGACGACGCCCTCGAACGCTTCGCGGCGCTCGACGCGTCCAAGGCCGAGCTGGTGAAGCTTCGTTACTTCGTCGGCCTCACCACCGAGCAGGCCGCGAACGTGCTCCACATCTCCGAGCCCACGGCCAAACGCTGGTGGGCCTACGCCAAAGCGTGGCTATTCCGGGAACTGCGGCCGGCCGAATGAGGAAGAGAGGGACCAAACTATTGACCTGGCACTTTGTACTTCTGAGCAGCAGGTTCAGCGTGCCTCATATACCGGCGCGCCGTCGACCCAGGTCGATTCGATCGCAAGGTCGTCCAGTTCCGACGCCGGGACCGTGAACGGATCCTGCTTCAGCACCACGAAATCTGCGCGCAGGCCCGGTGCGAGGCGCCCCACTTCCTTTTCATCGCCACCGGCCCAGGCCGCGTCGGCGGTGAAGCCGCGCAGCGCCTCGGCCACCGAGAGCTTCTGGTCCGCGAGCCAGCCGCCGGGCGGATTGCCATCGCGATCCTGGCGCGTCACGGCGGCATAGAGCCCGAGGCGCGGATCGACGGACTCCACGGGAAAGTCCGAGCCCAGCGCGAGGCGCGCGCCGCTCGCAAGCAGCCGCTGCCAGGCATAGGCGCCCTGGATGCGTTCGCTGCCCACGCGCGCCTCGGCCCAGGGCATGTCGGAGGTGGCATGCGTGGGCTGCATCGAGGCGATCACGCCCAGTTCCCTGAAGCGCGGTATGTCCGCGAGCGGGATCACCTGCGCATGCTCGATGCGCCAGCGGTGGTCGCTGCCGCGTTCCGTGCCCAGCACCTTCTCATAGGTGTCCAGCACGAGGCGGTTGCCGCGGTCGCCGATGGCATGCGTCGCGACCTGCACGTGGCAGGACTTCGCCTTCTGCAGCTGCGCTTCGAGCGCGGCGGGCTCGGTGACCAGCAGACCGCGGTTGCCGGCATCGTCGCTGTAGTCGGCGAGCAGCGCCGCGCCGCGGCTGCCCAGCGCGCCATCGATGTACAGCTTCACGCCGCGCATCGCGAGCCGCCCGCCCGCGTGGCGGTAGGCGCCGTTCGCGCACAGGTCCGCGAACGCCGCGCCGTCGCCATCCGCGTAAGTCTGGATGCGCAGCGGCAGTTCGCCGGCATCGGCCAGCTCGCGCATCAGCGCGAGATCCTCGCGCGAAGTGCCCATGTCATGCACGCCGGTAAGGCCGTTCGCCACGGCCGCCTGCACCGCGAGCTGCAGCGCGCGCTTGCGCGTGGCCGCGTCCGGCGGCGGCACCACCGAGGAAACCAACGACATCGCGCTGTCAACCAGCACACCGGCGGCCTTGCCGCCACTGCGTTCGATGCGGCCGCCCTCCGGCTGCCAGCCGGAAGACAGCAGGCGCGGCTCCTTCATCGCCGCGAGCTTCAATGCCGCGGTGTTGGCCCACACGGCGTGGCCATCGACGCGCTCGAGCAACACCGGCCGTTCGGGGAACGCCGCATCGAGATCGGCCGCGGTCGGAAAGACCTTCTCCGGCCAGTCGTTCTGGTCCCAGCCGCGGCCGACCAGCCATTGTCCCGGCGCGAGCTTTGACTCGTGCGCGCGCAGCCGCGCGAGGATCTCCTCCTTGCTGCGCGTGCCGACGAGATCCGCATCGAGCAGCGCGAAGCCCAGACCCATCACGTGGCCATGCGCATCGATCAACCCGGGAATCACGGTGGCAGCGGGCTTCTCGATGCGCGTCGCGCGCGGATACTGCTGGCGCAACGCGGCGGCCTCGCCCACGGCCAGTACGCGGCCGGCCTTGTCCCAGGCGATGGCCGTGGCCTCGGCCTGCGTGGGTTCGGAAGTGTGGATGCGCGCGGCCTCGAGCACCGTGACATCGGAAGTGGCGGCCGAACAGCCGGCCAGGACCAGCAAGGGAAACAGGGCAATCCACCTGCGCATCGGGAAGATCCTTGTATTCGGGGCCGGCAAGAACTTGCCGCCCAGCTTACTACTGCGACGCACTTCGCGGCCCGCAAGTCTCTCGGCTGGCGGCGCGCGGATCTGTGATACGTTCGCGCCACATGCCCATTTCCGATGCAGACATCATCAAGGCGGCCTCGTCGATGGGGCTGCTCGCCGCGGGGCCCCGCACCGCGCAGCGCACCCTTGCGGCGCTGTGCGATCCGGATCTGTCCGCGCCCGAGGTGGGCACTGATAGGAATTTGGGGTTCACGCTTCGCCGGGAGAGGGAGATTTGGTTTTTGACGCGGATATTCTCGTCACTATCCGCTCCAATTTGCAGGGTCAATGGCTTTTCTGAGGCGCCCCTGGGCCGATGACAGGGTCTATAATAAGACAAAGTGCCAGGTCATCTATCGTTCCAGGTGCTGAGTTGGATCGTTGCCGGCTTACTTCGTCTTGTCGGGATAGGGCGGGGCGGGCGGGATGACGACGGGGTTCGCGGCGAGGGCCTTCCTGATTTCCTCGATGGCGCGGAGCAGTTGGTCGTCGGTGCCGGCGAACTCGCGCGCGGGATCATTGACGACCTCGATGTCGGGGTCCACACCGTGGCCCTCCATGATCCATTGCTGGCCGTCGAGCGAGAAGCGGCTGTGCTCGGGGCGCATCAGGAAGCCGCCGTCCAGCAGCGGCAGCGTGCCACGGATGCCCACGACGCCGCCCCACGAACGCTGGCCGATGACGGGGCCGAGCCGGTGCGTCTTGAAGCGCCACGCCACGATGTCGCCGTCGCTCGCGCTGTGCTGGTCGAGCAGCAGCACCTTGGGGCCGAGCACCTGGCCGCTGGGGTCCACGTTGACCGCGCCGTTGCGGGCGATGGTCCACATGGCCGGCTCGCGGCGGAGGCGCTCGGTGATCATCGGGGAGACGTTGCCGCCGCCGTTGCCGCGGCAGTCCACGATGAGCGCCTCCTTGTGAAGCTGCGGGTAGTAGAACTTGGCGAACTCGTTGAGGCCGGGCACGCCCATGTCGGGCACATGCACGTAACCCACCTTGCCGTCGGTGGCCTTCTCCACCGTCTCGATGTTTCCCAGCACCCAGTCGAGGTAGTAGAGCGCCTGCTCGTCGGCGGTGGGAATGACAGTTTCCTCGCGCGCCCCCTCCTCCTTCGGCTCGGCGTTGACCTTCAGCTTCACCTGTTTGCCGGCGGTGCCGACGAGCGCGGCATAGGGATCGGGCAGATCCCGCGTGGACCGTCCGTTGATGGCGATGAGGAAGTCGCCGGCCTTCACGTTGACGCCGATTTCGGTGAGCGGTGAACGATACTTCGCGTCCCAGTTGTGCCCGCGCAGGATGCGGTTGATGCGGTAGTAGCCGCTGGCGTCGCGGCTGAGCTTCGCGCCGAGCAGGCCGAGCGGGATGCGTTCGGGCTTGGGATAGTCCCCGCCGCCAACGTAGGCGTGGCCGGCGTTGAGTTCGCCGATCAGCTCGCCGATGACGTAGGTGAGGTCTATGCGGTGCTGGACGTGTGCGAGCAGCGGCTGGTAACGCTGGCGCATGGCGGGCCAGTCCACGGCGTGGAGATTGGGCGCGTAGAAGAAGTCGCGCATCTGCCGCCAGCATTCGGTGTAGATCTGGTCCCACTCGGCGCGACGGTCGAGGGCGACCTTGAGGTCGGCCAGGCTGAGCTTCTTGTCACTGAGGTCCAGTTTGCCCGACGGCAGATCCACGATGGCGAAGTCACCGTCGGCGCGAACCAGCAGCTTCTTCTGGTCGGCGGACACGCGATAGCCGGCCACGTCACCGACCTCGGTTTCCTTCTCCTTCTCCAAATCGAAAAAGTGCAGCTTGCCTTTTTTGAGATAAAAGAGCTTGGAGCCGACCGAGGTGAGCGCGCCGTAGGAGGAAGCGCCCGGCGGCAGCACGGTGATGCGCTGGGCAAGCCCGTCGGCATCCACTTTCACGACGACCGGCTTGTCGTTCTTTTTGTCAGCCTCTTTGGAAGGTTCTTCCTTTTTGGCGTCGTCGGGACTGGCCGGCGGGTCTTCGGGCTGCGCGTCCGGATTCTTCGAGAGCGCGACGACCACCTTGCGGAACTCAGGATCGTTCAGCAGGTCGCTGACGGTCTTGAGCGGCTTGTCGGCGGACGACTTCACGTCGGGCGGCGTGTCCTTGGGTTTTTCCTCCTTCTTTTCCTCCTCCTTGGGCTTCACCTCGTCGGACTTGGGCGCCAAGGGCGACTTCGTGTCTTGGGCCAGTGTAACGAGATAAATCCGCTCCAGGTCGGTATAGACATGGTTCCACTCGGTCTGGCCGTAGGTGGGGTTGAAGGACCGCTCGGACACGAAGAACAGGTATTTGCCGTCGCTGCTGAACTCGGGCGAACTCACGTCAAACCAGCCGTCCGTCACGGGCACGGTGTGCTTCGCTTCGAGGCCGTAGAGGTAAATGTTGCTGAAGCGCCGCACCTCGGGCCGCACGTAGGCGAGCCACCGGCTGTCGGGCGACCAGGCGAAGCTGCGGATTTCCCACGCCTCGGACTGCGCGGCGAGGGTGACCTCCTTGGAAGCGACCTCGACGAACTGGAGCCGGTTCAGCTTGTCGGTCCATGCGAGGTATTTCGAGTCCGGCGACCAGGCCAGTTCATATTTGTAAGTGTCCGCGCCGGTGGTGAGCTGTTGGGCTTCGCCCAGGCCGTCCTGCGGCCGAATCCAGATTTCGTCCTCGCCGCTCTGGTCGCTGACGTAGGCGATCCATTTGCCGTCGGGCGACCAGGTGGCGTTGCGCTCGTGGACGCCGGGTGTCTGCGTGAGATTCCGGGTGGGGCCGTTTTTGGCCGGGACGGTGAACACGTCGCCCCGCGCGCCGATCACGGCGCGGTTGCCGTCGGGCGAAATGTCCCAGGCGGTGGTTTCCTTGCTCACGTCCTTCATCCCGCCGCGGCCGATGGCGAAGTCCTCGCGGATATCAACGGGCACCTTCACGACCTGTTCGGTGGCCAGGTCGAAGCGATGGATGAAGCCGCCGTTCTCGAAGACGATGGCCTGGTCGCCCAGCGAGGGAAACTTCACCGCGAATTCCGTGAAATGCGTCAGTTGGCGTGTCTGCTTCGTGGCGAGGTCGAGCACGAAGAGGTTGGCCTGACGGCTGCCGTCGCGCTCGGAGACGAAGTAGATGCGGTCGCCGCGCCACATGGGGAAGATGTCCTGCGCGGGATTCTCAGTGAGCCGGGTGGTTTCCTGGGTGTCGAAGTGGTAGAGCCAGATTTCGTCCGCCTGGCCGCCGCGGTAACGCTTCCAGGTGCGGAACTCGCGGAAGACGCGGTTGTAGGCAAGCTGCTTCCCGTCGGGCGAAAAGCTGCACCAGCCGCCGCGGGGCAGGGGCAGCGTCTCGAAGACGCCGCCGCCGAGCTTCGCGAGCGCGAGTTCGCCCTTGAAGGGATTCCACTGCGTCCAGCGCGAGCGATAGACCACGGTCTCGTTGTCACGCCAGGTCATGACGATGTTGTTCGGCCCCATGCGGTCGGATACGTCGTCGCGGTCCAGCGTGGCCGTGTAGGTCAGCCGGCGCGGCGTGCCGCCTTCGGCGGGCATCACATAGACCTCGGTGTTGCCGTCATACTGGCCGGTGAAGGCGAGGTGTTTTCCATCGGGTGAAAAGCGAGGGAACATCTCGTAGCCGTCGGGATCGCTGGTGAGCCGGCGTGCCAGGCCGCCCCGCGCGGAAACGGTGTAGAGATCCCCGGCGTAACCGAAGGCGATCTGGTCGCCGTGGATGGCCGGGAAGCGCAGCAGCCGGGCCTCCTCGGCGATCGTGGCGAGATGGACGAGGATGGAAACCAGCAGTGTCAGCATGAGGCGGCCGGAGCAGCGACAGGACAGCATGGCCGTGAGTCTAGCGACGTTGCCGGAGCGGGAACCAGCGTGATGTGAACTGCGCTGGCACGCCGGCGCTTTCGCTTCACTCCGGGGAATTTCATGCTTTTTGGGTGCATTTGAGCCGTTTTGCTACGGACGAATCTTTCCGGATCGGGGGGGACCGGGTCAATCGGTGGGGATCTTTTCGTAGTCCGCCTTCGCTGCACTTCGGCGGGACACGTCCGGCATCGGGAAGGTCTCGATCAGGAGCTCACCGTCCTGCCGGAGGACGTGGCCCCCGATCACCGCCGCAGGGGGCGCATCTCATTTTTTTGCGGCCTTCGACGCTCCAGTCGTCATTTCCGCAACTCACGGCCACCACGCTTCGAAAAGCGGCAGAGGACTGCCGCACTCCATGACCTGGCGGACCCCACACGCTCGGGAAGCTTGCGAAGCGTCGTGGACTGCTCCAGTCCCCTGGAGCTTTTGGCGCACAACATCGTCAAGAAATTGAGATGCGCCCTGCTGTGCAGGTGGACTTGATGGCTCCCCTTCACTGTTGAAACGGCAAGGATGCCGGGGGGCGAAAAGGCATCGGATCCCCCCTGCGCGCGGCAGGCTGAAGCTCTGTTGGTGCGCTGCGAAAAGGATAACTGCCCCAAGGCATCCCCCGAAAAATTCGAAAATCTCCGTTAAGCCAGGCCAAGCCACCGCCTATAAGGTCGGCATGATCAAGATCCAGGAACTGCGCCGGAAGGCCGAGGCCGAGCTGGGCGAGCGGTTCGACATCCGCGGCTTCCACGACACCGTGCTCGGCGGCGGCGCGATGCCGCTGGACCTGCTGGAGCGGCGTGTGGACCAGTGGATCGCGGAGAAGAAGAACGCCGCCTGATACAGAGGCCTGCGGCAGGAATCGCATCGCGAAATTCCTATCAGTTCGCATCAGTAGCTCCGGCGCCTGCCGGGCGAAGCGCTCGACCGCCTCCACTTCCAGCCGTCCCGGATCGGGATTGCTGGCGCGACAGGCGCGGTGCAGCAGGTCGGCGAGGGCGTCGCGCTGGGTCTTGCCCGACATGGACGAAGCGCCACGGGGCGAGCTTGCCGTGATCCGGCATGCAGCCAGCGATGGCGAGGATGCGGCGCAGCTCCTCCTGGTCCGGCCCCGGCGCGATCAGGTCGCGCCGGCGGGTGGAGCGGCGGGTGGCGAGCAGGCTCAAGGCGTCGGTGCGGTCGTTGAACATGGAATGGCCGCTACCAGCCGCGGGGTCGCGCAACAATCCCGCTTCACAAGGCGGAATCCGACGCTAGTCTGCCCGCCATCCCCAGGCCGCCGTCCGAGCGGCCCACACATCTGTCCGGGGAATAGCGCCTGATGGCCACCATTCCAGTTTCCGACACCACCGTGGAAGGCAAGACCTTCCTCGGCCATCCGCGCGGCCTGTTCGTGCTGTTCTTCGCCGAGATGTGGGAGCGCTTCTCCTTCTACGGGATGCGCGCCATCCTGATCTTCTACCTCATCCAGCACTGGATGTTCGCCGAGGAGCGGGCCTACGGCCTCTACGCCACCTATGCCGCTTTGGCCTATATCACCCCGGTGCTCGGCGGCTATCTTGCCGACTGCTATATCGGCCAGCGCAAGGCGGTGCAGTTCGGCGCCATCCTACTGGTCATCGGCCATGGCCTGATGGTGGTCGAGGGTGACGGCGGACAGGGTTCGGTCTATCTCAACGTCTTCTGGCTGGCGCTCGCCTTCATCGTGATGGGCGTCGGCTTCCTGAAGGCCAGCATCTCGGTGATCGTCGGTCAGCTCTATGGCCAGGGCGATCCGCGCCGCGACCCCGCCTTCACCCTCTTCTACATGGGCATCAACCTGGGCGCCGCTTTGGGCGCGCTGCTCGCCGCCTATCTCGGCCAGACCTATGGCTGGGCCTACGGCTTCGGCGCCGCCGGCATCGGCATGCTGCTCGGCCTGATCGTGTTCGTCTGGGGCCGGCCCGCCTTGATGGGCCGCGGCGAGGCGCCCGATCCGGCCCGGCTCAAGGAGCCGGTGATGGGCATTCCGCTCGAATACATGGTCTATCTGGGCGGCATCGTCGGTGTCGTCGCGGTCTGGTTCCTGATCCAGTACCAGGCCGCTGTCGGCTGGCTGCTCGGGGCGTGCGGCGCGATCGTGCTCTTTTACTTCCTCTACGAGGCGGCGGTGAAGCTCGACCGGGTCGCGCGCGACCGTATCTTCGCGGCGATCTTCCTGATCGCGCTGCAGCCGCTCTTCTGGTCGCTGTTCGAGCAGGCGGGCTCGTCGCTCAACATTTATACCGACCGCAACGTCGATCGCACCTTGCTCGGCTGGGAGGTGCCGGCCGGCATGTTCCAGTCGATCAACTCCATCTACATCGTGACGCTGGGCCCGGTCTTCGCCTATCTGTGGCTGTGGCTGGCCCGGCACAAGCTGGAGCCCTCGACCCCGGCCAAGTTCGGCCTCGGCCTGGTCCAGCTCGGCCTCGGCTTCTTCGTGCTGGTGTGGGGCGCGTCGGCGAGCCCGGGCCTCACCCCGGTCATCTTCATCTTCCTCATCTACCTTCTCCACACGACCGGCGAGCTCTGCCTGTCTCCGGTCGGCCTGTCGGCGATGACCAAGCTCGCGCCTTCGCGGCTGGTCGGGCTGATGATGGGTGCTTGGTTTCTCGCCAGCGCGGCGGGCAATTATATCAGCGGGCTGATCGCGCAGGCGACCGGCGGCGAGGGCCTCAGCGAGGAGGCCGCCGCCAGCCAGGTGCTGGAGGTCTATCGCTCGGTCGGCTGGGTCGCCGTCGGGGTCGGGATCGCGGTGATCGCGATCTCGCCCTTCGTGCGCCGGCTGATGCATCCCGAAGCGATCGCCGGTGCCGATCAGGACCGGGCGCTCGCCGGCCAGCGGGAGATCGGCGAGCCTGCCGCCGCGGGCACCGGCACCGACCACGAGCTGAAGCCGGACGAGGATACGCGTTGATGGGCTTCGGCCGGCGAGCGATAAAGTGATGTCAATTGTTTGTGAAATGGGAACAACCACAACGTGGTTGTGACGAATGTCGCGCATGATAGACGGACGGGAATCAACGCGGTTTCTCTTCAAAGGTAACTTAGCCACACATCGCGCCGCCGTTGTTTCAACGCGGCGAACCACCGGCACGCCGGATAAAGGATCAAGAGCGCCCCAATCCACGTCGCATAAATGGCCGGCAAGCCGAAGCCGCGCCCGGGTTCAGCGGAAGGCAGGTGCGCGTCGTCAGAAAATGCGCCAAAGAGATAGCCGAGGGTCATCACTCCGATCCACGGGATGATCGGATAATAGAGATCGATGCGAGTGGCTCCGAGTTCAAACCCGCCTTTCACATGGAGCACCTTCCAGCCATCTTCGCCTTTACGCTTTCATCCATCTTAAGGAGCGGCGGCCAGGCGCGTTTGAAGCCTCCGCCCGGCAATTTCTTTGTCGCATCAATGCCGAGTTTGCTACCGCTGGCGATTTCGCTCGTGGCGTGATCGAGCACGTCGGCCGGGCCTTTGGTGAAGATGCTGTCGTGTTGCGGGCCGGTGTTGGCGCCGAAGCGAATGACTCAACTGCCGGTTCGCGCTTGTTCAGAAATTCCTCCGGCGAAAGAACGGGAATCTCGCTGGCGGAGTAATCAGCCTCGTTGCGGGTGACCATGGCGCTGACGCCACCTTCCGCTTTGGCCGCGAAATACTGAATCGCATCTTCGAAATCTTTGAAACTTGAGGAGAGCGCGGCCGGAATCTCGGTCTCGGTCACAGCCGCAACGCGAACCAGCAGCTTCAATTTGCCGAGCAACGCTGGCGCTCCATCTCGCTGCGGATGTACGCGTCGACGCGTGCTTCCGGAAGCGATGAGGAAGAGTCCTGCGCGGCGATTGGCACCGCAACGAGCCACAGCGTTGTGAGAATTGCTGATAGGAATTTGGTTTTCACGCTTCGCCGGGAGAGGGAGATTTGGTTCATGGAGAAAGAGCGAGGTTCGACTACGGCTTCGCCGTCCGCCCCTCGCATTATGCGCCCCTTTGGCGGGTCTTTTGTATCTTTTTGAACCGCTGGCGCGCGGCCTCGACCTTGGCCCGAATCACGCAGTCCTCCAAATGGTCGTTGATCAGGCCCATCGCCTGCATGAAGGCATAGACCGTGGTCGGTCCCACAAACTTCCAGCCCAGTTTCTTCAGGTCCTTCGACAGAGCAATGGAGGCGGCCGAAGTGGAGGCGGTCTGCGGCGGTCCCTGTTCCTCGCGGCCCGGTTCATAACGCCAGAGGAAGGCCGCCAGCGATCCTTCGCGTTGGACCAGTTCGCACGCCCGTCGGGCGTTGTTGATGACTGCCTCGATCTTGCCGCGATGGCGGACGATTCCCTCGTCCTTCAGCAGCCGTTCAACGTCGCGGCAGGTGAAGCGCGCGACCTGGTCGAAGTCAAAGCCGCGGAACGCAGCGCGGAAGCGTTCGCGCTTGTTCAGGATTGTCCGCCAGCTCAAGCCGGACTGAAAGCCCTCCAGGCTCAGCTTCTCAAACAGCCGATGATCGTCGCTGACGGGAAAGCCCCACTCCCGGTCGTGATAGGCGAGGAACTCCGGCGCCGCGCCGCACCAACCGCAGCGCGGCTGGCCATCGGGTCCGACGGTGGTGGTGCTCATGGGACGGCGGCCTGGGCGGAGCGGGAAAGAGGAGATTTAACTGAGCAGGAATTGCAGCCGTTCATCCGCCTTCCCGGGATCAAGTTCAAAGATCTCCGCCTTCACCACGTCCTCCGCGACCAACGGATCGGCGTTCACCCGCTGCTGCAGTTTGGCCAACGACGTGTCGTGGGCCGGAATGCCGCCGCCCAGACTGGGCTCAAGGCTGCCGGCCAGCAGGAATACTCCGTCGTCGAATCCCTGTTTGATCCAAGCCTTGTGGCCTTCCATCCATTGGCCGGCCTGGCCCTGGTTGGTGGAGAATTTCAGGAGGACGATGTACATGGGCTCACCCATGACCGAATTCAGGAATGCGTGCAATCCTGCGGCAGCCACTTCCCTCCGGCGAGCTCGCCGATGGGCCAAAGCCTTGAAACACCTCGGGTTCGGATGAAGCTGCGGAGCAACTTTCCTCGATACGGTCCTCAGTCCTCTGCCTCCTGGGGTAGTCGGAGGGATTGAATTGAGCGACGGTCGGCACCAACTGCACGGAGTTGGTCACCAGGAACAAGGGGGTCATTTCCAAGCGAAGACTTTCAGGCCTTTGACACGTTTGAACTCTCCGGAATTGGCAGTAACGAGGGTGGCTCCGAGGCTGCGGGCTTGGGCAGCGATGAGGAGATCGAGCGGACCGAGGGTCTTGCCCATCGCCTCCAGAACGGCACGGATGTCGGCATAATGCAGGGCGGCATCGAGGGTAAAGTCGGCAAGCCAGAACAGGCTGAGAAAGACTTTGAGACGCGCGGCCTGGTGGGGATGCGTCTTGAGGTTCTTTTTCACTCCGGTCCAGAGTTCAGCTGCGACGATGACGGGGATGCCGGTAAGCGCGGGATCGGGCAGCTTTTCGAGACCGGCCTGGTTGCGGAGCACCGGAATGCACGCGCTGGAATCGAGGAGAAAGGACGGCTTCACCGAGTGGCAGGATCAAAACTCGAGGATGGGCCGCTCATGCCTGATGGGCCGAGGCGGCGGTTCGGGAAAATCTCCGCTATCGGGGAACTTTTCGGCGAGGTAGCAGGCGATCTCGGTGAAGGACCGAAACTTCGCCGCGGGCACGGGCTTGAGCACCACCTCGTCGCCATGCTTTTCGATCAGAACCTCGGTGCCGTCGAAGCGGAAGGCCTTCGGCAAGCGGACAGCCTGGCTGCCTCCATGCTGGAAGATTTTTGCGGTCGTCATAGCTATATGCTGTAGCTATGTCTGGTCAGCGTCAAGCTGCGAAAACTTCGTTGAGTTCATTGAGCAGCTTGGTCGTAACGATGCAGTAAGGGTTGGGATTTTAGGCTGAAAGCCTGGGGGACGGAGTTCCTGGGGCCGCCGTTGCATCCGGAGTGAGCTGCCCGGCCTTGCGGCCAACACGCAGCGGCGGCGGTCGGTGGAGGGGCTCTTCGCGCCACCCGTGAAGCCACCGCGCGATGGCTCACCGCTGAAGGCGGAGGATGAAACCTCCCTCGGCGGGAAGCGTGTGACGCCGCCGGGCCGGGCGACGCAGCGTCTCGGTGCGGACGGTCATGGACGCCTCCGATCCCTCGGCGATCAGCACGGCCCGGTCGAACCCGCGGAAGGATCGGAGGTTCAGCTCCAGCGGGCGGGGTTCCCGGGTGCCATTGAGGCCGGCGAGAAACCAGTTGGCGCCACTGCGCCGGGTCTGTTACAGCCCGACGCGCGGGACCAACGTCCTGTCCTTCCGTTCCGCCTGCACCACGGCGTGCGCGCACTGGGGTCGGCAGACCGCGATTTTTCCGCCTTTCCGGCACTCCGGGTGCGCAAACCCGCTGGTCAGGAAGTGACGCCGACCGACCCTGGGCGAGGGGTTGCCGGCGGGATTGAGCCGCGGGTGCGGGCCGGTGCAACCTGCTTTCCATGGGTAAGCAATCCGGGATAGGCCTCAGTTTGCAGCCATCCCACAGGGTGACGAAAAGAAAGCGTTGGTGCCGCGAGTTTGAACGACCCCACAAGGGACCTTCCCCTTTAAGCTTTCTTTTCTGACGAATCGGTTGGATCGCCGGATGCCATCCTTCGCAAGATACCAATAGTTGACCAAGAATATCGACTACGGGCATCGGAAGGTGGTCGCTTTTACCGAAGCGCAGCTATCGCCGAGGTGAACAACCGTCGCCTGGAGCCTTTGGAAATCGATAGCCTAATTTACGTAGCATTACATTTGAGACATGAAGCGTTTGGAACCGATCCACCGCAAACCTAGCAGCAGCAGCACCAGCAGACTGGTAAGTGAATTTCGCTACGTCGTTGCAGTCGATGAGGCGACAGATTTGTCTGCCGTCGAGTTGGCCGGCATGCGGCTGTTGGCGCATCCGGTCTTCGATTGCGTGACGTTCCTTCGATCCGAGTGACAGAGGTTCCGGT
Organism: uncultured Verrucomicrobiota bacterium; assembly: GCA_964474315.1. Taxonomy (GTDB): domain Bacteria; phylum Verrucomicrobiota; class Verrucomicrobiia; order Limisphaerales; family UBA9464; genus UBA9464. The sequence continues at coordinate 963 of CAYYSX010000047.1, read as the reverse complement.
CCCGTTGGCCGTGGCGTCATTTCAGCCAGTGGATTCTGATCTCCTTCTCGAGCGGCTTGAACTCCGGGTCGCCGGTGACGAGTTCGGCTTTCGTCTCTTTGGCCAGCGCGGCGGCAAAGGCATCGGCGAGGCTGAATGAGACACGTGCTTTGAAATCCGCCGCCCGATCGGAGAGGGTGCGGGTGACCGGATGAAACTCGATGGGCGCCGCCGGCAGTTCTGCCGCAATGGCCGTCCAGGCGGCGTCGCCGTCTTTCCGCCGGATGATATATTGTACCTCGGCGTAGTTTACTTCGGTCATGTGGACGGGCTGGTCGCGCCTCCCGGCCCGTTCAAGGATTTGCGAGACGGTCTCCGCGCCCGGTTCATCGCGCAGGAACCGGAGCAGCGCGTGACTATCGAGAACCACCTGTGCTGCGGGCATACTTGGCCTCTTCCAATTCCTTTTCCCTGCGCTTGTGATCGGCCCATTCCTCGGCGAAGGGCGGGTTGCCCGGCTTGCGCTTCAGGATTCCCCGTAGGCGGCGGATGGTCACGGCGGTGACCGGTTTGAGGAGAATCCCCTCGGGCGTGGCCTGGACCACGGCTTTGGTTCCGTCCTCGATGTGGAACTGCTTGCGCAGCCACATGGGAATGACCACCTGCCCCTTGGTGGTGAACCAGACGGAATCGGACCGGGTGGTTGAATTCATTGGGTAGATTCTTACCGGACTGAAAAGTCCGTCAAGAATCGTATTTCTTACTTCCAGCGTAACCTCTTGCCGGAAATAGGCTGCCGAAGCTGTGTTTCGCCGTGATGCGGGCCGAGCCGCAGCGGAAGGGTGGTCGGGTCAATCGCGAAGGCGGCCGGCACAGCCACCCCGACGCGTACTCCAACGAAACAGCCAGGTTGCGCTCCGCGCCGTGCAGGAGGCCGACGAGGTGGATTTCGCCCGCCCAGTCGATGTGGACTTCGACACTCAT
>CAYYSX010000046.1:0-29021 GCA_964474315.1 uncultured Verrucomicrobiota bacterium | reverse complement strand
CTCGATTCACGTCCGGATTTTGGAGGTCCACCCTTCTTTGGAACTTGGAGCTTTCCTCTTCCCTTAGCGCCAGCGCAGTAAGGACCAATTCAAGATGCGCTCGCGCGGGAGGCTTTTGTCACTGAGGAGCTGACACCGAAGCGTTAGCCAGGCGTCCATCGACCATTTCGACCACGCGTTGGGCGCGGGCGGCCACCGCGGCGTCGTGGGTGGCGATGATCAACGTGGTGCCGCGTTCGGCGCGCAGTTCCAGCAATAGGTCCAGGACGGCGGTGCCGGTGCGGGAGTCCAGGTTGCCGGTGGGTTCATCGGCGAGGATGACGTCGGGTTCATTGATCAGACAGCGGGCGAGGGCCACGCGCTGTTGTTCCCCTCCGGAGAGTTCGGGCGGCAGGTGTTCCAGGCGCTCGACCAGACCGACCCGGCGCAGCAGTTCACGAGCGCGAGCCCGGGCGTCGCCAGCCGGCAAGCGGGCCATGCGCGCGGGCAGGGCGACATTCTCCAGTGCGTCCAGTTCCGGAAGCAGATGATAGGATTGGAAGATGAAGCCCACGTGGCGGTTCCGAAACAGCGTGAGCTGGGTGGCGGAGAGGGCGGCGAGCCGCTGAGTACCGACGGTGACTTCGCCGGCGTCGGGGCGGTCGAGTCCGCCAAGTAGGTGGAGCAGGGTGCTTTTGCCCGCCCCCGAGGCGCCGCGCAGGGCGAGAAACTCGCCGCGGGCTACGGTGAGTTCGACTCCGCGCAGCACGTCGAGGGTGCGGCGTCCGAGGGAGTAAGACTTAGTCAGGCCCGTGGCCTGGAGACCCGGTTCATTCATTGCGCAGAGCTTCCACCGGTTGCAACCAGGCCGCGCGCAACGCCGGCAGCACGCCGGCCAGGATGCAGATCACGAGGGATACGACACAAATCACCACCACATCACTGGTGACCACCTTGGCCGGCAGCGCGGTAAACTGGTAAATGGAGGCCGGAAACAGTTCGTAGCCAGTCACGCGGTTCATGACGTGCAGGAACTCGTTGCGATAGCGGAGGGCGAGCAGGCCAAAGCCGAGTCCGCTCAGCACGCCGAGCACCCCCACCACCACGCTTTGTCCGACGAACAGCAACGCCACCGAGGCGGGGGTGGCGCCGAGGGCCTTGAGCACGCCGATCTCCCGGGTTTTTTGTACGACGAAGGTTATGAGGGCACTCATAATGCCGAACGCCGCGACGATCACGATGAAGAAGAGGATGTAGAACATAACGTACTTCTCGGTGGTGATGGCGTCGAGGAATGCGGAATGAGTGATCAGCCAACTGCCGACGAAGTAATTGGTGCCCAGTTGCCGCTGGAGTTCGCGAGAAGCCCGCAACGTGGCGGCATCGTCGAAGGTGTGGAGCATGACGCTGAGGCCCTGGACGCCTTCCCGATCGCCCTGACCCCACAAATCCTGCGCGTCGGCCAGGGAGGTGATCACCAGGCCTTGGTTCAGGTCGTTCATCCCCAGGTCGAGGATGCCACGGACGGTGTAATTTTGCGCAAAGTCGGCCTCATCTTCACCCTTTTGCAACGCTTGGTAGGCCTTTTCCAGCGCCGGAATGGAATAAACTGCGAGGTCGTCGCCAACCCGGAGCTTATGGTCGTGGGCGACTACATAGGGGAGCAGGACGCTGTTGGGCCCGAGTCGGAATTCGCCGCTGACAAGGGTGTTGGTCAGCTTCGAAACGCGCGTCTCCAGAGTCAGGTCGATGCCCCGCACAATCGTGCCAAACACCCGGGAGGGCGTGGAGTCCTTTGGCTGGGTCTTGATCATGACCTGCGTATTGATGTAGGGCGCGACCCCTTTGACCCAGTTGTTGGTGGAGATGCGTTCCGACAGTTCCCGCCAGTGGGTGAGTTCCGGATAATGCGCGTTTTCAACCGTGATGTGCGCGTTGAAGCCGATCAGCCGTTCCCGGATCTGGATTCCAAAACCGGTCATGACCGAGATGACGATGATCAGCACGGCGACGCCCAACGTCACGCCGAGGATACAGATCAGGGTGATGACCGACACGAACGTGCGCTTCGGCCGCAGGTAGCGCAGCGCCAGGGCGAGTTCGTAGGGCAATCCGGACATGTAGCGGCGCGGACGCTAAGCGGGGAAGGGGGAAGGGGGAAGGGGGAAGCTCAAAGTTCAAAAGAGCGGAGTGAAGTTCCGAGTCCGAAAACCCAAGGTCTCGGGTGCCTCTTGAAATGGTCCTGACCGGGACCGCGAGGAGAAAGCTCAATAGAAGCTCCAAAAACCAAGCTCCAAGTTCCCACACCCGCCCTTCAGCTCAGTCTGCCCCCTGGCTCCCACTTCCGCATTCCGCATTCCGACTTCGCCCGGGGTTCCGTACGCAGCAGTTCCCAAGGGTCTGTCCCCGACGTGTGGTCCCCGACGCACACTCGAGGGTGATGTTTTCGACAGGTGTCCGGTCCTTGGCGCCTCCTTGTCGGGAGCGCGGACGGCTCGTCCGCCCGCTTCACGGTGTGGAGTTGAGACGGTCCGGAGCGTTGGGACGGTAGGTCACGCCTCACGCCTCACGCCAGCAAAGCAGCGATCCGGTTCGACGCCTGACCGATCAGCGGCTCACCATGCGCGAACAAGGCCTGCTCAAAGTCGGGCAGGCGGCGGAGGGATTCCCGGAGCTGCCGGGGATCCTCGCCGTATTTGTCGGGCAAGATTTCGAGACCGCGACCGGGGAGGTTGATCACGGCATCGCCGAACACCGCGAGCGAACGTTCCGGAAAAACAAAGGCGGTTTCCCCGCGTGGGCCGCCCGACAAGGGAATCAGATGCCAGTCCTCCAACCGCGACGAACCCGGCGGCCAACGACGGAGATGAGGCAGGGTGAGGTTTGCCTCCGTCGCCACCCAAGGCGTTTGCCGGAGGCGGTTGCTCCAGGCGGCCGCGTCGCGTTCGTGATTTTCGTTGGTCAGGACGATTCCTGCGACCGAGGCGACGGTGAACAGTTCCCCGGCGGTCTCGGCAAGCGGGATCGGGTCGAAAATCCACCAGCCGCCCGCAGTGCGCACCGCAGTGGAAGAGAGCTCCACCCGGTGCGGGGGCGAAAAGGCGGCCCAACGGACCACCCCAGGAAGAACTTCGACGAGGCGGTCAGCGGGAGACATCGGGGGCGCGGGCGGGGGGATTCTGTGACCAGGGGAGGACCAATTGAACGGCGCCGACCTCGAGCAGGCCGCTGGCGCCCAAGCCCAGCAGGCGGAGCGGGCGGCGAACCAAATTCTCCCGGCCGAGCAGCCAGCATCCCAGCCGATACAAATCCCGCGCTTCGGTCACCGGTTCCTCGACACTGATCTGCCGGGTAAGCGTGGTGAAGTCGCCATAACGGACCTTCACCTGCACGGTGCCGGCGGCCAGTCGCCGGCGTTGGAGCTTGCCGGCAATTTCCTCCGCCTGTTCCCGGAGGCACTGGCGCAGTGTGGGTCGGTCGGACGTATCGTGCAGGAAGGTGTTTTCGCTGCTGATGCTTTTGACCCAGTCGCCCAGTTCCAGCGGCCGGTCGTCGTCGCCGAAGGCAAAGCGTTTCAACTGCGGCCCGAAGGAACCCGCCAGCGAACGAAGATCACCGGGATAGTCCTGGAGGTCGCCGACCGTGTGGAGTCCGGCTTGGGCCAGGATTTCCGCTGTGACGGCACCGACACCATGGAGCGCGCGGCAGGGCAGGGGACGAAGAAAGGCCACCCGATCCCGATCCAGGATCACGGTGAGTCCGTCCGGCTTTTGGAAGTCGCTGCCGAGTTTGGCCAACAGTTTGTTGGAAGCGATTCCGATGCTGGCGGTCAGGCCGCGGGAGGCCTGGATCTGTTCCTTGATCCGGCGGGCCAGGGGAACGGTGGCCGGCAAGGCTTCATCACCCGGTGGCGTCAACAAACCGGTGGCCTCCAGGTAGGCTTCATCGACCGATACTTGCTCGACCACGACTCCGGTCGCGCGGACCAGCGCAAAGATCGCCTTCGACTCCTCCTGATAACGGGCCATGCGCGGCCGGACGAAGACGCCGTGTGGACAGAGGCGTCCGGCGGTGCGGCTGGGCATGGCGGAACGGACGCCGAACCGCCGGGCTTCGTAACTGGCGGCGCAGACCACGCCGCGCTGATCGGGTGGTGAGCCGACAATCACGGGCCGGCCCTTCAACTCGGGCCGGTCGCGCTGTTCGACGGACGCGTAGAAGGCATCCATATCCAGGTGGAGGATCACCCGCGGCACCGGGGAAAGGTCGAAGCATCCGGGCCAGGCTCAAAGGGCAAATTCATCGCGGGCGGAAGGTGTGGAGTTCCGCCTTGAGGCGGTGGGATATTGAGTTTCTCCAGCGCGTTGGTCGTCTTCAGACAGCTCGTGCTAAGGGATGTCTCCGCCGGCTGAAGCCGGGACTCCGAACCCCATTACGTCGGAACCAGTGGTCTTTGGCCGGACGGGAGCGCGGGCGGCTCGCCCGCCCGAATACCAAAGCTCTGGAGGGGCAGCGATTCCTTCACCCGACTTCTTGCTTCGCCCAGCGTGGCGCGCCGGATACCTGCCCTGTCATTTCTCTAAGACCTCTCTGATCAATGACAAAAAAACGCTTTCGTTGGCGGCGACGTGGCGGTCACTCCTGACCAGATCATCAAGCATGGCCAAATCCAGAAGGGCCTGTTTCTGCTGCTCGGTGAAGTCTTTGATGTTCATGGTATGGAGCGGTGGGTGCCTGCTCAAGGCCGGCTAACTTATGTTACGCGCAATCGTACTATGGTTGTTTCCGTGAAAATTGGCCGGGCGCGGCTCAGATGTCCATTGGAAAGGACGTGTTGAGTGAGAAGGGAGCGACCTGGTACTGAGGAGACCGCAGGAGGGACGATCGGCGGAAGGTTCGGAATCCCGCCTTGAGGCGGTGGGATATTGAGTTTCTCCAGCGCGTTGGTCGTCTTCAGACAGCTCGTGCTAAGGGATGTCTCCGCCGGCTGAAGCCGGGACTCCGAACATTCGGGTTCGGCCTGATCAAGCACGGCACGCTGCTGATCGGCGTGCCGTGGTCGGAGATTCTGGAAGTGTTTGTGTTGGGCCACCCGAATCTGCTGGGCGACCCGCAGGCCTTCATCGAGGGCACTTACCACCACTGAAAGGTCGGGTCCGGCGCTATGCTGATCCAATTATCCATCTGGGCCGGAAAGCGATAGTTCTCCACGTGTCCATCACCGAACAGTACGTTGACGAAGCGCTTACCCCGCATGGTGTGCCAGGCGGTGCGCTGAGATGACGTGGGACGGTTTGCATGCCAGACCCAGTCGGCCTGGAGGATTTTGTTGGAAGGACTCCTGGCGATCTCCGACTCCCGAATGGGAATCGCCTGGCGAGTGCCGCGGGCCGAAGGCCGGGAATCGCCGGTCACATGACGGACTCGGAACGCCTCCGCGGCCCACGCTACCAGATAACTGTTGCCCCAGCCCAGCCAGCAGCTCTTGACCTGTATATTCAACTGATCGCCTTTGTCGGAGGGACATTGAAAGACGGCCGGGCCGCCAGTGAAGATGTTCAAGGGGCGGTTCGTCTCCGCCGTGCGCCCACCGTAGTCTGCGGCATTGCCGGCGACGTTGGCATTGGTCCAAAATTTGCCGCCCACATCGCCCCAGCCGGAATGGACTGGGAAGAAATCCCGATTGTCGTCGGCGTACATCTTAAAGGCGAGTCCGATCTGTCGCTGATTGCTCACACATTTAATGCTCTGCGCCTTGGCCTTGGATTGGGCGAGCGCCGGTAAGAGCATCCCGGCGAGAATCGCGATGATGGCAATGACCACCAGCAGTTCAATGAGAGTGAACGCCTGGGGAATCCGGTCCTGACGTGAAACAATCATGGTCTGGTTCTAGCCCCGCCGCCCTGGAATGCCAGCCGATTCGCCGGCCATGGGCGTTTGGACGGCGCGAAAGACGATGATGATCATTGCCTTCGAACTGAATGGGCAGCCACTCATCGCGCTGAAGGGCGGCCCGCACTTTAAGTTCACCGAAGCGATTTCGCTGGTGGTGAACTGCAAGACCCAGAAGGAGGTGGACTCTTATTGGCAAAAGCTTTCCGCCGGCGGGAAGAAGGTCCAATGCGGCTGGCTCCAGGATCGATACGGGCTGTCCTGGCGGATTGTGCCAACCCTTCTCGACTTCTTTGGCGCTTTCGCCCCGGCAGGTGCTCCCCACCGCAGTCCCGAGCAGGACCAATTCAAGATGCGCCCGTGAGGCCGTGCCACGAGTTTACCTGGTTGACCGACGCTGAGCATCGCCACGAACGGATCCGCAGGCACACGAATGGAGAGGATTCCGAGACCGATCCAACGGGAGGCTCGAGGCAGCAGACCTGCCCCATGGCCGGTTGACGCGCCCCATCTTCGCTCCGCAGAGAATCGCTCGCGCCCGATTCCTCCGGCCCGTAGCCTTCGGCTGAGGTACACGATGAAACGCCTGTTCTACCTGCTCCTTTCCGGATTCTTCCTTTCCCAGGCGGCCGAGCGGCCGGTGGAACCACCGCTCCCGGTCCGCGGCTTGTGCATTCAGGCGCCTTCGCCGCAGCGGTTGGACGAGTTCATCAAGTTTATCGAAGAGGAGCTCGCGCCGCGCTCGGTGAATGTGCTGATCCTCCGGGTTGATTATGGCTTCCAGTTCACGAGCCGCCCGGAGCTGGCCGACCCCAACGGGCTTTCCAAGGAGCACGCCCAACGCCTCGCCGCGGTCGGCCGGCGCCACCAGATCCGGATCATTCCCTTGGTCAATCTCCTGGGCCATCAATCATGGCAATCCCGCTGCGGCAAGCTGCTCCAAGTCTATCCCGAATTCGACGAGACCCCGGCAGTGAAGTTCCCCGAGAAGTATGTCTGGCCCAACCCGGACCGCTTGTATTGCAAGAGTTATTGCCCCCGACACCCGCAGGTACATGAGGTCGTCTTCGCGCTGGTGGATGAAGTGTGCGACGCCTTTGGAGCCGATGCGTTTCACGCGGGATTGGATGAAGTCTTCTACCTCGGCGAAGACCAATGTCCCCGTTGTCGGGGCCGCAACAAAGCGGAGTTGTTTGCCGACGAAGTAAGGCGAATCCGTGACCACTTGCAGCCGACCCAACGGCAGCTCTGGATGTGGGGAGATCGCTTATTGGACGGGAAAGCCACCGGGCTCGGAGAATGGGAGGCGAGCGAGAACGACACTCATGGGGCGGTGGATCTCATCCCGAAAGACGTGGTCATCTGCGACTGGCACTACGATCGGCCCGACCCGACGGCGGTGTACTTCGCCATGAAGGGGCTTAGTGTGGTGAGCTGCCCCTGGAAGAAGCCCGAGGTGGGCGTCGCGCAGGTGACGGACATGCTTCGTTTTCGGGCTTCCTCTCCGCCGCCGATGAACCAGCATTTTCTCGGAGTGGTGCAAACGGTGTGGTCGGGCGCGGGAGGATTTCTGGACCAGTATTACGGTCGCCGGCCGGGCAACGACCCACGGAATCCCGACCACACGGAATCCAAGTGCTTTACCCGGACCTTCGAAGCGATGGCCAATTCCCAGTGAATCCAGGGCGCCAGCGCTGGTGGGGTTTGCCAGGCTTTGGAACCATGCCGGAGCGGGCGCGGTCTCCCAGACAACGTGGCGGGTGTCGGGAATGAACCGGTAAGTCCACCTCTTCTTCGTTCTCTTCGTTTTCTTCTGTTCCCGGGCCGCGGGATTGGGGTGATGGGATCTACCTGGCATTTGGAGTGCGGCGGTTTCCGCCGCTTTAGATGTCGGGAGGGGGCGGCGGAAGCAGAGGGATATTCGGAGAGATTCTCCGCGGGCGATCCAAAGCGCCGCACAGCGGCGCACTCCAAAAGGGCGCACTCCAAAAGGGAAGACTCCGCGTCCCAGAATTGGGATCGAGTCGTCCCAAAATCGAACTGCCTCGGAGGGCTAGGTTCCACGAATTGCCTGCATTTCCACCGTTTTCCTTGGGTTTTCGTCGATGGCATGCCCTATGCATCCGAAGAAAGAGGATGGATCCCTCTGGAACGGCAACTGGCGCTACGCGACGGAATCCGAAGCAGTCGGGTGAGCGGACTCCGGACCACCGACGACTGACGACTGATTACTGATTACTGATTACTGATTACCGACCATGACCGACCTCAAATTCGCCCTCCGCCAGTTGCTCAAAACCCCCGGCTTCACCGCCGTGGCCGTGCTCACCCTCGCCCTCGGCATCGGGGCAAACTCGACCATCTTCACGCTGATCAACGCCGTTGTCCTCAAGCCGCTGGGCGGACACGATCCGGATCGGCTCGTGGGCGTGTATTCGCAAAACACGGCGCGGCCCGGCGAGTATCGCAGCTTCTCGTATCCCAACTTCACCGACTTGCGTGCCGCCCGGGAGGTGTTCGAAGACGTCTATGCCTTTTCACCGAGCCAGGTGGGAGTGACCGAGGGCGACACCACCCGCAAAGTCTTTTCACTGAATGTCAGCGCCAACTATTTCTCGGTCTTCGGCACGCCCGTCGCTCTGGGACGGGATTTTCTTCCCGAGGATGAAACATCGGCCAGCCCGGTGGTCATCGTCAGCCACGAATGGTGGCAACGGCAGGGCGCGCCAGCGGACATCGTGGGCCGGAGCCTCACGGTGAATGGCCGCTCCTGCACGATCATCGGCGTCGCCGCCCGGGGATTCACCGGCACGGTGCCGACGCTGCCCACGGAGTTTTACTTTCCGCTGTTGTCTCGAGACAGCGATGCCGGACGGCTGACCAACCGCAGCCGGCACGACTGGATGCTGGTGGGACGCCTCAAGCCGGGGCTTCCGCTGGCCGAGGCGAACTCGCGGCTTGGGGTCGTCAGCGATCAGTTGGCCCAGGCATTCCCGGCGGAGAACCGGGATCAACGGCTCCTGGTGGCGAAGCTTCCCCGCATGGGCGTCAGCACGGCGCCGCATGACGATCGCGGCCTGTTGAGCGCGCTCAGCGCGCTGTTGCTGGGAATGTCCTGCGCCGTCCTGCTCATCGCCTGCCTCAACCTCGCCAACCTGCTGCTGGCCCGCGGGACGGCGAGGCGCCGGGAGATCGCCATCCGGCTCGCGCTGGGGGCGACCCGCGGGGACATCCTGAGGCAACTGCTGGTCGAGGGCGGTCTGCTGGCCCTGGCCGGCGGGGCCTTCGGGTTGCTGGCGGCGGTTTGGATCAGCGGCTGGCTGGTGTCCTCGCTCAACGTCGTCGCGCCTTCGCCGGTCCTGATCTCCATCCAGCCCGACGGGCGCGTGCTATCCGCCACGCTCGGATTCTGCGCGCTGGCCACGGTGTTTTTCGCGCTCGGACCGGCCTGGAAACTGGCCCGCAGGGACGTGAATGCAGACCTCAAGGAGCAGACCGCCACGGATTCCGGCGGGGGCCACGCGGGCCTGTTCGCGGCGAAACATCTGCTGGTGGTGGGGCAGGTGGCGCTGTCGCTGACGCTGCTGGTGGCGGCCGGACTGTTTGCCAAAGGCGCCATCAAGGCGATGAACATCAATCCCGGCTTTCGCTTTGACCGCGGATTCTACCTCCAGCTCGACGCCGGCCTCCTGGGCCGCCCGGAAGCCAGTGTGCGCCAGCTCTACGGCGAGGTGCTGGAGCGGGTCCGCGGATTGACCGGGGTGGACTCGGCCACGCTGGCCGCGTCTGTGCCTCTGGGGGAATTGTCGTTGGGCGAAGGAGTGCAGCGCGCCGGTTCGCCGCTGCCGCCGCCGGTGGATGCGGCAACGCCGGAGGAAGGGCGGTCCATCGGCGCGCGCTTCAACGTGATCGCCTCGGACTACTTCCGCACGCTGGGGATCGCCCTTCAGCGCGGGCGGGAATTTGAACCTCGGGAATTCTCCGCCACGAACCTGCCGCTCGTGGCCATCGTCAACACGGTCCTCGCGGAGAAGCTGTGGCCCGGAGAAGACGCGCTGGGCCGCCGCCTCCAATTTGGAAACGGCCAGCCGGTCGAGGTCGTCGGTGTGGTCACGCCGTTTCGAGGGGAGCTCGCGGAAGAGACGCCCAGTCCGATGGTGTTCGTGCCCTATGCGCAGGTCCGGGACAATTGGTCGGCCATGCATCTGCATGTCCGCGCCCTCCCGCCGGCGGACCCTGAGGCGCTGATGCGAACGGTCCGCGAGGAAGTGCGGCAGTTAGATCCCGCGCTGCCGGTGCTGGCCGTCAAGTCCCTGCGCCAACATATGGAGACCAACATCCTGGTGTGGCTGATCCGCGCCGGGGCCGGATTGTTCGCCGCGCTGGGCGCGGTGGCCATGCTGCTCGCGGTCGTCGGCGTCTATGGCGTGAAGGCCTATTCCGTGGCGCGGCGCACCCGGGAGATCGGTATCCGCATGGCGTTGGGCGCCAGCCGCGACCAGGTGCTCGGGCTGATTCTGCGCGAGGGCGTCCGGCTCACGGTCGTGGGACTCGGGCTGGGATTGCTCCTCGCCGCGGCGGCGGCCAAGGCCATGAGCGGCTTTCTCTTTGAAGTCCAGCCATTCGATCCCCTGGTCTTCGCCACCGCACCGCTCCTGCTCACGTTCTCCACTCTGCTCGCCTGCTGGCTGCCCGCCCGCCGCGCGTCGCGGGTGGACCCGATGGTGGCGCTGAGGACTGAATGAAATGAACGCCCAACATTCAACATTCAACGCTCAACTTCCAAGGGCTGCCTTCCCGCACCCTTGGGCGTTCGATGTTTCTGTTTCCAACCACTGACCACCGACTTATGAACGACCTCAAATTCGCCTTCCGCCAACTATTATGAATCGATTCACACGCCCGTTGATTGCCGGCATCTGGTTTTACGCTGCCGCTCACCTGTTTTCTCAGGAACCGCCGTTGATTCCCAGGGCGGCTGTCACCGCCGGCGTTTTTGTGGGCAGCAGTCCATGCGGGGAGCGAATGAGAGCGTTCTTTCAGATTCCCAGCGGCGATTCTGATCCGTTGTGCTGGAACCTGACGCTCCACCGCGATCCCAAAACTCTGGTGCCGGCTGGCTACCAGTTGGAGTGCGCATACGTTCCGGCCTCGGCAACGAGTATCGCAGCGAAAAAGGCCATCACCGTGAAGCGCGAAGGCACCTGGACCATTGCCAAAGGGACGAGGACGAATCCAGGGGCCGTCGTGATCGAATTGGACAAGGCCCTTTCACTGCTTCAGGTCTCGGACAATGTCCTGCATTTTCTGGAGTCGGATCGGACCTTGATGGTCGGCGATGGCGGTTACAGCTACACGTTGAACCGGCTTGAAGCCGCGGAAACGCCGGGCGATCTCGCGCTGGCTCTGGCGAGACCGTCGGTGTCCTACACCAATTCCCCTTTGTCCCAGGGGCCGTCCGTCTTCGGTGTATTCGAGGGGCGCAGTCCGTGCCGTGGCATCGCCCGCGAGTTGCGGCGACCGGATGATGCCGGCTGCATCAAAGTGAAATGGCGCATCACGCTTTATCAGGATCCGGAGACGAAAATTCCCACCCGCTACAAAGTGGAAGGCACTCTTTACCGGGGGCAAACGCGCGAAGGCAAATGGAGCATCCTTCGTGGTGCCCATGCGGACCCGGACGCAATGATCTATCGTCTGGACGCGACGTCAACGGAGCCGCGTCTTGACCTGTTGAAGGGAGATAACGATGTGCTTTTTTTTCTGAACCAGGACGGCCGGCCCTTGGTCGGCCACGGTGATTTCAGCTACACGCTGAACCGAAGAAGCGCCGCTCCCTTGCCTCTCGCCCCCAACCGCTAATCCTCATGCAAGACCTCAAATTCGCCCTCCGCCAACTCCTCAAAAACCCCGGCTTCACCGCCGTGGCCGTGCTCACCCTCGCGATCTGTATCGGGGCCAACACCACGATCTTTTCCGTGGTGCATGCCGTGCTCCTCCAGCCGCTGCCGTTCGTCGAGCCGGACCGGCTGGTCAGCCTGCGCGAGACACGACCGGAGCCGGGCAGCACCGGCCGGCGGGTCAACGTGCCCGTGTCGCCCGCCACCTTCTTCGACTATCGCCGGGACGTCGGCTCGTTCGCGCAGGTTGCGGCGCTCAGCGGCAACGAATTCGTCCACACCGACCTGGGCGAACCGGAACAGCTCTTCGGCGCGCTCGTGACGGCGAATTTCTTTTCCACGCTGGGCGTGGTGCCGCAGCTCGGGCGCGACTTTCTGCCGGAGGAGGACCGGCCGGGCGCGGAGGGCGTGGCGTTGCTGAGCGACGGGATGTGGCGGCGCCGGTTTGGCGGTGACGACGCCGTGATTGGCCGGGTCATCACGCTGGACGGCCGGCCGTTCACGATCATCGGCGTGCTGCCGCCGACGCTCGACAGCACCGCGCTGGGCCTCGCGCGGCTCCCGCCGCAGGTCTGGGTGCCGCTGCCGCTCGGCGAGGCGGGCGCGGAGCGTGGCGTGCCGGCCCTCGACATGCACGCTCGGCTGAAACCGGGCGCCACGCTCGCCGTGGCGCAGGCCGAGGTTGACGTCGTCATGAAACGGCTGGCCCAGGAGTTTCCCGAAACCAATGCCACGCGCGGCGGGCTCGTGCAGCCGCTCGCGGAACGCGCCATCGGCAACGTGCGCGCGACGCTGTGGCTCGTGTTCGCCGCGGTCGGACTCGTGCAACTGATCGCCTGTGCGAACATCGCCAACCTTCTGCTGGCGCGCGCGAGCCGTCGCAGCGCGGAGTCCGCGCTGCGCGCCGCGCTCGGCGCCAGTCGCTCCCGCCTGATCCGGCAGTTTCTCACCGAAAGTCTGCTGCTCGCCGCCATCGGCTGTGCGGTCGGCCTGCTGGCGGCGATGCTGGGCGCCCGGGTATTCGTCGCCACGTTGCCGGAGAGCCTGCCGGGCATCGAACGCATCGCGATCGGCGGACCCGTGCTGGCTTTCACAGTCGGCGTGGCCTTGCTTATCGGCCTGCTTTTTGGGGTCGCGCCGGCCTGGCAGGGCGCGAAGACCGACCTGCAGGCGACGCTGCAGACGGCCGGTCGTTCCGGTCAGGGCGGCGCTGCCGGCAACCGCTTGCGCGCCGGTCTCGTCGTGGCGCAGGTCGCGCTCTCCCTCGTGCTCCTCGTCGGCGCCGCTCTCGTGGTGCGGAGCTTTATTGCGCTGAGTAGCGTCGATCCCGGCTTCGATCCGCGCCATGTGAGCACGTTGCGGATCAACCTCCCGTTGGATGCCTATCGGCCGTCCGCGAAGCAGACCTCGTTTTTCGAGCAGTTGTTGTCGCAGGTCCAGGCGCTGCCGGGCGTCGAGGCGGCGGCGACGGTTTACCCGCTGCCCTTCAGCCCCGCGATCCTCAACCGGCCGTTCACGCTGCCCGGCCAGCCGGTCGATCCGCAGAATCCGCTGGCGGCGCAGTTCAACATCGTCAGCCCCGATTATTTTCGGACGCTCGGCATTCGGTTGACGCAGGGACGCGCCTTCACCGAGCGCGATCGCGAGGGCGCCCCGCTCGTGGCGATCGTCAACGAGTCGAGCGCGCGCAGCATCTGGCCGGACGAAAATCCGATCGGCAAACGGATTTCGACGGGGATGGGCGCTCCGGCGGAGCGCGAGGTCGTCGGCGTTTTTGCCGACATCCGGCAGCGCCAGCTCGACGGCGACCCCCGCCTGCAAATCTGCGTGCCAAGCGCGCAGGAGCCCTGGCGGTCCGCGTATCTCGCCGTGCGCACCGCCGGTGCCGCTGCGCCGCTGGCGGCGATCCGGCAGCGCGTGGCCGCGCTGGATTCAAATCTTCCCATCTCCGATGTGGTGCCGCTCAGCGAACGCGTAACGGACTCGATCGCGCAGCGCCGCTTCGCCACCGGGCTGTTGGGCGCGTTTGCCGGAATCGCGTTGCTCCTCGCGGTGCTCGGCCTCTACGGCGTGATGTCCTACCTCGTCGCGCAGCGCACGCGCGAGTTCGGCATCCGTCTCGCGCTGGGCGCGCAATGGCGCGACCTCCTGTGCCTGGTGCTGGGGCACGGGATGCGCCTCGTCGCGCTCGGCCTCGTGCTCGGCCTCGGCGGCGCCCTCGCGCTTTCGCGCGTGGTCGAGGCCCAGCTCTATCAGGTAAGCCCCCAGGATCCGCTGACGTTCGCCGCGGTGGCCCTGCTGCTCGCGGTTGCGGCCGCGCTCGCCTGCTGGCTGCCCGCCCGGCGTGCGGCGCGGGTGGACCCGATGGTGGCGTTGAGAGCAGAGTGAGATGAACGCTGAACATCCAACATCGAACGCTGAATGTTGAATGCTGAACATCGAGCGGACAGACCGGGGCCGGTGCCCGACTTCGACGTTGGATGTTGAAAGTTCAAAGTTCGATGTTTGCCCCCCATTTTTATGACCGACCTCAAATTCGCCTTCCGCCAACTCCTCAAGAATCCCGGCTTCACCGTCGTGGCCGTGCTCACGGTGGGGTCCTGCGCAAGATTCGGAAACCAGCGGGTTCCTTCGCGGGTAGTTCCAACGTAATGAACTTTCTCAACTTGATGTTATCTCGACTGCTCACTGCGATCGCCTTGGTGGCAGTCAACTTGAACGCCGCTGACACACCGAGCGAAACGATTCGCGCGATGCTGACCACGTTGAATGAGAACGGGCAGTTCAACGGTAGCATCCTGGTGGCCCAAAACGGCAGGGTTATCTACCGTGATGCGTTGGGCACCGCCGCCGGCTCGTCGCGCCGGAATCAGCCGGAGACACCGTCCAACCTCGCCTCCGTGTCCAAGCAATTCACCGCGATGGCGGTCATGATGCTGACTGAGCGCGGCCAGCTTCACTACGACGACCCGATCGCGAAGTATCTTCCTGAATTGGCCGGTTGGGGAGAGGGGATCACCATTCGCCATCTGCTGACACATACCTCCGGCATTCCCGACGTCGGAGACCTGGGCATCGATCGTCCGAACCTGAAGGAATCCGAGGTGCTCAAAGCGATCATCGAACAGCATGGGCAGTTTGCCGATGCGGGGAAGCAGTATCGCTATAGCAATACCGGCTACCTGCTTCTGGGAATGATCGTCGAAAAGGTTTCCGGCAGGTCACTGGGCGATTTTCTGGCGCGTAACATTTTCGAGCCGCTCGGAATGAAGAACACTCACCTCGCTTCCCGCCGCGGCTACACCAAAGGAGACAGCGGAATGGTTTCCACGGTGGACGACCTTCTGAAATGGGATCAGGCCCTCTACACCGATCGTTTGGTCAAACCAACCACGCTGGATGAGGCGTTCACGCCGGCCAGCGTTCGGGAAGGAACCTCGACCTATGGCTTTGGCTGGAATGCCGCCGAAAAGGACGGAGATAGGATGGTCTGGCACACCGGGAATACCGGCCCATACCGAGCGTTCATTGGCCGGCGATTGGGAGAGAAAATCCTGGTGGTCATCCTGACGAACCAGGGACCCAGCCGCCGTCCCGAGATCTGCGAGGCCATCGTGAACAT
This sequence comes from uncultured Verrucomicrobiota bacterium, assembly GCA_964474315.1. Lineage (GTDB taxonomy): Bacteria > Verrucomicrobiota > Verrucomicrobiia > Limisphaerales > UBA9464 > UBA9464. Next base: position 13,628 of record CAYYSX010000046.1, on the reverse strand, counting down.
TCTCCACGGGAAACCCTACACCATGCCGAAGCTTTCGATCGCTATGAAGATCGCGGGAATCATCCAGGCCCGGGGGGTGGAGGCAGGCATCGAGGAGTATGAACGATTGAAGGCGGCCCAACCGGAGACGTTTAATTTCTCGGATGAGTCAGAACTGAACTCACTTGGCTATCAGCTTCTTGGCCAGGAGAAGAAACCGGCGGCGTTGCGCATCTTCGAATTGAACACCCGGGAGTTTCCCGCCTCCTCCAATGCTTACGACAGTCTGGGGGAAGCCTATGCCAAAGCCGGTCAGAAAGACCGGGCCATCCAAGCTTATTCGAAAGCGCTTGAGCTGGATCCCGACAACTTGAACTCCCAAAAAATGCTCAGGAGCTTGAAGTAATCATGCGTCTTCTCCGAAACGGCGGATGAAATGATATCATGAGCGACTTCCAATTCGCCCTCCGCCAATTCCTGAACAACTCCGGTTTCACCGCCGTCGCCATGCTTACGCTTGCGCTCGGGATGGGCATGCATGCCGCGTCGGGCGACCAGCAGGACTGGACGCCGCGAGTCCGCCAGGTTTCACCGGATGGTTCTTCCGCGATCATTGCGACTGTCGAGCGAGACGGCTTGGGCGGTTCCCGTGCCCGTCGGTCGCCAGCATCAACGGATTCTTTTCCCGGCACGAAAGCGGGGGATGAGATTTTGGTTGGAGGGGTTCGCTTTTGCTGGTGTCCGCCCGGCCGGTTTCTCATGGGTAGTCCGGCCGATGAAGTCGGGCGGCGTGCGGATGAAGCTCAGGTCGAGGTGACGTTATCCAAGGGCTTTTGGACCGGCAAATTTGAGGTAACACAGGGCCAATGGAAGCGGGAGATGGGTGCCATTCCGGGCGAACTGAACGCGGGCGAGGGCGATGATTTTCCGGTTTATTGGGTCAACTTTATCGAAGCGGAGGAGTTTTGCCGGCGATTGACTGAACGCGCCCGCGCCTCGGGCGAGCTGCCGGCGGGGTGGGAATTTCGTCTGCCTACGGAGGCGCAATGGGAATATGCTTGTCGCGCCGGAACCACCACCGCGTTCGCGTTTGGCGAATCGTTGACCCGCCATCAGGCGAACCTCGGGAAACCCTACCATGGAAGACCCGGCGGAGCCCCCGGGGCCGCGGCCGTCCGGGTCGGAACCTACCCGGCCAATGCGTGGGGCTTGCACGACATGCACGGCAACGAGTTTGAGTGGTGTCGCGACTGGTATCACCCGCGGCTGCCCGGCGGAATCGATCCCGATTTGCGGGAGACTCAAGGAACCCCCAACCGCGATGGCACCTACTCACGAGTCCGCCGCGGGGGAGCGTGGATGGACGAGGCCCTATTCTGCCGTTCCGCGTTTCGTTTGCGCTACGAACCGCCGCGCCGCTCCGACCACATCGGCTTCCGCATCGTCGCCGTCGAAACAACGAACCACCAACCACTGATTACTAACCACTGATTACTGATTACTGATTACTGATTACTGATTCCTGATTCCTCCCTTTCCCCTCGCCCCTATGCAAGACCTCCGCTTCGCTCTCCGTCAGTTGCTCAAGAACCCCGGCTTCACCGCCGTGGCCGTGCTCACGCTCGCGCTCGGCATCGGGGCGAACACGACTGTGTTCAGCGTGGCTCGGACGGTGTTGCTGCGTCCCTTAGGCTACGAGGGCGAGGATCGCCTGATGTGGATCCGGCGGGTGAACACCCAAACCGGAGCGACCGAAAACCAGCTTTCCTGGCAGGATCTGGAGGATATTCGGGCGGCGACGCACAGCTTCGAGTCGGTCGTGACCGACAACTCGTCCGACGCGCGTTGGGAAGACGGCGACCAGAACAGAATTGTTCCGGCGGTGAGGGCCACTCCCAATCTCCCCAGCCTGCTGCAACTACGCCCCGCGTTGGGTCGGCTGTTTTTTCCGTCCGATGGCGAGGCGAACGCGGCGCCCGTGGCGCTCATCAGTCATGAGCTGTGGCAGTCGCATTTCGGCGGCGATGCCAACGTGCTGGGCCAGACGGTTCGCCTGGACCACGAGACCTGGACGATCGTGGGAGTGCTTCCGCCGGGCTTGCAATTTCCTGTCCATCGCGCCCCGTCGCCGGGCAGCGGGACGCTCGTGAAGGCGGGGGAAAAACCCATCTGGATTCCGATGTCGACCCCTCGCGGTGAAGACGGGACGTCCCGGGCCGCGAGAATGTTTCTGGGGATCGGCCGGCTCAAACCCGGTGTCAGCGAAGCCACGGCACGCACCGAACTGGCGGGCCTGTCGCAACGCCTGGCGGCCGATTTTCCGGAGTCCAACCGCCACTGGAGCTTCGAGGTGCTCAGCTTTCGCGATCAGGTTTTTGGGCGGACCCGGCAGGGCCTTCCGTTGCTGATCGGGGCGGTGGCGGTGGTGCTGCTGATCTGTTGCGTCAATCTCGCCAATCTGCTGCTGGCCCGCGGGGTGACGCGCCAGCGGGAACTGGCGGTCCGTCTCGCGCTGGGCGCGGGACGGGGACGCCTCGTGCGGGCGGCGATGGCGGAGAGTGTCCTGCTCGCGTTGCTGGGTGGCATATTAGGAATCGCCTTCGCTGGCGGGGCGGTTCGGGTCATTCAGAACCTCGCGTCCACTACCGTGCCGTTCATCCGGGAGGCGACGGTGGATGGCACCGCCGTCGGGATTTCGCTGCTGACCGCGCTGGCGTTCGGCTGGTTGCCGGCGTTGCGGCAATCCTGCGGCCACGCCGCGGAAGTGTTGCGCGCCGGCGTCCGCTCGACCGGTGGGCGTGAAATTCGTGCCTGGCAGCGAGGGTTGCTGGTCGGGCAGGTCGCGGTGGTGTCGGTGTTGCTTGCCTCGGCCGCGTTGCTGCTGCTCTCGCTGGCCACGGGCCGCCTGCTCACGAGCCAGCTCTTTGAACTGTCGCCGCATAACCCTTGGCTGTTGGGCTTGGTGGGCGCGGTAACCCTGGGCGTGACTCTGCTCGCCAGCGCGCTGCCCGCCCGTCGCGCGGCGCGGGTGGATCCGATGGTGGCGCTGAGGGCGGAGTAAACAGTAAACAGTAATCAGTGATCAGTGTTGAGATTTCTGATTGGCGATTTTGGAGTGCGGCGGTTTCCGCCGCTTTGGATTTCGGGGGGACGAAGGTGCGGCAGGTGCGGTAGGACGTTCGGAGGGCTTTTCCGCGGGCGATCCAAAGCGCCGCACAGCGGCGCACTCCAAATTTGCGGCGCTGAGCGCCGCTTTGGGTTGGCGGCGGGTAACGCGCGGATTAAAAAAGCCCGCAATGGACTCGGACGACTCTCCCCCTGACATCCAAACCGGCGGAAACCGCCGCACTCCAAATTATTGGCCGCACGCGCCTTCCCACCGGCTCAGTGAGAGCGGCACGTTCATCGTCACGGCGGGGACTTACCGGAAAGAGCACTTCTTCGCAGGCGACGCGCGGCTCAAGGGGCTGCACAACGGACTGCTGAAATACGCCGCCCGATACGCCTGGCAGTTGGAGGCGTGGGCGGTGTTTCCCAACCACTATCACTTTGTCGCCCATTCGCCGGCGGGCGCGAAGGACGGAGCGTCGTCGCTACGGGTGTTCCTGGCAGACTTTCATCAGCACGGAGCGAGCTGGGTCAACGGACTGGACAGCACGGAGGGGCGCAAGGTGTGGCATAATTTTTGGGAGACGCGGCTGACGTATGAAAAGAGCTACCTTGCCCGGCTGAACTATGTGCATCAGAACGCGGTGCGGCATGGCCTCGTGCCGGTGGCCAGCCACTATCGCTGGTGCAGCGCCGGGTGGTTCGAGCGCACGGCGGACCCGGCGATGGTACGGACGATCTATGGATTCAAGACGGATCGAGTGAAGGTGCTGGACGAGTTTTAGTATGGAGTGCGGCGGTTTCCGCCGCTTTGGATTTCGGGGATGGGGGTGCGGCGGAAGCGGAAGGGACGTTCGGAGGGCTTCTCCGCGGGCGATCCAAAGCGCCGCACAGCGGCGCACTCCAAAAGGAGAAGACTCCGCGTCCCGAAAATGGGATCGAGCCGTCCCAATATCGAGCCGGGAGGAAAGGGTCGGATCCATGAAAGGCCTTCATTTGTGCTGCTTTCGCCGGGTTTTCATCCGTGGCATGCCCTATGCATCTGGATGAGAGATGATGAGGAAGTTGGGAATGGCTCTTGGGGTCGGTGATCGAATCCGAGGCCGTGTCTATTTGCGATTTTTGATTTCTGATTTGCGATTGAGTCCGAGGCCGACCGGCAGGCGAACTGATTACTGATTACTGATTACTGATTACCGCCCCATGACCGACCTCAAATTCGCTCTCCGCCAACTGCTAAAGAACCCCGGCTTTACCGCCGTGGCCGTGCTCACGCTCGCTCTCGGCATCGGGGCCAACACGGCGATGTTCAGTTTTCTGAATTCGCTGTTGTTGCGACCGCTGCCGTTTCCCCGTTCGGATGAGCTGGTGCAGGTGTTCCGGGCGACGCCGCAGGTCGCCAACGGCAACCTCTCGCCGGCCGACTTTCTCGCCCTGCAGCGCGAGGCAGTCCAGTTCGGTCACTTTGCGGCCTATGAGCGATCGAATAATTCGCTCGACGATTACGAACGTCCGACCCCGTGGGTGCGGATCACTCCTGGTCTGTTCCCGGTGCTGGGCGTGCGTCCGGAACGGGGGCGTGCCTTTCGTGCCGAAGAAGCCAGAGAAGGCGACAACCGTGTCGTGCTGATCAGCCATTGGCTGTGGCGGGACCGGTTCGGGGGAACGGACGACGTGATCGGGCAAACACTTCGCAGCGGTGGAGAACTCTATGAGATCGTCGGCGTCATGCCTCCAGCAGCGACGGATCATCGGCTGTTCAATCAGGTCGGTGTGTTCAGTCCGTTGGCGCTGGACGGCGCCACCCGTCTCGACCGGACTTCGCACCGGCTGCACGTGCTGGGTCGAAGAAGTAAGAGCGTGTCGGCCGGACAGGCGGAGGCGTTCCTGACGGCCTTCGGGGCGCGGCTGGCGACCGACTATCCAGCGGAAAACGTCGGCACCACCTGGCGAAGCGAAGGGCTCCCGGTCGCGGACATGAGTCCAACCGGGCGGGCCATCCTGTGGATGTTGCTGGGGTTGTCGGGTTTCGTGCTCCTCATCGCGTGCTCCAACCTCGCCAACTTCCTGCTCGCCCGCACGATTGAGCGATCCCGGGAGCTGGCGGTACGAGCCGCGTTGGGGGCGGCGCGCCGGCAGTTGTTGCGACCGTTGATTTGGGAAGCGCTGACGTTGTCGATCCTCGGCGGGGCGGGCGCGTTGTTCGTGTCCCAATGGACGACCCACTGGCTGCACACCCTCATCTGGAACAATGGCGGGCCGACGATCGACTTCTCCCTCGATTCACGGGTGCTGCTCTTCGACCTCGCGGTCTCCATCGCCACGATCCTCTTTTTCGGCCTGGGGCCGGCCCTGCTGACGCTTCGCATTCGCGCCCATGATGCGTTGAAGAGCGGGGCTCGGGGCGGCACTCCGGGACGCGGCCAGCAACGACTCATCCGCTGGTTGATCGCCGGTCAGTTCGCCCTGGCCATGACTCTTCTGGCCGGAGCCGGGTTCTTCGTCCGCGGTGCGATCAACGTCCTCGATCGGGACTACGGATGGTCCTCGAAGGGCGTCGTCCAATGCGACATCGGCTTGCCGCCGGATGCCTATCCGGATGGCGAGCGGATCACGGCCTTTCATCAGCAGTTGCTGGATCAAGTGCAGCAGTCACCGGGTGTGGAATCCGCCAGCCTCAGCTTCGGTCTGCCGTTTCTAGGATTACGTGCATGGACTCACTACTCCATCGAAGGACGCGAAGCCTCCCAGGGCCAGGAACCGCAGGTCTTCCTGAACGACATCACGCCCGACTACTTCCAGGTGACCGGCACGCGACTGTTGAGCGGACGTCCCTTCAGCCGCTCTGACTCGGCCTCCTCACCCAAGGTGGTGATCATCAATGAGACGATGGCCCGGACGTTTTTTTCGAACGCAAATCCGATCGGCCAGCGGGTCTCGCCGGCGGGTTCGGACACGCCGGATTGGTCGGAGATCGTGGGTGTCGTAGCGGATGCCCGCTCGGCGGATGTGGCCGACCAGCCCGTGACCTACCAGCTCTACCAGCCGATGGCTCAGAATCCCGCCCGGAGGTTCGTCCTCGCCGTCCGCACCGACGGCACCGCGGTTCAGCCGATCATGAGTGCCCTGCGATCCGCGGTCACCGGCCTGGATTCCAAGCTGCAAGTCCGCGAATTGATGACCGCGGATCAGATGATCGCCCGGCTGACTTCCCAGTTCGACATGGTCCGGCACCTGTTGATGGCCTTCGCCGGCCTCGGTCTCTTCCTCGCGACGATTGGCATCTACGGAATGATCGCCCGCACGGTGGTTCAACGCACCGGAGAGATCGGCATCCGGATGGCGCTGGGCGCGCAGATGGGCGACGTGGTCCGGCTTATTCTCGGGTCCGGCCTCCGCGTCGCGACGGTGGGAGCGGTCCTGGGACTCCTCGGTGCCCTCGGGCTTTCGCGACTGCTCGCCTCGGTGCTTCCCGCTCTGCAGACCAATCCGGTTCGGGTGGTTTTGGGCGCAAGCCTGCTGTTGCTGTTCATGGCCCTGGCCGCCTCGTGGCTCCCCGCCCGGCGGGCGGCGCGGGTGGACCCGATGGTGGCGTTGAGGGCGGAGTAATCAGTAATCAGTGATCAGTAATCAGTAATTAGTAATTAGTGAGGAGATTTTAGATTTTAGATTTGCGGTTTGCGAATGGGGGGGAACTGCCGCGCAGACGCGAAGATTCAATCGCAAATCGGCAATCGCAAATTGCAAATATGAATGACTTCCGCTTCGCCTTCCGCCAACTGCTGAAAAACCCCGGCTTCACCGCCGTGGCGGTGGGGTCGCTCGCGGTGGGCCTGGCGCTCGCCGCGTCCACGCTGGCCATTGTCAATGCTTACCTCCTTCGCTCGTTGCCTTATCCCACCGCGGATCGGGTTTATCATCTGAGATACGCTCCGTTCGGTCCGTGGGAACCGCGCGGCATGACCGGGATTGATTGGAAGTCGCTCGAAGATGTCGTTGCCGACAGCATCACGTCGTCCGGGATGACGTTCTACCTGAAGGACGACGGCCCCGTCACCCGGGCGAGGGCCTTGCAGGTCTCGCCTGGATTCCTGCGCGGGCTGGGCGTTCAAACCGTCCTGGGGCGCACGTTCGCGAACGAGGAGTTCGCCACCGGAGGCGAAGCCGTGGCCGTCATCAGTCATGCATTGTGGCGCGATCGTTTTGGTTCGGACCCGCACATCATCGGGCGTCCGTTGCGCGTGGCACAAGAGGACGAGCCGCCGGAAACGCTACGCGTCGTGGGCGTGCTGCCACCCGGGTTTTGGTTCGGTCGGGACAGCAGCGATACGGTCGAGATCATGACACCGCTCCGCGCGCGCATGAGAACCTACATGGTGCGTTTGCAGGAAGGGGTTCCGGTTTCGTTTGCCGAAAAGCGGATCACGGAAGCCGCAAGAAGCGTCGGCTCGGATTTTCGTCCGGATTGGACGGGCTGCCATCTCCAATCCGTGCATGACCGTTATGTCGAAACTATCCGGCCCGTTCTCGTCGGCATCACCATCGCCGTGGGCATGGTGCTGGTCCTGGTCTGTGTGAACGTCGCCGTCCTTCTGCTGTTGCGAGCCTTGCGTCGGCAGAAGGAAGTGGCGGTGCGGGTGGCGCTGGGCGCGAAGCCGACGCATCTCCTGCGCCTGTTGGCCGCCGAAGCCGGACTGATTTGCGCCGCCGCGCTGGCCACGGGTCTGGCGTTGACCCACCTGACGCTTCACCTGCTCGTGCCATTGGTCGAGAAGCAACTCGGCAAGCCCGCGCCGGCCGCGCCCTCCGCCATTCAGATGGATTCCCACGTTCTGCTTGGTCTCGGCGGCATCAGTCTCCTCATCGCGGTGTCGCTGGCGTTCCTTCCCTTGCTGGTGCCCTGGCAGCGCCGGCTCGCGGACGCCCTGCGCTCCCAAGGCCCGGCGACCACGGACGGCCCGTTCATGCGCCGCGTCCGGTCGTCGTTGATCGCCCTGGAAGTCGCCGGATCCCTGGTCTTGCTCGTGGGCTGCGGCCTGATGATTCGCAGTGCGGTAAACCTAATGAACACCGACCTCGGCTTCGACCCAAAGCAGATTCTGCGTGTCGGAGTCCGGCTGCCGGCGTGGCCTTATACGAACGCCCCGGCGCTCGATCGCTTCTTCACGGCCCTCAACGAACGCCTGCCGGAGGACCCGAATTCGCAGGTGGCATTGATGACGGCCTTTCCGCCGTTCTATCCGGCGAACACGCATCGTTTCGAGGCGGCGGAAGCCCCGGACGACGAAGCCTCGGTCGGGATGTTGAAAGTCGGTGCCGGCTATTTCCGGGTATATGATGTGCCGCTGCGGCAAGGTCGTGAGTTCACGGCGGCCGACCGATTGGGCAGCGAACCGGTGGCGGTGGTCAGCGAAACCCTGGCGCGGCGGCTCTGGCCGAACGGCAGCGCGATGGGCCGACAAATCCGCACCGTGGAAGGAGACATGCCGGATGCGTCGTTCGGCCCCTGGCGCACCGTCGTGGGCGTGGTCGGTGACATCCGGCAAGGCTACGAGGACGCGGACCTGCGCGACCTTTACCTGCCGTTTCTGCAATCGCCGGGCCGCTTTGCCTCCGTTCACGTCCGGACGGATCGTTTGCTGGCGTTCTGGGACCAACGCATTCGCTCGGCCGCCATGGAACTCGAGCCCTACGCCCTGATCAGCCCGGCGGTCACGATCGTAAGTGAAGACCGGCAACGGGCGGGCACGCGTTTTCTGGCGGCGTTGCTCACGGGTTTCGCGGCCTTCGCCGCCTTCCTGGCGGTGCTCGGGATCTATGGCGTGACCGGCTACGCCGTTCAGCAGCGCGAGCGCGAAATCGCCGTGCGTGTGGCCGTCGGTGCGAGTCGGGCCGCCATCATCCGTCTGTTCCTGAAGGAAGGCGTGCGGGTTCTCGCCCTCGGCCTGGGGCTGGGTTGGTTCGGAACGTATTGGGCGATGAGGATTCTGGAGCACCAGGTCTTCGGCGTGCAGCCGTTCGATTTCCCAACCCACCTGACCGCCGGCGCCCTGATGACCCTCGCCGGTCTGTTCGCGGTCTGGTGGCCGGCCAGGCAGGCCGCGCGACGAGACCCCATGCGGGTTTTGAAAGAAGGATAGAATATGACTGACCTTAAATTCGCCCTTCGGCAACTGCTGAAGAACCCCGGCTTCACCGCCGTAGCCGTGCTTACACTCGCCCTCGGCATCGGGGCCAACACCGCCATCTTCAGCGTCATCAATGCCGTGATGCTGCGTCCGCTACCGTTTCCCGATCCGGAGCGGCTGGTCTGGATCGAGGAAGTTTCCAAAGACAAAGCCCAGTGGCCCTGGGGGGCGCACTTCCTCGCCTGGCAGGAACAAAGCCAGACGCTGGAGCGCATCGCCGCCTATGAGGGCGATACGATGACGCTGACCGGCGCGGGCGAGGCGGAACGGGTGGAAGTCTGCACGATCTCTTCGGGCTTCCTGCCGCTGCTGGGTGTGCAACCGCTACCTCCCGGGCGCAACCTGAGCGCGAATGAAGACCAACCCGGCGGCGACCGTGTCGCTCTTCTCAGCCATGCTTTGTGGCAACAGCGCTACCGGGGTGAGCCAGATATCGTTGGCCGCGGCATAACACTGAATGACGCCAGCTACACCGTGGTTGGCGTGCTGCCGGAAGGCTTTCGTTTCGTCAAAGAATTCGACGTTTGGGTTCCCTTCGCCCTCGACCCCCAACGGGAACTCGTGGGCCCGTTCTTTTCTCTTCAACCGACCGTCGCCCGACTCAAGCCCGGGGTAACACTTGAGCAAGCGCAGACCGAATTGAACATGCTGGTGCAACGTTATGAAACGACCCGACCGGAAAAGAGGCCGGAGTTGGCGGACGTCAAAACGCTCCTCGTCCCGTTGCAGGAACATTTCCTCGGCGCAACCCGGCGTCCGTTGCTGGTGCTCTTGGGCGCGGTCGCTCTGGTTCTCTTCATCGCCTGTGCCAACGTGGCCAATTTATTACTGGCACGGGCCGTCACGCGGCAGAAGGAAGTGGCCATTCGTACCGCGCTGGGTGCCAGCCGGTGGCGCCTGACGCGCCAGATGCTGACCGAATGCTTGGTGCTGGCCCTGGCGGGAGGCGGGACGGGATGGTTACTAGCTTACTGGCTGACCCGTTTGCTCGGTTCACTCCAATTGGTGGACACCCTGGGCCCGTTGGCGCGGATGACGGCCATTACCATGGATCTGCGGGTGCTCGCCTTTGCCTTGCTCGTTTCGCTCGGGACCGGACTGCTGTTCGGCCTCCTGCCGGTGCTGCGGCTCTCGCATCCGAGCGCGAATGCTTCGCTCCGGGAAGGCGAACGCGGCAGCCGGTCGCACGGACGCGGCTGGCGCAGCGCGCTGCTGGTGGCCGAAGTCGCCCTCGCCCTGGTCTTGCTGGCCGGTGCGGGCCTTCTGATCCGCAGCTTCGTCAAGCTGATCGAAGTGAACCCGGGCTACCGGCCTGAAAGTTTGCTGACGGCGCAATTAAGACTTCCGCCGCGTTATGATGAGGAATTCAAACGGGTGCAATTCTACGAGGCGGTTCTCGAACGCGCCGCCGCGTTGCCCGGGGTCGTATCGGTCGGCGCGACCAGCCAGTTGCCGCTGACCAAATACAACATGGGCGGAACGCTGCGCTCGGAAGATCCGGCGGCGGAGGGAGGGAAGCGGGAAGCGGCCGTCCCCATCACTGCCGTCAATTCGGACTATTTCCGTACCCTGGGTATCAGCCTGCGAGCCGGCCGGCTCTTCAACGACGGCGATGGCCAAGGTGCGCCCAGTGTCGCCCTGCTGAGTGAGGCCCTGGCGCGCCAGTTGTTTCCTAACGACGACCCGGTCGGCCGGCGGATTTTTGTGGCTGGTTCGGGCGCGGAATGGACGACTGTCATCGGCGTGGTGGAGGGCGTCCGTCATCAAGGGCTGGACCACGGAATCGAACCGGCGGCTTATCTTAGTTATCGGCAATTGCCGCGCCCGATGATGGCGTTGGTCCTGCGCGGGAGTGTCCCCCCATCGAGTCTCGCTTCCGCCTTGCGTCAGGCGGTGAGCGAAGTGGATCCCGCGCTGCCGGTTTTCGACCTCCGGACCATGGAGGCGCGGCTCTCCGATTCCCTCGTCGGACGCCGTTTCCATCTGTTGCTCCTGGGCGGCTTTGCGGCGCTGGCACTGCTGCTCGCCGGCGTCGGCATTTACGGAGTGATCGCTTACATCGTCACCGAGCGCACCCGCGAGATCGGCATTCGCATGGCGTTGGGCGCGCAGCGACGGAACGTGCTGAGTTTGGTGGTGGGGCAGGGGATGCGGCTTGCCTTGCTGGGCATAGCGATCGGATGGGCGGCGGCCTTGGCGCTGTCGCGCGTGCTGCAAACGCTGCTCTTCGAGATCACGCCGACCGATCCATTGACCTTTGCGACGATCCCGCTGGTTCTGGCCGGAGTGGCGTTGCTGGCCTGCTGGCTGCCGGCGCGGCGTGCGGCGAAGGTGGATCCGATGGTGGCGTTGAGGGCGGAGTAATCAGTAATCAGTAATCAGTGAACAGTGAACAGTGAACAGTGAACAGTAATGAGTGGTGAGATTTCTGATGGGCGATTGGTGACTGAATTCGAGGGAAACCTGTCGCGTTAACCGAGGGCATTTGGAGTGCGGCGGTTTCCGCCGCTTTGGATGAGGGGACGGGGGCGAAAGCGGCGGAACGTTCGGAGGCCTTCTCCGCGGGCGATCCAAAGCGCCGCACAGCGGCGCACTCCAAAGGTAAAGACTCCGCGTCCCAGAATCGGGATTGAGCCGTCCCAAAATCGAACCGTTGTGGAGGGGTGGGCTCCACGAATTACCTTCATTTCCACTGTTTTCATTGAGTTTTCGCCGATGGCATGCCGTATGCATCCGAAGGAAAAGGATGGGTGACTTCAGAACGGCAACTGGCGCTACGCGACGGAATCCGAGGCAGTCGGATCAGCCGACCACTGACCACTGACGACTGATTACTGATTACTGCCCCATGACCGACCTCAAATTCGCCCTCCGCCAACTCCTCAAGAACCCCGGCTTCACCGTGGTGGCCGTGCTCACGCTCGCGCTGGGCATCGGGGCCAACACCGCCATCTTCAGCGTCGTCAATGCGGTCCTGCTGAAAGCACTGCCGTATCAGCAGCCCGACCGGCTCGTCATGGTGTGGACGGACAATCCGGCGCTCGGACTGGGCTTTTCCGAATTACCACCGTCACCGGTGGACCTCCCGGAGTGGCGTCGGCAGGCGCAGTCCTTCGAGCAGATCGCGGCGTTCCGTCCCTGGGCGGCGGATCTGGCGGAACAAGGCGATCCGGAGCGGGTTGGCGGCATCCGGGCCACGGCGAATTTCTTTCCGCTGCTGGGTGTGTCGCCGGCGCAGGGCCGGGTCTTCACCGCGGAGGAAGAGCAGCCAGGAGCCGACCGGGTGGCGGTCATCAGCCACGGGCTGTGGCAGCGCCGTTTCGGCGGTGAGCCGAACGTGGTCGGTCGGTTCATCACGGTAAATCAGGAGCGGCGCGAGATCGTGGGGATCATGCCGCCGGGATTCCATTTTCCGCGGGGCTCGGAGATGCCCCCCGCTTACGGCCTGATGAAGGGCACGGACATCTGGTTGCCGTTCGGGGAGAGCGCCGAGTATTGGGAGCGGGACGATACCCGTGAGTTCATCGCCATGGGGCGGATCAAAGACGGGGTTTCGCTCGGCCAGGCCCAAACCGAGATGGGCGTCATTGCTGACCGTCAGGCGAAGGAGTTGTCCACGACGCACGAGGGCTGGACGATTCATCTGCGTCCCTTGGCCACCCAGGTGGTGGGAAAGATGCGCACGCTTCTCTTCGTGCTGCTCGGGGCGGTCGGCTTCGTGTTGCTGATCGCCTGCGCCAATCTCGCGAACTTGTTGCTGTGCCGTTCCGCCGCACGTCAGAAGGAGATTGCGGTGCGCGCGGCCCTCGGTGCCGGGCGAGGCCGCATTCTTCGCCAGTTGCTGACCGAGAGTCTGCTGCTTTCCGCGCTCGGCGGTCTGCTCGGGTTGGTGCTGGGTTCGACCGGCATCCGGGCCATCCTGGCGCTGGCTCCGCCGAACATGGCGCGACTCGATGAAACAGCGCTGGATGGGCGGGTCTTCCTGTTTACCGCTCTGGTTTCCCTGGCCAGCGGAATTCTCTTCGGTCTGGCCCCGGCCTGGCGAGCCAGCCGGCTGGACCTCAGCCGGGCGTTGAACACGGGCGGACGTTCCGGCAGCGCCGGTGGACGGCAGCGCACTCATGGACTGCTGGTGGCCGGCGAAGTGGCCCTGGCGGTCGTGCTGCTGACGGGCGCGGGCCTGATGGTGCGGAGCTTGGCGCGGCTCCAGGCGGTGGATCTGGGATTCCAGCCGCGGAGTCTGGCGGCCTTCGATGTGGGACTGCATGGGGGCAAATACGACAGCGGCGAGCGCCAGAGACAGTTCTATCGCGAGGCGTTGGAGCGGCTGGGCAAACTCCCCGGCATCCGATC
>CAYYSX010000045.1:0-29175 GCA_964474315.1 uncultured Verrucomicrobiota bacterium | reverse complement strand
TAGTGAGAAGACGCGCGGCTCGTGCCCTCGGCGGATGGAGCAGCTCGCTCCTCCCCGGCCCTGCTCACACCCGATTCTGCCCCACGGTTCTTGCCCGACCCAGGTGTTGACGGTTCAATTCGCCCGGCAAGCAGTCATCTACCCTATGAAGTCGTTATCCCCTTTGTCCCGAGATCGCAGAGGCTCCTGGATCGTTTCCGCTGGCGTCATCCTGGCGATGCTTCTGGGGGGAGGATGCTCCCGACGGTCGGAATCGCCACCCGACCTGGAACGGCCGGTGAAGACCATGCTCGTGACGGCCGGGGGCGAGCCCCGGGTCCGGACGTTTTCCGGCCGAGCGCTCGCGGTTCAAGAGGCGGAACTCGCCTTCCAGGTTCCGGGCTTGTTGGTCAGCCTGCCGGTACGCGAAGGCCAACGGGTGGTCCAAGGGGAGGTCATCGCGCAGTTGCGGCGGGAGGAATTCGAGGCCCGGCTGAGCTCGCTGCAAGGACAGTTGGACCAGGGCCAAGTGGCGCTGCGGGCGCTACGAGCGGGAGCACGACCCGAGGAGCAAGCCCGGTTGGAATCCCAGGTGCGCGCCGCTGAGGCCCGCCTGGCCAACGCCCGGGCCGACTACGAACGGTTCAGCGAATTGGTGAGGACCGAGGCGGTGTCCCGCCAGGAATTCGATCGGGCCGCGGCCGTGTACCAAGTGACTCAGGAGGAACTCGAGTCCGCCCGGCGCTTGCTCGAACAAGGCACGGTCGGACGGGAGGAGGATATCGAGGCACGGGAAGCGGATGTCCGCAGCCTGGAAGGGCGGGTGCGCGAGGCACAGATTCAGTTTGAGGACAGCATTCTGCGCGCGCCCTTCGACGGGGTGGTTGCGCAGCGGTACGTGGAGGAAAACCAGAACATCAATGCGCGCCAACCGATTGTCCTCTTCCAGAACACGGACGAAATCGACGTCGTGGTGGATGTGCCGGAGTCGATCATGGCCGCCGGGCTGACCCGTGACGACATTGTCGAATTGGTGGCGGAATTCAGTGCGGCGCGCGGGACGCGCTTTCCGCTGCGCGTCCGGGAGATCTCCAAGTCGGCCGACCCGGTCACTCAGACCTTCCGCATCCGCAGTTCCATGAAAGCCGCTCCGGGCTACAACATCCTGCCCGGCATGACCGCCACGGCGACGTTGACATATCGTCAGGGCGGCGAGAAACAGGATCGGCTGATGGTTCCTCTGTCGGCGATTTATCAGGAAGGGGGCGGTACCCAGGTGGCCTGGGTCATCGAGGGCGATCAGACGGTGAAGCGCCGGCCGGTCCAGATCGGCGAGGCGGCGGGCGGCATGGTGGAAATCCTGGATGGCTTGACGCCAGGGAACCGGGTGGCTGTGGCCGGAGTTTCGTTCCTTCAGGAAGGCATGAGAGTCCGCGACTTGGGTAACGCGCTCGGAGGCAACACGCCATGAATCTCGGTGTTGCGTCGGTCAAATATAATCGGGTCACCCTGTTCTCGATGTTCCTGGTCCTCCTCGGGGGGATTTGGGCTTATCAAACCATCGGCCGTCTCGAAGATCCGGAATTCACCATCAAGGAGGCGTTGATCATCACGCCCTATCCCGGGGCGAGTGCCGAAGAGGTGGCCAAGGAGATCACCAATCCCATCGAGAACGCCTGCCAGCAACTGGGCCAGCTCGAGCGCGTCGAGTCGCGGTCCACCCGCGGCCAATCGATCGTCACCGCGGTCATCCGGGACGAGTTCGACAGCGAGACGATCCCGCAGGTCTGGGACGAACTCCGGCGCAAGATCAATGACGCCCAGATCCATCTCCCGCCGTCGGCCCGGGGAAGATCACTGGTCATCGACGACTTCGGAGACGTCTATGGCATCTTCCTCACCATCACGGGCGATGGCTTCACCTTCCCCGAACTGCGCCGGTACACCGAGTTCCTGCGCCGCGAATTGTTGCTGGTCCAGGATGTGAAGAAGGTCGAGCTCTTCGCCGAACAGCAGGAAGTGGTCTATCTCGAAATCTCGCGACAGCGGCTGGCGCAACTGGGCATCAACGAGGAGCAAATCTACGCCCAGCTCCAGGCCAAGAACATCGTGGCGGACGGCGGACGAGTCCGAGTCGGGACAGAATATCCCGCGCTCGACCCGACCGGCAGCTTCCAATCCGCCGAGGAGATGCTGGACCTGGTGATTGGCTCGGACCGCACGGGACGCCAGTTGTTGCTGCGCGACGTTGCCACCATCGAACGTGACTATCAGGAACCGCCCCGCCGGATTCTCAAGTTCGACGGCAAACCCGCCATCGGCCTCGGCATTTCCACGATCGCGGGCGGCAATGTCGTCACCATGGGAAATGGAGTTCGGGCCCGGCTCGACGCCCTGAAGCGCGACCAACCGATCGGTATCGAGATCGGCGAGATCAACTTCCAGCCGGAATCGGTGACCACGGCCGTCAACGACTTCGTCCTGAACCTGGCCCTGTCCATTTTCATCGTGGTGGTGGTCCTGCTCCTCGCCATGGGGTTGCGGGCGGGAATGCTGATCGGCGCCGTGCTCCTGCTGACCATTCTGGGCACGGTCATCATGATGAATTTCCAGGGCATCCTGCTGGAACGCATTTCCCTGGGATCGTTCATCATCGCGCTCTGCATGCTCACCGACAACGCAATCGTCGTCGTCGAGGGGCTCAAGGTGGGCATCGAAGGGGGACGGAAAAAGCTCGAAGTCATCCGCGAAGTGGTGTCGCAAACCCAGTGGCCGCTCTTGGGAGCGACCGCCATCGCCGTGACTGCCTTCGCCGCCATCGGGTTGTCCGAAGACAGCACGGGTGAATACTGCAATTCGTTGTTCTGGGTTATTTTGCTGTCACTTGCCCTGAGTTGGATCACCGCGCTGACTTATACTCCGCTCATGGGATTTTTCTTATTCAAACCCGATCCGCAGGCCACGCAGCGCGATCCTTATGCGGGCCGCATGTTCCAAGGGTACCGCTGGATTCTGGAGACGGCGATCCGCTTCCGTTGGATCGTAGTGGGGGCTTCCATCCTGACCCTCGTCGGATCTCTCTTCGCGTTCCGCTTCGTGACGCAGAGTTTCTTCCCGCCCGCCACGCGGCCGCAGTTCATGGTGGACATCTTCCTGCCGGCGGGAACGCACATCCGCGAATCGGAGGACTTTGGCGACTCCATCCAGCAGTTCATCCAGCAGCAACCGGGGGTAACGCATGTCTCGACCTTCGTGGGCAGCGGCGCCATGCGCTTTTTGCTGGTGTACAGCCCGGAGATGGAGAACCGCGCGTATGTCGAGTTTCTGGTCAGCGTGGACGACGCCCGGAAGATCGACGGGCTCATGGAGACGGTGCAGCGTCATCTGGACGAACAGCACCCCAACGCCAATGCCATCGCCAAAAAATTCCTGCTCGGCCCGGGCCAAGGCGGACGCGTGCAGGCCCGGTTCAGCGGACCCGATCCCGAGCAACTGCGGACGATCGCTGCCGAGGCCATTCGGATCCTGCGCCTCGAAGGCAACGCCCTGTGTGTGCGCCACGACTGGCGGGAGCGCGAGAACGTCGTCCGACCCGAACTGCTCGAACAGCCGGCGCTGCGCAATGGCATCACCCGGGTCGAGGTGGCACAGGCGATCGAGGCGGGTTTCGAGGGCCGACCGGTCGGCTTCTATCGCGAGCCGGGCGGATCCGGCTCCGGAATCTATCCTCAGGAAACGCGCTTGCTGCCCATCATTGTCCGGCCGCCGCTGGCCGAGCGGACCAACATCACCGGTCTCCATAGTCTGCAGATCTGGAGTCCGGTGGCCGGACGGATGATTCCGCTGAGCCAAGTGGCGGCGGGCACCGAGGTGGCCTGGGAGGATCCGGTAGTGATGCGCCGCAACCGATTCCCCACGGTCACGGTTCATGCCGATCCGCGCGGAGAATTGCCCAGCCAGTTGTTCGAGCGCGTCCGGTCCAAGGTCGAGGAGATTCCCCTGCCGGAGGGCTACGCGTTGGATTGGGGGGGCGAATATGAGGATTCGCGGGACGCCCGGGCGGCACTGGCCATGCGGCTGCCCGGAGCACTCATCCTAATGGTGTTCATCGTGGTATGCTTGTTCAACTCACTGCGGGTGACGGCGGTGATCTGGCTGACGGTGCCGCTCTGCGTCATTGGCGTGGTCGCCGGACTCCTGCTCACCAACCAGCCGTTCGGCTTCATGGCACTGTTGGGCGCCCTGTCGCTCTCCGGCGGCCAGATCAAGAACGCCATCGTCCTCATCGATGAGTACAACATGCAGTTATATAAGCTCGGCAAGCCCGCCTACCAGGCCATTGTCGATAGCAGTGTGGGACGTCTGCGCCCGGTAGCCTTGGTTTTGGTCACCACCGTGTTGGGCATGATTCCGCTGGTTCCCGACCCGTTCTTCTCCGCCATGGCGGTGGCCATCATCTTCGGTCTCGCGTTCGCCGGGGTGCTGACCATGATCGTAGTTCCCTGCCTCTACTGCATCTTCTTTGGTATCGACGAACACTCCACCGAGCCGCGGAAGCGCAAGGATTGGGACAGCGCCTGAACCGGAGCGCGGGCGGCTTTACTGTACCGCAGACATTTCCTGTCTGCTGTTCCGCAGGTTTTTAACCTGCCCGCGCGGCGGCCGGACGAAGGCGGAAGGAACGGGAAACGAAGTGGACCAGAGAGCCTCCGTTGCCTTCTAGGAACGGAATCTCTTCGAGCGGACGAGCCGTCCGCGCTCCTGTCGGTTTACGAAGCCGCACCGGCCACCAACAGCGCGGCCAGCACCAGGGTCAACACCAGCGTTGCCGCTCCCGCCACGGGCCATCGGCGCAACCACGCGTCAGCGGAATCCGCCCGCGCCCCGCAACCGATCAAGGCCCGGGCGAGCCGCTCGCCATAGCAAATCACGTCACCTTCGGGGAACTTCGGCAGGACCTGGCCCCACCGGAATAAGGCCTCGGCCAGAACACCGCCCACCAGCACGGGCCAGAGCGCTTTCCCTAAGGTTCCGAGGGTCAGCACGTCGTTCGGCATTCCACCGAACGTGAGGGGATACAACACCCACGGCAGGACCACCGCGGCCAGGCTCATCACCGCCCAGGGCACGACCAAACCGACGGGCACCGGCCGTTGGACCTCGGGCGAAGCCAAGGAAGACAACCGCCGGAGGAAGTGCAGCATCAGCAGGGCACTGCCGCTGGCGGACAGGGTGACCAGGAGCTTGACCGTTCCTTCGGGGAAAAACGGTTTGGTGGCCAGTTTGGCGATCATGCCCCCGGTGAAGGGCAGTCCGGCAAAACTCAAGGCCAGCACCCCGCACGGCAGCAACACCGGCCAACGGCGGGCGGGCGGCATTTTGCCCACAATGCCCACCGCCAGGAACAACGCCCCCTTCACCAACACGTGATGCACTGCGTAGAAAGTCGCCACCAACGCCGCACCGGTCCCGTTCGGTCCCAGCCCCGCCCCAAGCACCGCGGTCACCAACCCCATCTGACTCACGCTGGAGTACGCCAGCACGGTCTTCGGATTCGCCTGCGTGATGCCGATCAGCACCGCATAGAACGCCGTGAGCAGGCCCGTGGCCGTCAGCGCCGTACACCAAGCCGACAACAACGTTCCCCAGGGAAGGAAGATCACCAAACCGATGACCCCCGTCTTGATGATCGCTCCGCTCAACACCGCCGAAGCCGGCATGGGCGCGGCCGGATGCGCCAGCGGCAGCCAGCCGTGCAACGGGACCATGCCCATTTTCAGTCCGAAGCCCAGGACCAGGAACACCATCGTCTGCACCCGATGCGGGGAAGCCGGCAACGCGGCCACGACGTCCCGGATCAACAGCGAGTCCCCGGGAGCCGCCGAGCCCAGCAGGACGAAGGCAATCAAAAGGAACGCCTCACTGAACACGGCCAATGTCAGGTACACCGCCGCCGCCCGCCGCGCCGCCGGAGTGCCGTCATGCACCACCAGTCCGTACGCGGCCAGACTCATCAGCGAAAAGAGCAGGTAAAAGCTGACCAGATCGGCAGCGAAGAACACCCCCAGACAACCGGTCAGGGTCAACAGCCAGTACACGGCAAACCGCCCCGCGTACCGGTCGTCGCGCAGGTAAGTGCCGGCGTAAGCACCGGCACATGACCACAACAGCGCCGTCGCCCCCAGCAGCAGCGCGCGCGGACGGTCGAGATCCAACGCTAGGTGGAGCCGGGTCGGATCCAGGATCAACCCCGAATCCTCCCGCCAGAGGAAGGCCGCGACCAGCCCGGGAAGCGGAGCCAGGGCGAGCAGGCCCGGCAGGCGTCTGCGCCAGGTCGGAAAAACACCGGCCACCAAGAGGAGCAGAGGAACGAGCAGCGTGGCCGCCAGGGCCACGGTGAGCGAAGGAAACGGAGCGTTCATGGCGCCACCTCCGTGGTCAGGGTCCGTCCGATCTTCACCAGGTCCGCCGGAATCAGCGCCGAAAAGCTCAGGAACATGGAGATCAACGCCAGGCCGAGCACGACCAGCTCGCGCTGACGCGCCACGGGCTGGCGAAGCACGGTCGATTTTTCAGTTCGGCCCACGGTGGCGTTGAGGATGCGAAACACATATCCGACCGAGAGCACGCCGCCGGCAATGATCACCAGCGCCCACCACCATTGGCCCGTGACGACCGCCGCGTTCAAGAGCAGCAATTTGGCGCGAAACCCGCCGCTGGGGGGCAGTCCAATGAGCGAAAGCCCGCTCAGGCCGATCGCCAGCACCGTTACGGGCATCACTCGACCGACCCCCACCAGGTTGTCCAGGCGGTCGCTTCCCAGGGCTCCGGCCAACAACCCCGCGGCCATGAACATCGCGGCCTTGGCGCAGGCATGCGACACCGCCTGGATCATTCCGCCGGTCAAGGCCGACGCCGCGACCTCCTCGTTTCCGCTCGCCAGGGGAAACACCAGGAAAAGGTAGCCAATCTGGGCCACCGTCGAGTAGGCGATCAGCATCTTCAACCGCTCCTGCCGCAGCGCGAGCACGCTGCCATACAGAATGGCTCCGGCGCCCAAAGCGGCGAGGAATTGAGCCGCCATCTGAAGGGAACCCCCGTGCAGCAGCTCGAACCACAGGCGCAACACGAGGAAGAACGGGCCCTTCACCACCAGCGCCGATAACAGGGCGCTGGCCGCCGGGGGTGCCCCGGCATGAGCCGGCGGCAACCAGAGATGCAGGGGAAACAGAGCCGCCTTCGCCAGCAGTCCCACCATCATGAACGCCACCGCCACCGATCCCATCGGCTCCGAACCGATCCGTCCCGAAAGCAAAGTCAGATCCAACCCGCCAAACATTCCGTACAACAGACCCGTTCCGAGCAAATACAGCACCGAACCCAACAACGCGAAGATCAGGTAACGCAACGCCGCTTCGATCGTTTCCGCCCGTCCATCCAGGCACACTAGAGGCACCGCGGCAAAGGTCAGGAGCTCCAGAGCGACATAGATGCTGAAGAGGTCGTTGCTAAGGAACACGGCCAGCAGCGATCCCCAGAGCCCGGGGAACAACACCCAGAATACCAGCGGACGGCGCGTCTCTGTCCCCCCGGACGGCGAGACAAAGTCAGCCCGCGCAAACAGCGCAGTCGCCGTCATCACCACCGCGGTCATCAGCACCATCACCGCCGCCAGACCGTCGGCCCGCAGGGAAACTCCGAGCGGCGGCATCCAACCTCCGACCACATACACCAACGGCGCATCGGAACGAACGACCGCGACCACGATGGCCAACGCTAGGCCAAGTCCGAGCGGCACGGTTGCGAGGGCGATGCGTTCAGCCAGCCGGCCGCCGAAGACAAACGCCAGCAGAGAACCGATCAGCGGCGCTACCAGCGCCAGCACGAGCAGAAAGCCTTCCGAGGTCGTGGTCGGTGCTTCCATGGAGAAACAGGGTGCGGCCGGTGTTACGGCTGCCGGCGGGCGGTGGTTTCGCCGGATTCGGCGGCCGAATCCTTCACTTGCACCCAGCGAAGCAGGAGCGCTACGGCCAGGGCGGTTCCCGAAAAGGCGACGACGATTCCGGTAATGACCAGGGCCTGCGGCACGGGATCCCGCTCAAAACCGTCGGTCGCGCCTCGTCGCGCCACGATCCCATACAGCAGAAAAACTCCGCTGCTGAGCACGTTGAACGCGATGATCTTCCTGAGCCAGGAGGCGGACAGAATCACGCCGTACAGCCCGATGCCCACCAGCATCGCGCCGCACAAACCGAAGAGGGTGGCGGTGTTCATGAGGGGTTCTTAGACGCCGGGGGTCCGGCCAGCAGGGCGGCCAACGTGGCGGCAATGGTAAACACCAGCGGCACCTCGATGGTCAGGATCAGCGGCTTGGCCCAGCCTTCGGGATAGCCAAGAAACGCCTCCGCCCAGCCAAAGCCCGCCAGAGCCACCAAAAAGAAGACCAACGTGCCCAGGGCCAGGAGCAACCGCAGAGGGCGCCAGGATACCGCGGGTGGCGAAGCCAGTCCCGCCACCAACACCAACAGTCCCATGGCCGCCAGCACCGCCCCGCCCGGAAATTCCCCCCCCTGCTCTTTCGACCCATTCCAGAACACGTAGAACCCCACCAGTAGTCCAAAGGCGGGAAGCACCCGCGCCTCGAAAGTCAACGCCGCGCTGCGGGGCTCCGGTGCCACCCGCGGCGCACCACCCCAGGCACGATCCGCCGCCAGCGACCACACCCCCACCAACGCGAGAAACAACACCACGACTTCGAGCAGCGTATCCAGAGCCCGGTAGGCGATCAGCACGGCGGTGACTGGATTCGACATCCCCAGACTGGGCAGAGGCGCCGCCGCGGCCAGGGCCTGACTCGGCCCCGGCTCGGGCAAACGCAGCACGATCAGCGACAGAACACCGACCACCGCCGCACACAAAACGCCGACCGCCAACCGCAGAACTACCCCCGGTGGCGGTGAAGGTTCTTCCGCTTTCCGACCCCGCAGTTGTGACCACGCGCCAAAGAGCAGCAGGCCGGACAGCCCGCCGCTCACCGCCCCTTCCGTCAGCGCCACATCCGGCGCGGCCAGGCGCATCCACGCCAGCATCAGCAGGAGTCCGTAGGCGACGAAACTCACAATCGCCGCGAAGCCGTCACGAACCGTCACCGACCAGACCGCCAGCGTTACGAGCAGCACCACCAGCGCGACATCCACCCACAGACCGGCGTTCATGCCGCCGGTCCCTCCTCGTGCGCGATCCGGCCCACGAGCTGGCTCACCGCCGCGGAAGCCAGCAGCGCAAACAGCCACACCGCCACCAGCTTCAACGCTTCGAACGGCCCGGCGACCCGCGGCAAAAGTCCGAGCACGATCAGGCCGATTCCCAGGTTGTCCGCCTTGGTGAGCGCATGCAGGCGGGTCAACGGATCAGGAAACCGCAGCAGGCCGATCGTTCCCGCCAGAAAAAAGAACACGCCCGCCGTGACTGCGACCACCGTGAAGAGATCCAGTACCACTCTCATGAGTCCTGCCTCCCCGGCGGTTTCTCCGCACCGGAATGCAGCATGCCGCGAAACACCGCCACGGCGGCGAACGGAGTCAGCACCGCCAGCAACAGCGCCACATCCAGCGCCGCGCTCGTCTCCGTGGTGGTCCCATACAACAGCAACGCGCCGATGCCACCGGTCCCTAGCAATTGCGCCGCCATCATGCGGTCGGTGCGCGTGGGTCCCCGCACCACCCGGACCAGCCCCAAAGCGACGGTAGCCAATACCGCGACGGCGGCGGCGAGAAAGAAATCATTCATCACGCACCTCATTCACTGGCGCGGACGCCGCGGTTTCCGGTCGCAAAGCGCCGGTCAGGACGGACTCGTCGATGCCCAGTTGCCGGGTGATCGGCTGTCCCACGTCCAGGCAGTGGTACACCACGGTGCCGTTGGGCTTGGTTTGCACGGGTAAGGTGCCGGGCAGCAGACTCGTCATCGCAGTGAAGCTGTCACGCAACGGGCCCGCTGGAAGGCGAACGGAATACTCGATGAAGCCGGGATTCAGCGGCAGCCGGGGATCCAATGCGCGCCGGGCGACGTCCACCCCGGCCAGGACCGAATTGCGCACGAAATGCCAGGCCAACCGGAACAGGCCCGTCAGGCTCGGCCGCGTCGGTTGGGGGGGCAGAAGCCAGAGGCTGATCCAGGTGGCCGCCGCTGCGCCACCCAATCCCGCCAAGAAGTCGGGAAGGAACTGAAAGAACGCTTCGGGTGTCCCTACCCCGTGACGCACTGGCCGCACCACCAAAGCAAACCAGAAGACGAGGAATACCCCCCATCGCGCCCCTACGACACCCAGGCTTGGGCGGCGGTACAAAATCGTATCGGAAGGATCCATCGTGACGGCTCGTGTCATGCCAGCGTGGCGACGGCGTCATGGAGGTGTCAATCTCGGGGGCCGGAGGGCAGGCTTCCAGTTTGTCTGGCACTCCGAGGGGACACAAAGGCAGGGCCATTCGAGCAAAGCATTTGTCGGGGAGACTATCAATCGTTGCGAACGTAGGTTCATACGGCTTGAGGTGCGGTGGGAACACCGCACGCTACCGGCACGCACTGACGCAACGATTAATAGGTCGGCGGTGAATATCGACCTGCCTGCCAAAGGCGACGCCGTGTCCGCATCCGTTCCGTGGAGTTCAATTGCAACAAGGAGACGGTTGCGCGGCCGGTCGGCGTGAGGCCGATGATGTGGGAACCCTCCAGCACGAAGTGGTCAGCCCAGCGATCGCGTCTCGGATGGAACAGCAGAACAACATCGCCGGAGTTCGGGTCCACCGAGGAAAGATTCGTCCCTTTACGTCGATTGCAGCGGATGCAGGCGAATGCCAGGTTATCCGCTGTTGACACACCGCCATGCTGGGTAGCGACGATGTGGTCGGGCTCATGCGGGATGAAGAAGTCTTCTTCGTGGATCCGACAATATTCGCAACGCCCCTGCGCACGCTGCCGGACGTCCAGACGCAAGGCACGGGAAACGTCGCTCACCTGGCAGATTCCAGTTGCCGACGGGCTTGGAGTTTCGCCAACGCAACGAGGTCGTTGAGGGTTTCCATGGTGTCCAACTCCGCTTCTTCATCGCCTTTAAGCGAACCCTCCCGACTTTTGCAGAGCAACGCCCGCAGACGGGTTTGCGATTTCTCGGACGCCTGGAAGGCCACGATCTCCTCCGGCACGGGACGGCGAGCCAGAAACTGGATCACTTCCTCCACGGCCGACTCGGCGCCCGCCGCCGACGCGCTCAAACCGCGCCGGATAATCTCAACCAAGTGTTCGGACTCTGGATCCAGCCGTCTGGCTAAATCGTCCGGGAGGTCAATGGTCACCTGCATAAGTTAAGAGGTATCGATCGCGTTGACCGGCGTCAATTGCGTTGGGACGCCATCCCTACCGCGTAGGCCGGCGGGGATCGGCCGGGATTTCGCCCGGTCGGTAATTCGGCAGCCAACCACAGGGCACCAACGCCAGAACCGCCAGCCCCGACAGAACCAAAAAGCCGGTCTTCAACGCGACCAGGCGGTTTTCGGTATTGATACGCACCGCTTCGGCGATCTGTTCCGGAGAAGCATTCGTCTCCTCGAAACGGCTTTTGAGATTGTCGTTGTTCACGAAGTTGATGGCGTTGAGGTCCACCACCTCCTTGATCTCAGCCGTGATCAACGGATTGCCCTTGATATCCCGGAGGACACCGCCGCTCAGCACGGCCACGACCAAGGCCCCCATCACCGCCGTGCCGACCGCAGCCGCCAAGTTCTGGGTCACCCCGCGGAGGGAACCCACATCGCCGGCCAGCTCTTTGGGCGCGGACGTCACCAGCACATTGAACAGCAGGGTCACCAAGGCGCCCTGTCCCAATCCAACGGTGACCAGCCCCAGAATGACCGGGAACACGCTCCAGTCGCTGCGCGCCACCAAGGCCAGCCAGAGCGTGCCAGCCATCACTAACACATAGGCGTAGCGGGCAATCTGCCGCGGCGTGAATCGGTCATAGAGACGGACAATCAGAATGGCGGTGAAGAAGACCGTCAACATGAAGGGCATCATGGCGACGGCGGTGGCGCCGCTGCTCCGCCCTTGGATGATCTGGATATAGAGCGGGACGGCAAAGTTGATGGCGGCTTCGGTGGCCACGATGCAGAACAGGGTGACGACGGCCACCCATTCCTTGGCCGAATCGACCACTTCCAAGGCCAGCAGCGGAGTTCCGCCGGTTCTGGCGGTGCGGTGAGACCAGCCGAAGAAGCCCATCACGATGGCCGCTCCGACCACGATCATGACGGGCGCCGGGGAGAGCCCGACGACATCGAAGGGGGCCGTCGGGCGGGCGAGCAGCACGCCCCAAGTCCGAATATTATTGAAGCCAAACGTAATGAAAATGATGCCCAACGCCGCCAGGAAAACCCCCACCCCATCGATCTTCACCTCCGGTTTGGCCGCGGTGGGCTTCAACTTGAAGCTGAGAAGGAGGATGGCGGCGGCGTGGACGATCAGCAGGCCGAATCCGAGGCGCCAGTTGATACTGGCCACAAAGCCGACGATGACGAAGGCCAGCACCCCGGCGATGGCCCGGGCCGAACCCAGCCAGCCCACGGCCTTGGCCTGCTGTTTGCCGCGGTAATGGTTGGCGATGAGCGCCACCAACGTCGGCACCAACGACGCCCCGGCCAGGCCGGCCAGACCCTGGGCCGCCAGCATCACCGTGGCGTTCGGGCTGACCACCATCAGGATCATGGCCGCCAGAAATAGGCTCACCGCGATCTGAAAGTAGAGTTTGACGCCCAAACGCTGACCGAGCTTGGCCCCGAGCATCACAAAGCCCGAGACCCCTAGTGAATACATCACGATGGCCGTGCCCACCGTGGTGGGCGGCGTTCCGAAATCGTTCACCATCCCGCTCATCGAGACCGGGATGGCGGCGACGTTGAAGGACATCAGCATCTGGCCCATCGCGATGACGATCATCGGCAGCCAGGATTCCTGTGCTTCGTGGTCGGTGGAGCTTGTTGCAGTGGCGCTCATGGAGTGGGGGTGGGTGGGGTGGAAGAAATAATAGAACCAAGGAGACTCCCATCAGACCTCGGGCTGGGAGACGAACAGGTCCATGCCCAACTGTTGGGACAGGAATTTGGCTACGAGTTGTCCCTTGACGCTGTTGCCCGCGGCGTCGAGCGGTGGAGCGAAGGTTCCCAACCCGCCTTTGCCTGGGGAAACCGTGACAATCCCTCCGCCGATGCCGCTTTTGCCGGGAAGTCCGATGTCAAAGAGCCAGTCACCGGAGGTTTCGTACAGCCCGGCGGTCGTCATGACCGCCAACGCGTAGTGACAGATCTGTGGATCCACCACCCGTTCCTTCGTCAGGGGATTGACGCCTCCATCGGCCAGGGTGGCGCCCATCACCGCCAGGTCTCGCGCACTGACGTTAAGCGAACACTGCTTGGTATAGAGATCGACCGCCTCCGCCGGCTCCAGATAGACTCGGTTGTAACTCTGGAGCAGGCGGGCGATGCTCTGGTTGCGGTAGTTGGTCGCCGAAGCGGAGGCATAGACTTCGTCATTCAAAGGGAGGGTCCGGCCGGCAAACCGGGACAAGCCATCGTGAATAAACTTCCAGCGGGCAGCAAAGTCCGCTCCCGGCACCAGGCTGGTGGTGGCGATGGCCCCCGAATTGACCATCGGATTGGTCCGTCCATCCGGATTGCGTTCGATCGCTGCCAGGGAATTGAAGGCTAATCCCGTGGCATTCACCCCCAGCTTCTGCCGCGCCTCTTCCACGCCCACTTCCTGACAGACCAAAGCAAACAGAAAAGGCTTCGAGACGCTCATGATGGTGAACTCGTACTCCGCTTCACCGACGGAATAGACCTGTCCACTGGTGCCCACCACACAGATCCCGAACAGTTCGGAAGGGACGCGGGCCAACGCGGGATACACCTCGGAGTTCTTTCCTTCGGGGTGGTTCTTGAACCGTTCGTGCGCCCGGTTCACCAGGTCCCTCACCTGCTCCGGGGGCGGCAGATGTCCGGTCGAGATGTAGGGGGTTTCAACGGGGTTGGATTCCGAACTCATGTTGGGTGATGGGAAATACTATCTATTAGATTGGTTGTTACCGGAATACGTCCAGTGGGTATCGGGTTGGCATTCGAGTGTCAAGGTCCGTCCCTGGTTTCGGTAGTCGAGGAACCACGTCGCAGCGAATTCGGCAGGAAAAATTTGGCACCCGGGGGGGACTTCCCATTTGCTTGGAGCCCATGCGGCGAAGGAGATGGGCCGGCTGGGCCCTCATGATTTGGCTTTGGGCGACGGGCTGGACCGACGGACAGGCTCAGTCCGAAGGTTTTGGCCTGTCCTTCCAGGCGGTACCCGACCCGGCCGTGGTCGGCGCCAACGTCACTTTCTTCCTCTCGGTCACCAACCAATCCGGGCTGTTCCTCAACGATGTTCGGGTGACCGCGGTGGTGGAGGGGCCGCTCACGTTCGTTTCGGCCACCAACCGCTTCGGCACGGTCAGCCGTTCTTCCAGCCCTAACGGACTCACCAACACCGTCGTCTTCTTCCTGACGCAGTTGGCCGACGTCGCCCCTCTGGCCTACACTTTTCGTCCCACCCAGTTCGGAACCATCGTCCAGAACCTGTACCTCGAGTCCTTCAACACGCTGCCTTTGGAGACCAACTATGTGACGGACATCATCGGCGGCCGTGCCGATCTGCAGGTGGCCTTTTCCGCCATGCCGGTCGGGGCCTTGTCCGGGGACCTCCTGTCGTATTCCCTGTGGATCACCAACCAGGGTCCGGATGTCGCCACCGACGTCCGCCTGACCAACGCCCTGCCGACCGGTCTGAAATTGTTGGGGGTGGATCCCGTCGGCCAACCGTTCACCCCCTCGGAAAGTAACGTCATGGTCTCCTTGGGCACCCTGGCCAACGGTGCTTCCACCGGCGTGCAAATCCGAGTTCAACCCGAACTCGCCGGCTCCTTGGCCCTCGAGGCGCTGATCGGTGCGCCGGGATTCGAGAATCCGGCGGGCAGCAACCGCCCGGCGTCCGCCACCCTCGCCGTTAGCCTTCCCGGACCAGGCCGGTTGTCGGTCGCGACGGTTTCCCCTCAGGAGTTCAATCCGCAGACGGGACTCATGCAGCAGCGCGTGCGGTTGCAAAACATCGGGACGAACGCGGTGTCCGCCGCCCGGGTGGTCGTCGGTGGGTTGACCAACTGGCTGTACAACGCCGCCGGAACGAATGAAACCACACCGTTCGTAACCCTACCCGGAACGCTCGCTCCGCAGGCCACCTGGGAACTCTGGCTGGAGCTCTTCAGTCCCACCCGCGAACCCACGGCGGAACCAACCCTGACCGCGCTGGAGGTTCCCCGGCCCGGACCCGTCTGGCCGCTGGGAACGGTGGTGCCGCTGGACCGTCTCGACGTTCGTCCCGACGGCACCGCCTGGCTCGAATTTCCCACCACGCCGGGCCGCCGCTATGCCGTTCTCTATGGGGAGGACATCCGCCTGAGGCAGGGAGCGGCCCTGCCCTTCCTCACCGCCCCGGCCAGCCGTTTGCAATGGATGGACTACGGCCCGCCCCAGACCGCTCCCACACCTGCGGACCAACTCTACCAATCCCGATTCTATCAGGTCCTTGAGATCACCTGGCCTCCCGCTCCATGAAAAAGGAACCCCTTCTGCACCGCCGGCCGGCTTCTCGGGCCTCCCGTCTGCCGGGACTTCGGCCGTTGTTCCTGCCGTCCGCCCTGCTGGCCGCCGGTCTCGCCCTTCCCGCGTCGCTGGCGGCCCAATCCTATGCTTATCGCGACGACTGGACCCGCCACTTCCGCATCGGTTTGCTGGTCGCCTTCAACATCGAGGCCGAGTTCTCACTCGCCGGAACCATTCCCACCGCCGCGGGCGATCCGGGCCCGCCCGGCGTCCCGGGGGTGGACCACTTCTATGATGACGGATACGTGCGGGTGGATGACACCGGAAATGCCGGCGGGGTCACGTCCTTCTGGGGCTATAATAACGCTTCACAATACGATCCGGCGACCGGCCAGTTGGTCTTTCATAACACCCGCGGATTCACCACGCAGGAGAGCGCGGAAAGCAGCTCCGGGGTCAACTTCGGTTTCGAGCTGGCGTACGGTGGACGGATTCATGATTGGCGGCGGGTCCGGGTGGGTTGGGAGTTCGGTTATGGCATCCTGCCGCTCGACCTGGACGATAGTCGGCAAGAGCCGGCCACCTTCGAACGGGTGGTCCAGGCCTTCAATACCGGCGGGATCACCCTACCCGCGGCACCGTATCAGGGCGGGCCTTCGGGCATCGGCCCGGTGATTCCCGACCTCGCCTATGAACGTCCGTCAGAAATCGTCGCCGGCACCATCACCGGCACCCGGTCGATCGACGCCACGCTCCATGCCTTCCGGCTGGGTCCGACGGTGTTCTGGCGGTTTCTTCCCCAGTTCGCTTTTTCGGGCAGCCTCGGTCCGGCGCTGGGCTTCGTGAACGGAGGCTACCGGTTCAATGAAACCTTTGTGTTCGCCGACGGAACGACTTCCCACAATTCCGGAGCGGACAACGATCCGGAGGTCGTGTTCGGCGGCTATGCCGCCGCCACGCTCTTGTACCGGGTGATGGACACGGCGGACCTCTATTTCACCGCCCAATTCATTTCGCTCGGCGACATTGACTATCAGAGCAGCGGGCGCCGGGCGGAACTGAAACTGGGAACCACGGTGACGGTATCGGTTGGAGTGAGCTGGCCGTTCTGATCCGGCCTCTCAATTCGCGCCCCGAGTCTTTCGTTGGTACGAGGAATGGGGAGAAGCGCAGGGATGGTGGTGTTAGCACCCCCTCTTAACCGCAGGGTTTCGACTTAGGAACTTGGAGTTTGGGATGGGGAGCTTCCCGTGCCGTCGTCCCAGCCTTGCTGACCGTCTCGACTCCACCAGGTGAAGCGGGCTGAAGCCCGCGGTCCCCTCCGGAGATCGAGCGGACGAGCCGTCCGCGCTCCCGGCTTGAGGAACTTTAGGCGCGGGAAGCAGGCTTATTCTTTCCCAAACCGCCCGGCGTCGCCTATCGTTCTCTCGTATGTTTCCCTTGATTCGCAGGGCGCGGTGGTTCTTGCCCTTGGCCCTGGCCGCGGCGGTGGAATCCGCCGGCGCAGCCGACCCGGTCTTTTCCGGCCCTCAGCCGGGCGAGCCGACCACCGGCTTCCAAGTGGTGGAACTTTCCGGCACCCGCGCCGGCCAGGACCGCGATCCCATCGCCGACCACGCGGGTGCCCCCACGGCGCTGGTCTTCGTCCATGGCTTGGAGCGTTCCCTGGCCCCCTTGCTGCGCGCGGTGGACGCCTATGGGGCCAGCCAGGCGACGCGGCTGAAGACGGAGCTGGTCTTCCTCTCCGCCGATCGCCTTACCGGGGAACAGCGGGTCAAGGCCGCCGCCGGTTCACTCCGGTTGCAAGGACGCGTCGGGCTGTCGCTCGACGGCGCCGAAGGCCCCGGCAACTACGGACTGAACAAGGACTGCCTGATCACCCTCATCGGGGCGCGCGGCAATGTGGTCGTGACCAACTTCGCCTTGGTGCAGCCCGGCATCGCGGACGCGCCCGCGGTGATTGCGGCGCTGGCCGAGCTGTGCGGCGATCCCCATCCACCCTCAGCCGAAGCGATCCTCGCCCCAGCGCAGCCGGGTCGGGACGCCATGAGGCCACAGGAAACGGCCCCGTCCGACGGCAGGAAACCCGCCGACCCCTTCCCCGGCGCCGTGCCCACCGACGCGAAGCTTCAGGGTCTGCTCCGCGGGTTCTTTCGGGCGACCAATGACAATGCCCGCGTGAATGCCCTGCTCGTCGAGGTGAAGGAATACATCCAGGATGATGCCGAACTGAAGCGGCAGGCATTGGATGGCTGGACCCGGGTGCTCCATTTTGAAGACCGTTATGGCACGGGGTACTCCCGCAAGGTGGCGGCGGAGTTTCTGGAATCGTTGAAAACGCCATGAGTCCAGCGGGCACCAGCGGATGGGAAACGCGTGTGAATGCTGTCACTAAGCTGAAAGTGCTGGCCGCTGGTCTAAGCCTTGGATGGTTCCTGTGGTCCGTCTTCCCGCTCCGGGCCGAACGCCTCGACTTTCCTACCCGCATCCTCCCCGTGTTGACCAAGGCCGGCTGCAATTCCGGCGCCTGCCACGGAGCCGCAACCGGCCAGGGAGGCCTTCACCTCAGCCTGCTGGGCTACGACCCAGTCCAGGATCATCTGGCCCTGACCCGTGAACTCGGGGCGCGACGGGTTGACCTGGTCTCTCCCGCCGAAAGCCTGTTCCTGAAAAAGGCGACCCGTCAGATGGACCACGAGGGCGGACGCCGGTTCCACCGCGACTCCGCCGAAGCCGCGCTGCTGGAACGGTGGGTGGCGGCCGGCGCGCCCTTCGGGTCCGGCGAACGGCGGGTCACTGCCCTTTCGGTCGAGCCGCCGTATCTCCTGGTCGATTCGTCCGCTGAAGCGGTCCCACTGCAGGTGACCGCTGAACTCTCCGACGGCACCCGGGAAGACGTGACGGCGCTGGCGCTCTATTCGTCGAACGACGACGCGGTTGCCGAGGTGGATCGATCTGGCGTGATCACCCCACGCGGATGCGGTTCAACCGGAGTGATGGTGCGCTACGTCGGCCACGTCGCCGTGACGCTGGTGGACTACCCGTTCGACGGTCCCGCAGCGCCGGACGCCTTCGCCGGATTTTTCCCGCGCAATTTCATCGATGAACTGGTGCTCGCCCGCCTGCAACAGCTTCGGGTGCCCCCTTCCCCGCTGGCGGATGAAGTGACCTTCCTCCGCCGGGTAACGCTGGATCTCACTGGCCGGCTGCCGACGCCCGAGGAGGTCAACACGGTTCGAGCGAAGTCGGACTCGTCGGAGAAACGCGAACAAATCATCGAACGGCTCCTCCGCAGCGAGGCGTTCACCGATCTGTGGACGCAGCGCTGGGCGGATTTGCTATTGATGTCCGGCCGCCGCGGGACGGAAGCCGGCACTCTGGTTTATCACGGCTGGCTGCGCGATCAGGTGGCGCGCAACCGACCCTGGAATGAAATCGTCCGCGCCCTCGTCACGGCGGAAGGACCGGTGGCGCAAGTCGGCCCGGCCAATTTTCTCCTGCTCGCCAGCGATCCCCGCGACCTGGCCGAGCAGGTGGGAACGATGTTTCTCGGCGCGCAGATCGGTTGTGCCCGGTGTCACGCGCATCCCAGTGACCGTTGGACGCAGGAGGATTATCACCGGTTCGCCGCCTACTTCGCCCACGTCAACCGGGACGGCGGCGTGGTGCGCGACGGCGAACGCGGCGAGGTGGAACATCCCCAAAACGGCCTGGCCCTGCCCCCGAAGCCGCTGGGGGCCGAGCCGGCGGCGGCGCCCAAGGGAACGCGGCGGGAGCAGTTGGCCGACTGGCTCGTCACCCCCGACCATCCGTTGGTGGCGCGGTCACTGGTGAATCGTGTGTGGCGGCATCTGCTCGGCCGGGGCCTAGTCGAGCCCGTGGACGACCTGCGGCTGACCAACCCGGCCAGCCATCCCGTCCTGCTGGAGGCCCTGGCGGCCCAATTCGTCGCGAGCGGATTTGATCTGCGCGAGCTAGTCCGCACCATCGCCCGTTCCCGGACCTATCAGCTTTCTTCCCGCCCGCTCCCCGGCAACGCACAGGATGACCGACTCCATTCGCACGCGTTGATCAAGACACCGTCCGCCCCAGTCTTGCTGGACATGATCAGCCAGGCGACGGGCGTGCCCGAGGCGTTTCCCGATCAGCCGGACGTGGCCCGCGCCATCCAGTTGGTCGGAGCACAAACCCCTTCCTACGCACTCGACGTCTTCGGACGATGTGCGCGCGAACGAAGCTGCGAGACCGCTTCGACGGCGGGCGGTGGCTTGGCCCAGGCGCTGCACTTCATCAATGGCACCACCCTCCAGGCGCGGATTCGCTCCGGGGTTTTGGCGGATCTCACGGCGAGCCCAGCCACCGATGCCGCCGTGGTGGAGACGCTTTATCTTCGCACCCTTTCCCGTCCGCCCCGAGCCGACGAAGGGCGGGCTTGGGAAGCTTTGCTGGCCGAAGCGCCCCAGCGGGAGGAGCTCCTGGAAGATCTGTGGTGGGCGCTGCTGAATTCCCGCGAATTTGTTTTCAACCATTGAGCCGCATGAACACGCCTTCGTCCTGTTGCCGCTGTGACGGCATCCGTCGTCGGGATTTTTTGCACCTCGGATGGCTGGCCTCGTTCGGGTTGAGCGTCTCGGATCTGCTGCGCTGGAAAGCCCGTGCCGCGGAGACCGCACCGGCGCGCCGGGCGGGCCGAGCCCAGGCCTGCATCTTGATCTGGCTCGACGGCGGTCCCAGCCATCTCGACACGTTCGATCCCAAGCCCGACGCCCCGTCCGAAATCCGCAGCCCGTTCCCGACGATTCCGTCGGTGGTTCCTGGGATTCATCTTTGCGAACATCTCCCGCTCACGGCCCGGATGATGAATCGGGTGGCGTTGATCCGCTCGCTCACCCACGAACTGGGCAACCACGATACCGGCACGCGCTACTTGCTGACCGGACACCGGCCCACGCCCGCGCTCGAACACCCCAGCCTCGGCAGCCTGGTGGCACGCGAAGCGGCTCCGGGGAACGTCCTGCCGCCGTATGTTGCGATTCCGAGCGACCGGGTCGGCGGCCAATCCAATGCGGCCCGCGCCGGCTATCTGCCCGGGAGTTATTCCGCGTTCAACGTCGGTAACGATCCCGGCCGGGTGCGCGATCTCGACCTGCCCGAGGGAGTGAGCTTCGAGCGCAGTGAACGCCGCCGCGACCTGCTCCGCCGGCTCGATGCCTTCTCCGAGCAAGTCGAGCAATCGCCCGCGACCCGCAACCGCGACGCCTTCTACGAACAGGCGTACCGGCTGCTGTCCTCGCCCGAAGCCAAGGGCGCGTTCGACCTTTCCCGTGAAACCCCGAAAACGCGCGAACGGTACGGTCACGGCCGGGTGGGTGCGGGCTGCCTGCTGGCGCGACGTTTGGTGGAAGCCGGCTCGCGCTTCGTGACCGTGGTGGACGCCGGCTGGGACACGCACCAGCAGATTGCCCGCGAGCTGCCGGATTCGCGCTTTCCCGGCAGTGGCAAACTGCCGGGCCTGGATCGGGCTTATTCGGCGCTGCTCACCGACTTGCACGAACGGGGTCGGCTGGAATCCACGCTGGTGGTGCTGCTGGGCGAGTTTGGTCGCACGCCCAAACTCAATGCCGACGGCGGTCGCGACCACTGGCCGCGAGCGGGCTTCGCCTGTCTGGCCGGCGGCGGAGTGCAGGGCGGGCGGGTGATCGGCGCGACCAATGCCTTCGGCGAAGTGCCCAGCGAACGGCCCGTCAGCCCGTCCGATCTCGCGTTCACCCTCCTGACGCTCTTGGGCATCGATCCAACGCGGGAGCTGACCACGCCGGCCGGCCGGCCCATGCGAATTCTCAGCGAAGGGGATTTCATTTCGGAACTGGTGTAAGGGTCAGGATGGAAGTTGAAGCGTCCTTCATTCGGCCCGTATGGAGTCCCGGCTTTAGCCGGCGGAGACGCTCCTTGCCTCAAACACGCAGGAAGACGACCACCCTCCTGGAGGAGCCTATCGCTCCGCCGGCTAAAGCCGGGACTCCATACGGGCCGAATGTCAGAGCCCTCTTCCATCTCTTTGAGCTTTGAGCTTTGAATTTCGTCCGCTCCCCTGCCCCAACCCATTACTGATTTCTTAATTCACTCTGATTCGTGTCTATCGGTGTCCATTCGTGGTTTCCCACTGCCTCGTCACGACTTTGTCTTAGCCGTGGGACTCGGCAGAATGTGAGTCGTTGGCTCGCGGGGCTGAGTGTAGCCTGGTCGGCCTGGGTGTTCGGACACGCCGCAACGCCCGTCACGGCGCTCAGCTTCAGTCCCGACGGCCAGACGCTGGCCAGCGCTGGGCGGCGCTTCATTACGCTGCACCCCGTCGAGCCAACGAACCAGGTGACCACCCTGGAGACCGATCTGCCGAAGATCACGGCGCTGGCCTTTCATCCTGCCGGCGAATGGCTGGCCGTCTCCGGTGGCACCCCCGGAGTGAAGGGGGCCGCCCTGTTGCTGCGGCGCAGCGACGGCCGCGAACTGGCGCGCGTGAGCAACACGACCGACGTCGCCTCCGCCCTCGCCTTCGATGCTGTCGGGACTCGGCTCGCCGTCGCGGAAGACGCCACGGTCCGAATTTACGAAGCCAGCTCGAACCGGCTGATCCTTCGACAGGAACTCATTGGCCATGTCGGCGCGGTGTTGGGCGTCGCGTTCAGTCCCGACGGTTCGTTGCTCGTCACCGCCGGCCGGGATCGCTCGGTGAAGGTATGGCAGGCGGATGACGGACGGTTGCAGCGCTCGTTCGGTCATCATACCGAGGCCGTTCACGCCGTCGCCTTCCGCCCCCAGCCGGCCGGGACCACCAGGGTTGCCTGTGCCACCGCCGGAGACGACCGGACGGTGCGGATCTGGCAGCCCGCCATCGGCCGAATGGTCCGCATCGTTCGCGGTCATGACGGAACCATTCTTACGCTGGCCTACGCTGCGGACGGTCGAACGCTCTTCACCGCCGGCAGCGAAGGAATCATCCGCCAGGTCGATGCGGACAGCGACGTGATCCAGCGATCCTGGCGGGCCAGCGAGGACTGGATCTACGCCCTCGCCGTGAGTCCGGATGGACGGTTCCTGGCCGCCGGTGACTGGAAGGGCGCGGTCACGCTGTGGACAGCCGAAGGGGTCTTGCACCATCGCTTCAGTCCGGTGGCCGACATCCATTCCCCGCCCTGACACCGCACCGGCTTTCGCCGCCGAGCTATCAAAGGCCGCCCTTTGGGCGGGAATGGCGCGGCGCGGCGTCCCCTACCCCGCGGGTTGCTCCGCCCTTCCGCGCTCGTGCCCCAATCGCACCATTGACGCCTGGACTGGCATCGATAGCGTTGGGCCGGCCATGAACGCCTTCTTCGCCAGCTTCAATTCAGAGTTTGGGTATTGGTTTACCCAGGCCGGCTGGCGCGTGGAGGCATAACAGTCACCGCACCCCGTAGCCGCCGGCCCGACACCGGCGGCTTTTTTGTTCATGGCAGCCGGTGTTGCGCCGCGATTCTTCCCCATGATCATTGTGCT
Source organism: uncultured Verrucomicrobiota bacterium (assembly GCA_964474315.1). GTDB lineage: Bacteria > Verrucomicrobiota > Verrucomicrobiia > Limisphaerales > UBA9464 > UBA9464. The sequence goes on along the minus strand of CAYYSX010000045.1, from coordinate 5,983 downwards.
CAAGCCAAATCTCTCCGCCAAAGACCAATCCGCGGTGGTCAAAGAAATCAAACGCCTCGGATACCGTCCCCATGTCATGCGCGGTGTCGCCCGCACCGTCATCGGCGCCATCGGTGACGAACGGGCCAACCAGCCGCTCGACGTCCTCCGCGCCTGGCCGCAAGTCGAGAGCGTCACCCCCATCCAGAAGCGCTACAAACTCGTCAGCCGGGAGGCGCATCCGCAGAACTCCACCGTCCAGGCCGGCCCCGTGGTCATCGGAGCCCGGCCGGTCGTGGTGATGGCGGGTCCGTGCTCGGTGGAGAGTGAGAAGCAGTTGCTGGAAACCGCCCTGGCCGTGAAAGCGGCCGGAGCCCAGATCCTCCGGGGGGGCGCGTTCAAGCCGCGGACTTCTCCCTACGAATTCCAGGGATTGGGCGAGAAGGGACTGAAACTCCTCGCCAAGGCCCGGCGCGAAACCGGCATGCCGGTCATCACCGAGCTGCTTTCCGAAGATCACGCCGACCTGGTGGCCCAGTATGCCGACATCCTCCAGATCGGCGCCCGAAACGCGCAAAACTTCCAACTGCTGATCGCCGCCGCGAAAACCGGACGGCCGGTGCTGCTCAAGCGCGGATTGTCGATGAAGATCGAGGAGTGGCTCCTGGCGGGGGAATACGTGTTGTCGAACAACAATCCCCAACTGCTCTTCTGCGAACGCGGCATCCGGACCTTCGAAACCTACACCCGCAACACGCTCGATCTCGCCGCCATCCCGATCATCAAGCAGGAATCCCACTGCCCCGTGGTCATCGATCCCAGCCAGGGAGCGGGCCGGGCCGATCTGGTGGTGGCGATGTGCAAAGGGGCGGTGGCCATGGGCGCCGATGCCCTGCTGATCGAAGTGCATCCGAATCCCAAGGAAGCCTGGAGCGACGGCGCGCAGCAGCTCACCTTGGAGGGATTTGGCCGGCTGATGAGGGAGTTGCAGCCGTTGTTGGCGGCGGTGGAGAGGGAGGGAATGTAGCGTCCGCTGTCCTCAGCCGATCCGCGGCGGGAGGAGACGGGAAAACGTGAGACGTGAACCGCCGTCTTGAGCAAAGGAACCTTCTGGGGACCGAGGGGGTGAAAGCTCCAAAGACCAAGGTCCAAGCTCCAAAGAAGTTCCAAGATCCAAGCTCCTGATTCCCGCCCGAACCGCTCTTCTTTGGGATTTGAGTTTTGGCCTTGGGAGCTGGGGCGCGGCCTCCCGGCTTAAGGACAAACTCCAGATGCGCCCATCTCCTGGTGGCGGTCGAGTCAGGCGGGGGACGACGGGGTTACGTTCGCTCGTTCCGCTTCGGGGGAATCCGACACCACGGCGTCTCCTTCGCCGCCGACCCGCCACCAGGAAATTCGCGGCATCACGCGTACCCAGACCCACCACGCAAAGGCCCCGCCGAGAAGACTTCCGACCATGACGTCGGAAACATGATGGCGATACAGATAAACCCGTGACCAACAGACGGCGATGGGAAACGCCTGGGCCAGCCATCGACCGCGTGCCCGGGCAAAAATCAGCACTCCCGTCACGGCAGCGGCGGTGGCGGCATGTCCGGAAGGAAAGCCGTTGAAATCGCTCCGGCCCACCAGCCACCGGCCCTCATGATAGGGTCCGTACCATCCCTGCGGCGCCTCGGCGTTCGGTCGGGTCCGTCCGATCACCCCGCGCAGAGTCATGGCCACCAACCCGGCGAACGCCGTGGCCAGGATCATGGCCAGGAACAGCCGAGCGGGGCCGAGTCTCTGGCGCAGGAGCGCTCCCACGAACAAAGGCAGGAGCCAGGCGGCAATCCATTCCAGCCGGCCGGAACGGCTGATGACATCGGCCAGAGTGTGCCAGGGATCGTTCCCGTGCCCGACCCACAGCTTGACGGCGAGGTTGATGCCAAACGACAAGGCCACCGCAACCGGGGCATAGCTGAGGATCAACCCAAGGATCCGACGGCCCCGGGCGGCGCGGTCGCCGGAGGAGCACTCGGGCTGGTTTGGTTCTGGGCGGGGGCGTTCGACCCGGCTGATTGGGCGTGACGACACCATTTTCGGATACGGAAGCTACTGGAGCCGTGCAACGCAATCCCGACGAAATGGTGAATCCTGAAAAAACTTCGTTCGTTCGGACGGTGGCTCTGTTGTTCCTCGGAATCCTGGTGTTGAACCTGGCCGGGTCCTGGACGCTTCCGCTGCTGGACCGCGATGAGCCCCGCTTCGCCGAGGCGGCTCGGGAAATGGTGGAGCGCGACGACTTCGTAGTGCCCCGCTTCAACGGGAACTACCGCTTCGACAAGCCACCGCTGATCTACTGGTGCCAGATGGTGAGCTACGCAGTCCTGGGCGAGACGGATCTGGCCGCGCGCCTGCCTTCGGCCCTGGCCGGTGCGGCGACCGTGGTGTTGATCGCGCTGTGGGGTCGGCGGATGGCTGGGGAATCGGTGGGGCTTTGGGCGGCGGTCATGTATGGGACCTGTCTCCAGGCGATGATCCACAGCAAGCTCTCGCTGGCGGATCCCCTGATGATTCTCTGGGTGACCGCGGCGTATTGGGCGGGTTGGGAGATTCTGCGGCCCGGGGCCAACCCAGCCCGCGAGCGAGCCTGGCTCCTGTTCTTCGTGGCGTTGGGATTCGGCTTCCTGGCCAAGGGACCGGTCGCGTGGTTACCCCTGGCCACCTGGCTCGTGGGCTGGCGGCGACGCACCGAACGGCTGGAGGGAGCCGCTTGGAAACTTCCGGCGGGCCTGCTGTTGATGCTGGGAATCGTCGCGGCGTGGGGTGTTCCGGCGCTGTATCGGACCGAGGGCGCCTTCCTCCGAGTCGGTCTGGGCCAGCATGTGATCGAGCGTTCGGTGGTAGCGATGGAAGGGCATGGTGGAAAACACGGGCTGACGTATCTACTGACTCTGCCCCTCTACTTGGGAACGGTGTTCCTTAGCTTTGCCCCGTGGTCGATCCGCCTGCCGTGGTTGATCGGACAAGGGCGACGGAACGGGCTCGATGCCGATCAGCGATACCTCACTCATGGGGTGCTGGTGATCTTCGTCGTGTTCACTTTGGTGCGAACGAAGTTGCCGCATTACACCTTGCCGGCGTTTCCGCTGCTGGCGCTGTGGCTAGCCACGGAATGGAATAAAGCGGGCGGGCCCAGCCGGGTCTGGCGCCGGGCTGCTTGGGGAGCGGCGGTGTTCAACCTCGCGCTGGGCTTGGTCGTGGCCCCGTGGCTGCGACCGTGGTTCCTGACCCGTTCCCTCGTCGTCGCCAGCGCCCCCTACGTGCGACCAGAAACTCAAGTGGGCACCGTCGATTTCCTGCCACCGAGCTTCGTGTGGTATGTGCGACGGCATTCGCGTTCGTTCGTTGAACAAATGGAGGCGGAAGCGGCCCGCCATTTCCTGGCCGGGCCTGGACCGCGGATGCTGACCATTCCCAGCCAACGGCTCGATCAGCTTGGCCCGCTGCCCGAGGGACTCCGGCGACTTGAAGTCTCGGGATTCGATCCGGGTTCAGGTCGATTCAAGACCATCACGGCCTTGATCCGGGAATGACGGAGGAGGAAACGGGGCGCAACGGAGTCAACAGCAGCACACCTCCACCCTTGGTGGCCGGCCGAAGCCAAGCAAACCCTGCTGCTCACCGTCGATGCCCACTCCCGGAAGTATCTGGCCGCCACCTTCGTGCCCACCGACACTACCGAAACCACTTCGAGCACGTTCGCCGGGCCTGGGGGCGTCCCGGTCGCCCCTTGGCCCTCTCCACCGATGGTCTGGCCCTTTGTTTCCCCCGGATGACTTTTTACGCCCATCCGGAAGCAAGACTTGTTTTCCGAGGATTTTTCGGCCACTCCACGGCTGGACACCAGCCGTCAGGTCACTCCGATCCGCATGAAGACGCCCTTGTTTCCTCGACCGGCCGCCGGCGCGTTCACCTTGATCGAACTGCTGGTGGTGAAAAAGCGATGCCCGTGTTGACCATCCCCACCAATCTCGCAGGTTACTGGCCATTTCCCGTTCGCACCTTACTATTCATCAGGCTGGCCGCTTGGGCCTGCTGCTGCTACGCCCTGACGGCGCTCGGCCAGGAGCCGGAGCACCCGCTCAAGCCACCGGATCGGTCAACTCCGCACGCCGCGCTGAAGACTTTCCTCGATGCCGGTGATGCACTGGGCGAGTTTCTGGCCCGGGACTACCTTCCCTCTCCCTCGCGCCTGAAATTCCACCGGTTGATCGCACTTGGAGATACCGTGTTGGGAGGTTTGGATTTGAGTGACCTGCCGCCGGCCGCCCGCCAAAAAGAAGGCCGGGCGACGGCCATGTATCTGTACGATACCTTAAATCGGATTCAACTCCCGCCGTTTGAAGAAATTCCCGGCGCGGATCAGGCGACCGCGCCGCTCGCCACCAATGTCACGCAGTGGGTGATTCCGCATACCGAAATCACCCTCGAACGTTTGCCAAGCGGTCCGCATCAGGGGGAGTTTCGCTTCAGCGCCGACACGGTGGCCCGCGCGGATGATTTTTACGAGCGGGTGCGCGGATCGGCGCCCATCCGTTCAGTCCCGCTGGAGAACCTCAGGGAAATCGTGGCCGAAGGCAGCGGCTGGCTGATCCCCTTCCGCTGGATTCAAGCGATGCCCATGTGGCTGCGCGTACCCGTTGCCAGCCAGGCCTCCTGGAAGTGGATGGCGCTGGCCCTGGTTCTTGGTGTGTTTGTGCTGTTCCTGTGCGTGGCATACCGTTTGTCGTGCCGGGGCAGTCCTGACCATCCGTTCCGAAAGGCGTTGGCTCAATTGGTGTTGCCGGTGTTTCTTCTTTTGGGCGCACCCGCCGTTGAATATCTGGCCCACCTTCAGATCAACGTGATTGGCGCCGTGGCCGGCGCCGTGGGCATGGGGGCGACTGCGGTGAGGTATCTGGCCGGCGCCTGGATCTGCTGGCGCATCGCGCCGGTGGTTGCTGAAGCCATCATCGCCTCGCCTCGAGTCCCCACGGAGGGCATTGACGCCCACCTGATTCGCATTACCACGCGTTTGCTGGGCATCGCCGGCGCGGCGGTCCTGCTCGCCGTGGGTGCCGATCGGCTGGGCATTCCGGTTTATGGCATCGTGGCCGGTCTGGGTATCGGCGGCCTAGCCATCGCCCTGGCTGCGCAATCCACGCTCGAGAACCTGATCGGCGGTCTGAACCTGTTTGCCGACAAACCCATTCGGGTCGGTGAGTTCTGCCGGTATGGCGACGCGATCGGAACGGTGGAAGCCGTGGGGCTCCGCTCGACGCGGATTCGCGGCATTGACCGCACATTGACGACAATCCCGAACGCGATGCTCGCCAAGATGCCCATCGTGAATTTCGCCGTGCGCGACCGAATGCTGCTGAAAGCGGTCATCGCTCTCCGTTACGAAACCAAGCCGGAACAGCTCCGCTACGTGCTGGCCAAACTGCGTGAGTTGTTGCTGGCTCACCCGAAGGTGACGCGTGAGCCAGCCCGGGTGCGGCTCATCGGCTTTGGTGAATGCTCGCTGAACCTGGAGGTCTTCGCGTACGTGGATACCCTGGACTGGAATGATTTCCTCGCGATTCAGGAGGACATCCACCTGCGGATGATGGATGTCGTGGCCACCTCGGGAACCGGTTTTGCGTTTCCGTCGCAAACGCTCTACTTCGCGCGCGACGCGGGGCTGGATCCCGACAAGTCGGCGGCGGCGTTGGCGCAGGTTCAACAGTGGCGCGCCGAGCACGAACTCCCGTTCCCGGACTTCGATCTCAAGTTTCGGCAGACCCATCGGGATACCTTGGACTATCCGCCGGCCGGCTCCGCCACGGCAGGTCCAAAACCGAAAGATCAGACCCCGTAAAAGTTTTTCGCCTAGAACTCTCATCCGGGCCGATCGCACTCCCTCCTCTGTGTCCTTCCATCCGTTCCGGTTCACCTTTTCGTTTTCCCGCCGGTCCGTTTGTTCCAGCCTGCATCGGAT
>CAYYSX010000044.1:23170-29232 GCA_964474315.1 uncultured Verrucomicrobiota bacterium | reverse complement strand
GTTAGTTTCATCATAGAACGGTTTGGGTATGGCTGGTTAGTGATAAAAATAAAGACTGCTTTGGTTTCCCAGGAGCTTGCTTCGCGTTGGGACATCTGAGGAAAAAGCCAGGGGTCGGCCGGGTGCTTACCTTGGCTCTGGCGCGACCGGCTATTGAACGTTGGTTCAACATGAGGGCGGGGGCGGTGGGACGGAATGCGTCGCGCGCTCGATCGCCGCCAGCAGCACCGTCTGATCCACCGGCTTGAGCAAATACTCCGCAGCGCCCAGGGCGCGCACGCGATCCAGATGGCCGGGCTCGTCGTGGCCGGTGAGAACGACGATCGGCGGGTGTACCTTGCGCGCCGCGATCTCGCCCAGCACGTCGAAGCCCGACATCGCCGACATGTGCAAATCCAGCACGACACAATCGAGCCCGAGGTCATCCGTCGCCGCCAAAAACTCCGCTCCGGTGGAAAAGGACACGACGCAAAACCCGCGGGCGCGCAACAGGCGGGACAGCGCGGTGCGCATCTCGGCTTCGTCGTCGAGCACGGCGATGACTCGCGAACGGCGGCTCATGTCCGCGATGAAGCGCCGGCCGGCCGCTTTCCGCCATTGAACCTTGGTTCTACGCCGCCGGCTCCACGCCGAGACGCCGGGCCGCGCGCGCCAGCTCGACCGCCGACGTGATGCCCATTTTCGCCGTGACCCGCATGCGATGCACCTTGACGGTTTGCTCGCTGGTGCCGAGGTCGTCCGCGATTTGTTTGTTGAGCTTGCCGGTGATGACCTGCGCGAGCACTTCGCGCTCGCGCGGCGTGAGAGTCGCCAGCCGCGCCGCGAGTTCCGCCCGCTCGGCGCGCTCCGCCGCCTGGACCGCCGAGCGCCCGATCGCGGCTTGGACCGCGCGCACGAGGTCGGCCCGATCCACCGGCTTGGTGAGAAAATCCACCGCGCCCGCCTTGATCGCGCGGACACTCATCGGGATATCGCCATGACCGGTGAGGAAGACGATGGGCAGCAGCACGCCATCGCGCGCGAGCCGCTCCTGCAATTCCAGGCCGTTCATGTTTGGCATCGCCACGTCGAGCACGAGGCAGCTCGGATCCACAGGCCGATACGCCGCGGCAAAGGCGCGCGCCGAAGCAAACGCGCACACGGTGAATCCGTTCGCGCGCAGCAACCGCCCGAGCGCTTGGAGCATCTCCGGCTCGTCGTCCACGAGAAAAACCGTCGCTGGCGTCATACCGCCGCCCCTCCGACGGGCAAATCCACGTGAAACGTCGCGCCCGAGTCCCGCGGCTCCGCCCAGAGCTGGCCCCCATGCGACTCGACGATGGAACGGCTGATCGCCAGACCGAGCCCGAGACCCTGACCCTTCGTGGTAACGAAGGGTTGAAAGATGCTCTCGATATCCGGCGGCAGGCCGCAGCCGGCGTCGCGCACCGAAATGCGCACGCGCCCGTCGCTGTGAGCGGTACTCACCTGCGCCTGCCGCGCGCCCGGTTCGTTGCCCGTCATCGCGTCACCAGCGTTCATAAGGAGGTTCAGGATCACTTGCTGAAGTTGCACGCGATCACAACGCACGGACGGCAAGTCCGGTGTGAGAATGCATTCCACGTTCACGCCACGCGCGATCAAATCACTGCGCACCAGTTGCCCGGTCTCCTCCACAATCTCGTTCACATCGTGTGCCTGCCGGTTCGCCTCACTGCGCTTGAGAAAGGCCCGCAGGCGTTTAATGACCTCGCCCGCCCGGCGGTCGGCCTTGACGATGTCGGCCAGAATGTTCCGCAACTCGGCCAGGTCGGGCGCGTCGTTTTCGAGCAGCGCTTCGGCGGCCTGAGCATTGCTTAGGATGATGCCGAGCGGCTGGTTGAGTTCGTGGGCCAGCGAGCCGGAAAGCGCGCTGAGCATCGTCACGCGGGAAAGGTGCGCCAGCTCGCGGCGTTGTTCGTCGAGTTCCACCTCGATGCGTTTGCGCTCGGTTACATCCATCGAGGCGCCGCGGGTGCGGAAAAGGCGGCCGCTGTTCCCCTCATCCGCGCGTCCCATCGAGGCAATCCACCGCACCCGGCCATCCGGCAAAACGATGCGATGCTCGATGTCGTAGCCTCGGCCATCCCGGATCCCGCGCTCGATCGCCTCCCGTACGCTCGGCGCATCGGCGGGATGCAACCGGGCCAGCACGTCGTCCAGCTTGAGCCGGCCGGCCGCCGGTAGGCCAAAGAGCGCCCGCCAGCGCGGCGAAGCCGTCACTTCATCCGAGGCGAGGTCCCGCTGCCACAGCCCGACCCGGGCCGCATCCGCGGCGAGGCTGAGACTGGCATCCGTCTCCCGCGCGCGCCGCCAGGCCGCGAGCAGAAGGACGATGAGCGCCGTCTGCACGGTCGTCACCGCGGCCACCAACAACACGGCCGTGCGATGCGTCTCCCACAGGCTCGGCACCCGGAAAAGCACCGTGCTTCCGGCAGGCAGCGCGGATTCGGAAATACCCCACCGCTGCAACTCGCGCGCATCGAACGTGGGCGGACTGAGGGACAGAAACTGATCGCCCACGCTCGCAGCGGAGGCCCCCGCCAGAATTTTCGCCGCGGCCTCCGCCCCGGCCACGCCGATTTGCCTCATGGGAGCGAGCCGCCCGCCCAGGATGCCCAATCCAAGCTGTTGTTCCGCATAACCGAAAATCGGCGCCTGGGAGGAACGATGAACCATCGAAAGCGCACTCTCCTGCACATGCGGAATGCCCGCCGCATCGCGATTGACGATTCCCACGAACACCACCGCGTGGGGAGGGAGCCGACGCACCGCCTGCTCCATTTGCTCCAAGGACTGATCGCTGAGCCAATGAAACGTGATTCCCGGGGCCATCCCTGGCCATTCCCGCTTCAGTTCGTCCTCCCAAAACCGCTCCAGTGGAGCCGTGCCCATCAGCACCAACACCTCTCGCGTCTTTGGCAGCACCTCCGTGATATTCTCCAGCAGCGGACCGAGCCCCAACTCGATCCCCACCGTGCAGAAGTTTCCTGCCGCGGCGAATCCCGCGGCGCGTCGTTTGTCCACACCGAGTGCGAGAACGGGCGTTTGCGGGAAAAGCGCCGCGCGATGACGCAGACAGAACTGCGCCGCCGGCCCGCCCACAGGAGCCACCAAGTCGGGCGCCTGATCCTGGAAAATTGCGGCCAGGAAATCCAGCAGTGGCTCATCGCGCTCCACGCCATCGAAACGCGCCATCTCCAGGGAAGCGTCCAGAAACTCGACCGGCTGCGGTGATCGGCGCGCGAGTTCCGTTCGGAATTGACCGCTCACCTCGTTGAACGGCGCGAAATCCCGGCCAAACGAATGCACGATCAGGACGCGCCGTGGCGAATCCGCCGCCCGGACGGGAAGCGCCGTCAGAAAAGAGATTAGAACGAGCAGGCGAACCACGTTGTGCCACACATTGAAGTTCCGCTGGTACGATGGCGAGGCAGGATGGGATTCCGCAATGGAATCGGGCTTCCCTGGTCTGTGGTGTAGCCCCGAGTGGGACGAAGCGCGACCGATGCGGCCCGGCGCCCCACTTCCAGGGCGGTTCGGGCGGGAGCGGACGGCTCGTCCGCAGGACCACTCCCCGGGGAAGCTCCAAGCCCCAAAACCCAAGCTCCAAAAAAATCCCAAGCTCTAAGCGCCCGGTTCCCGTCCGGACCGCGGCGAAAGTGGACATTGGGACACAGGGCTTCGGTCGCGCCCTGCCCGTCGAGCGGCGCCACCAACCGGGGAACTGGGGGAGGCGCTTGGACGTTGGTCCTTGGAGCTTCTTTGGAGCTTGGAACTTGGTGTTTGGAGCTTTCTCCCCCGTCCCGGTAAGGAGCGATTCAAGATGCACCCGGGAACAAGGAGCTTGGTCTTCGAGGCGCTGGCGCATGGCACCTGGACCGAATCCAGCGTCGGGGCAGAGTTTGAACAGGTGTTCCTTCTACTCAGGACAACCGGCGCTCTGTCAGTCGTTGTTGACCTCATGGCCTCTGCCGTTCAGCGAAAAGCAGATTGTCATCTGCCATCACTACTGCCACTTTTTATGGCATGAACATTACCATAACCCTTGGCAAGTCGGGCCGACTCGTCGTGCCCAAAGCCATCCGGGAGAGCCTCGGACTTCATGAGGGAACACGACTCCGCATCGAAGCTTCGGCGGGAAAAATGGAGGTTTATCCGGAGGCGGATGAGGTCCAGATCCAGTTGCGCGATGGATTCCCCGTGATTCGCGGAGGACGCGCCCGGGCGGCGGGCGACATCGTCAAGGCCATCAAGGCCAGCCGCGAGGAGCGGACCGGCCGGATCCTCGAACGCACCCGTAGGCAATGAAGGCGGCGCTGGACTCGTCGGTGATCGTGGCGGCGCTGGACGGCGAGGATCCAGAGCATGCAACGAGCCGGAGGCTGTTGCTTGCGGCAAAATTCTCGATCCACACGCACGCCCTCTCGGAGGTCTTCGCGACGCTCACGGGTGGCCGGCTGGCGATCCGCGTTCCCGCGAAGGAAGCCGCCACGATGTTGCGGCGATGGGTCGCTCCACGACTCACGGTGACGACTCTGGAGGAATCGGAACTATTGCGGGCCTTGGACGAAGCGTCCTCCCGCGGAATCCGTGGGGGCGCTATCTACGACTACCTCCATCTCGTCGCCGCCCGGAAGGTTCGCGCCCTTCGGCTCTACACCCTCAATGTCACCGATTTCCGATCCTTCCAACGCCCCGGCGACCCCGACATTGCTCATCCCGGACAACTCGGCGCGGCCTGAAGGAGGGACCTCGGTGCGGCGCAGGAGTTTCACGCGCGCGGGAATACTCACCGTGAAGTGGACCCCAAAGGCTAGACCGGTTTTTCCCGGAATTAAGTAGGCTTTGGGTCCACTTCACCCAGCCCAGAACTGACCTCAGCGATGCCCTGGGCCACCGACCGACGCCGCTCTCGGGCGCAGACCTCTCTGCGGTTCCCGACCCGGGGCAGCACCCAGCGGGTACTGCGCCGGGCTGGAGTCTCCCGACCTTTCAGGCCAGAATAGTGTCCCTGTCGCCACTTCTCGGGCCAGGAACTATTTTTGAGCCTTGAACTTGGAACTTCGGGAACCCTTCCCCTCCCGACCTCCGGGCACCTGATTTCCCCGGCCCTGCGCTCACTCAGGCAGGGGATTGCCTCTGTCGTCCCGCTCTCCAGAATCCGTCGATGATTTCGCGCCGTAGGTTCGTCAAGGCCTCTCCCCTCGTGCTCGGCTCCGTATTGAACGCGCGGCGCCTGGTGGCCGCCGAAGCTGAAGCCACCCCGCCGGTCATTGGCCGCAGCACTCGCCCGGCCCAGCCCGGCGATGGAGTGGCGCGGCTTGATCTGGGCCAACGCCCGGGAATCCGCCTGCTCCAGTTCACCGACAACCACTTCTTCTGCGGCGTGAAGCAGGGGTTGACCCTTACCGACGACGACCAGGCGACCGAGCGCGATTGGCAGGATTTCGTCCGCCACTTCCAGCCCGACCTCATCGTGGCGACCGGTGATCTGTGGCATGACAATCCCGGCGGACGCGGTCAGGCCGCGTTGGAGCACATCCTGCCCAAGCTGGAACGGCTCGGTGTTCCGTGGGCGACCTGCTGGGGCAATCACGACCAGCTCGACGACTATCAACGCGGCCACGACGCCCTGGAAGCCGCCCGTCATTCCCTCTACCGCGGCGGTGCGACCCACGGCGATTACCGGATCGAAATCCGCACCGCCGACGCCACCGGTGGCACCCGGGCTGCGGCCCAACTCTTCCTGCTGAACAGTCATCAGTTTGGCCTCGCCGAGTGGCAGCTCGCCTGGCTCCACCGCACCTGGAGAGAACTCAACTCCAGCGGCCAGCCGGCTCGGCCCGCGCTGGCCTTTTTCCATATTCCCGTGCTTGACCAAAAGACGCTTTACCGTCCCGCCGTCACGCCCGGCTTGTGTCACGAGGAGGTGTGCTTCGAGAAGGAATCCGGACGCGCGCTGCCCGCGCTCGCCGAAAGCCGCGCCATCCGTGCCTGCTTCTGCGGCCACGATCACGTGAACGACTACGCCGTGCGCGCCC
>CAYYSX010000044.1:4626-23070 GCA_964474315.1 uncultured Verrucomicrobiota bacterium | reverse complement strand
GGAGGAGCCGAGGAGAGGACAGAGGACAGAGGACGGAGGACGGACGACCGAAGCGGAAGGCCTGTAGCGTCGGCTGTCCTCAGCCGATCGCGCGGCTCGGCCACGCCGGTAGAGGATGAAGGAGTCGAGATCGAAGGGGCTGACCGCTTCCGGCGGACCGGGGTGATCCATCGACCGACACGAGATCGATGGCACCGCGCGGATGCACCAGGGAGTGATTGGGACCGCGGATCTCGACCAGGGCCACCACCTGTGGGCCGGCGAAGATAGCGTCGGGCTGAAGTGACATTTTAGGTGTTGGGCAGTCCCTTCAGCTCAGCTCAACACCAAGCTTGCTGCGGCCAGCGCGCCGAGGATCCACGCCACCCCACGAACCTCGTGGGAACGTCCGCTGGCCAGCTTCATCAACGGCCAGAGCACGAAACCGAAGGCGATGCCGTGGGCGATGGAGAAGGTCAGCGGGATTCCCGCCACTGTGGCCAGGGCGGGAACGGCTTCGGTGGGGTCGTCCCACGGAATCTCCCGGACGCCCGCGGCGATCCAAGCGCCCACCAGCACCAGGGCCGGTGCGGTCGCCGGCGGATAGCCGCCGAGGCTGGTCACCAGCGGCGCCAGCGGCAGCGCGAGCAGAAACAGAACACCCACGACCAAGGCGGCCCGCCCGGTGCGGGCGCCGATCGGTGCCGCCACGGTGCTTTCCATGTAGGCGCCCACTGAACTCGTCCCCACGAGCGGCGCGATGACCGAACCCAAGGCGTCCGCCAGCAGCCCGCGCCGGAAGCGCGGGTCGCCGCCCGCCTGGGAGTGGTGGGCGGCGGACCCGGTGGCGGAGGTGACTGCCAGCAAGGTTCCAGTGGCGTCAAAGAGGATCATGAGGAAGAGGACGAGGCCGCCGCCCCAAAGGCGGAAATCGAACAGGGCCTGCCAGTCCAACCCCAGCAGCAGCGGGGCGGGCGAGGGCGGCAAGGCGACCACCGCCGTGGGGAACTGCAGGGACTTCATGGTGGCGCTCGATTGCACCGCGGTGCTGTGTGCCACCGCCTCCGGAAGGTGCGGTATCGCCAAGTGAACGGCGGCGCCCAGCGCGAAGGTGATTCCGATCCCAAGGATCACCGCAGCGCTCCTCCCGCGTGCCTGCAGGGCCACCGTCGCCACCAATCCAATCAAGGCCACCAGGACATCCGGCGACAGCGGCGTGCGGGTAAAGGTGACCCAGGTGCCAGGATCGGACACCACCACCCCCGCCGCCTTGAGCCCGAGGAACGTGATGAACAACCCGATGCCGCCGCGGATGGCCTGCACCAGCGACTTCGGGATGCCCTTGGCGAGCACCGAGCGCAACCCGGTGGCGCTCACCAGCAGCAGGAGCAATGCGGCCACCAGGGTCGTCGCGAGTGCAGCCCGCCACGGCTCCGGGTATCCGGCGGCCGCGGCGGCGGGAATCAGCGCGGTGACGAAGAAGAAGTTTTCGCCCATGTAAGGCGCGGCGGCGACGGGGAGGCGTCCGATCCAGCCCATCAGGAAGCAGGCGATCGCGGTCACCAGGCAGGTCGCCGTGAACGCCGCGCCGGCGGGAATGCCGGTGGAGATCCCGAGCGCCGCGCCCGACAGCACGGCCGGCTCCACGACCACGATGTAGGCGACCGCCAGGAAGATAGCGCCCCCCCCCTGAAGCTCTGCCCGGGGGTCCGGCGGCGCGGAGTCATTGGGTTCACCTTGCATGCCTAGCGCGGAGCGACCTTCCCGCAGCGTGGGAAAAACTGCAATCCAACGTGTCCGCCGAAGCGACCGGATGGCGAGGAGGCCCGAGGGATCTTCCGCCAGAGCGTCGATTCCGTAATCGGCAGGGTAATATGACACGGTTGATCTGCCGTGGGTCAGCCAGCTCGGTCTGACCCAGGAAAAGCATCGGCCTCCGCCCGCTTGTTCGTGAACCGATCAAAGAGATCGAGCCAAGGGCTAGGTCACCAGTCGGCTCCCCTGCCCTGGTCACCGACCGCCGCGATCTTCCGTACCTATCCCTCCCTGGCGTTCGAACGAATGGTGAAATGATCGCTCGTGGTGCGGATCAAAATCCGGCCGGCATGATGGTATTGATCGAATAACTCGAGGAGCGGACGCGGCGGTAGTTGGGTAAGGTAATCCGCCAGGAGAAAACGGAGGATGCGCCTCCGATTTTCCTCCGTATCGGGGAACGTCAATTCATAAGCAACCGGCTGCCTCCGATAATTCGCTCCCAACTTTCTCAAGGCAACCTCCACGTCTTCGGCGGTGTGATACGGAATCTCCCGGCCCAACCAACGAAAGCCGGCCATCCAGAATTCGATCAAGGCGTTCGTTCGCGCGGCGATGGCGGTGACGAAGAGGCCCGAAGCGGACAGCGCCGCTAGCAGCCGGGCCAATTGGCCTTCGAGATCGGGCACGTAGTAGAGAACGTGGTTGGCCAGGATGACGTCGAAACAACCCACCGATCCGGCCGCCAACGCTGCCGACTCCACGAGGGGGACCTGGGTCAAGCCAGCCAGACGCGCCCGAGCCTGCCGCCGCGCCGATTCGACGGGTTCAACGAGGGTCAATTGCACGCGGGCGGGCGGCCAACCGGCCTGTTGCAGGAATCGCGCTGTGACCGTGCCCGAACCGCACCCGAAATCTAGCATCCGTACCGTCCCTCGTGCGGGCGCGAGTTCCCGGAGGCATTCCTGATAGGCTCGCAGGTCCTGCTCCGCCTCGGTCGCATGCTCTTCGAAGAACGCGTAGTCATCGGCGATCGGCCCAAAATCTTTCCCGGAATGGTTCTTCATAGAGAAATCCGTCTTTCCACCAGCCAACGGTATCATCCGCCTGGCCCCTGGCACAGCCGGGCGAGTCATTCCTCGCCGGCGGATTCCAGTTGGCCGATTGAGGGTGGGCCAATGACGGCCTGTCCGAGCGCCTGTTGCGCCGACCAACCGTCGGTCGCGATGGAAATGACACTAAGCAACTACGCTTAGCACGCAAGGCTCTGTGGTGGTTCGTTGGCCACCACTTATCGGCAACTGCGTCCCCGGGCCGTCCGTCCTGCCAAATCGGCGGCCCGCCAGCCGGGAATTGAATTTTGTCTCCCGATTCAACATCAGGCTGATGCCAGACCCAAACGTCCGCTCAAGGAATCCAAATCATGAAAGACATTATTACACCTGAATATGTGATTACCGGTGTCGAGTTGGAGTACTCGGATGGACCTGACGTTGCCTCTGATACCGTGGTGCGAACGGCGGTCGCCACCGGAATTCATCGAGCCAGCGTGGAGTGCAAAGAATGCTCCCACCAGTGGGTGGTAACGGAAAGCCCAGAGGAGGGGCAACTTCAACGAGACATTGATGGATACTTCCTCGCCTGTCCCTGTTGCGACAATGAAGGTCGGGTCTGTTTTCCTTACCTGTAAGCGGCCCAAAACCAACGACCGATAGACAGCACCGATTGGGTTCTCGGGACCGGGCTCTCATCAGAGCTCGGTCTTTCGCTCGGGGAGGGTCCATCGTGCTGCTCAGGACAACCTCTGGATCGACTCTGCGCCGCGGAGCGTCCGGTTGATCCGCGGAGTCTCCTCAATAGGATAAGAGCGCGCCCGGAGAGTGGGAGCAACCGATCATGACGTCTCATACCGGCAAAGCGCGGGCTGAGCGGATCGCGTGGCGGTAGCGGCGGGATGGTGCTCTAAGGTGTTTGATGCATCAAGGATCTGCTCAATCTACGTTCGATTTGTATGCGGAATTTGAGGAGGGCGCGAAGCTTGCGTTGGACGCGATTGATGTTCGCCTTGGCTTGTTCGGGAGTCATACGGAGCATGATCCCCGATTGTCATCCGTCGTCAATTCCGATTTTCGCTTTCCCGAACGACTTTCCGAATTCTCCCACGTTCTAGCTCTTGATGATCACGTCAACAGCCCCTTAAGAATCCGACCGCCGACAAGAATTGTTCATTGGCATTATTTCATTACGTACGTATCGATACACGACCGGTCAAATAATACTCCCTCTCGAACTGCGATATTATGATTCCATGTCTTTTCCTGATCGCGGATGGCTCGATATGATAGCAAGAATAATCATGCGAATTGCCCGGTATCGTGAATGCTTCGTGCGAAACATGGCGCATTCTCCGCGGGTTAAAGTTTGCCGGTTGAACAGCGGGCGTCTGGCCAGCGGGGTCGAGCCGGATCACCCTACTCGGAAATCCGGCGACCGGCGGCGTCCGTGCAGGCGTTCCAGCTCGCTATCGACCGGTGCTTGTTCGTTGCGGATAGGTCTTTCCTTGGGCTATTCGGTCTGACTGATGAACATACTGTCAGCGTCACGCTCAATGGCGCCAGGAAACGGGCTGGATTGGGTGGGTGAAGTTTGCGGACGGATTCGCGGAAGAGGCGTCAGCTCAAACCCATCCCATCTCCGGACACGGCGAAGGCCGGTGATCAGTTGTTGGTCCCTGCGAGAAACTGGTGGAGGCGGCGGGAGTTGAACCCGCGTCCCTGACAAGCCTATCGCCAACGACTACATGCTTAGTCAGCCAAGGATTTTCTGCGGAACGGTAACGGGCCAACAGCGATCCATTCCACCTAGCTCGCATGTGGATTCTCGGCCGACAACGCGCGAACTCCGCCGTCAACCATGCCTGCTGTCAGCGCCCGTTCCCCGTAGCAGGTGTTCAGGGACGGACGTCGGGCCGTTTAGGCCGCGAGTGCCAACTCTTCGTTAGCAGTTAATGTTTTGACCCGGGGTTTTACGAGGCCAACGGATCGTCCTCGGCATGCCGTCGGCGGCGGGATTTTCAGGTCGAAACCAGTACGCCCCCGAACAGAACAGCTCTACCTTCAGGGGGCAGGAAGGGCGCGTCAAGGCTGGGGACGGACGGACATCCTCTCCGTTTTGGCCAAGTGGCCAGCCCTCCCAACGCCTCCACACAGGTGAATGGTGGCCTGAGTCGCGATTCCAACTCGCCTGGCCCCCGAGCCGGACCAACCGATCCCTCGACCCTTCCGCCCCACACCGAGGCCGGCTGCCAGCCGGCAGAAAATGTCGGCCGCACACTCGTCATTCCTCGGGCTCAAGCCTATCCTCCCGCCGGATGTCGTCGCTCGCGTTGCATGAAGTTCACGCCGCCTGGAACGGACGTTTTGTTTCACTGGCTGGAGAGGAAGTCGTGGCCGATTACGGAGCTCCAGCTTCCGAACATGCCGCACTCCGTTCGGCAGCCGGGGTGGTGGATTTGGGGTTCCGCGGACGACTTTGCCTCACCGGAACCGACCGCGTCCGTCTGCTCAACGGACAAGTCACCAACGACGTCAAAGCCCTGGCCACCGGGCAAGGATGCGCGGCCGCCTTTTGCACGCCCAAGGGGCGTTTGGTGGCCGATGTTCATATCTTTGCGTTGCCCGAGGAGTTGCTGCTGGATTTTGAACCGGGTCTGACCGCGACGCTGGTCCAGCGGCTGGAACACCACATCGTGGCCGAAGACGTTCAAGTGGTGGATGTCCGACCGTACTACGGTCTGTTGACCGTCCAGGGACCGCTGGCGGCCGACGCCATTCGGCGGCTCGGGTTCGTGTCAGAATTGCCCGAGCAGGCCCTGAGCTTTGTCGCGCGCGCGGACCCCACCCTGGGGGATCTGTACTTGATGAACCGATCTCGGTGCGGATTTCCGGGGTTCGATCTGTTTGTTCCCACCCCCGCACTGGAAGCCGTTTTCGACAAGGTGGTGGCCGCCGGTCGCGAGGTGGGCGGAAGGGTGGCGGGATTCGAGGCCCTCGATCTCGCGCGCTTCGAGGCCGGGTGGCCGCGTTTTCCGGTGGACATGGATGAAACCAATCTGCCGCCCGAAGCCGGACTCGACCGGAACGCCATCAGTTACACCAAGGGCTGTTACACCGGACAGGAGACCATGGCCCGTATCCGGACCTACGGACAGGTGGTGAAGGCGTTGCGCGGTCTTCGGCTCTCCGACGACCTGTCCTCGCTCCCGGAGAAAGGGACGCGATTGATCAAGGATGGCCGTGAGGTGGGCTACCTCACCAGCACCCGGCATTCCCCGGTTCTGCACGCGAACCTCGCGCTGGGGTACGTCCGACGGGAGGCGAATGCGCCCGGCACCGAACTGGTTCTCCGCCTCCCTTCCGGTGAATCGCCGGCCCGAGTGGTGGAACTCCCCTTCACAGCTAATCCCGTCTGCGCGTGAGTGGCCGATTCGGGGTCTTGGTTCTCAGTTTTCTGCTGGGGGCGCCGGGGTGGAGCGCGGAACCGACCGGCTTCGGGGCCATGGCGTCAAGCCCCCGTCAGCCTGAAGCGGCGGTCCGCGTGACGAAATGGGCACAAGCAGGAGGTTGGGAATGGGTGCGCCTGACGAGTCCGCCGGTCCAGTCATTGGAGGTAGGTCTCTGTCGGGTGATCTGGCCCGGAGCCCAACCGGAACCGGCGGCGTTTTCACCCGAAATTCGCGCCATGCGGCTGGGAACCGATCCGTGGGAGATCGCGGCCGCAGTCCCCTCCCTGTTGCTGCTCCAAGATACCCCGACCGCCTATGAAATCGGGAACGAACCCGACCTTTATTTCACGCCGGACCTGCCGGACCGGATGGCACTGACTCTCAAAGCGGCGTGGTGGGCGATCAAAACGCAGCAACCCGACGCCCCCGTGCTGATGCCCAGTCTCGCGGCCCGGCCGGGTCCCTACGCCCGGTTGCTCGCGGCCAACAACCTGGCCAACTACACCGACGCTTGGAACGTTCACCTGTACGGTTGGGCGCATGATTTTGGGCCGAGCCTGGCGGAGCATCGGCGATTCCTGGAGAAGGTGACCGGGGCTCGGCGGCCCGTTTGGGTGACGGAAATCGGGTTCGCGGAGTTTCCGGAAGTGCCGCCGCCGGCCCCGGAGTTTCTGCTGGCTCGCCAACGGGCCTTCTTCGAACGCGTCACCGTCGCCGCTCCCTTTGCCGGCCTGGCCCAGCAGTGGGCCTTCATCCTGGGCCCGCGACTGATACAGGGATTGGACTACGGATTGAACGAACCGGATGGGACCGCCCGGCCGGCCTTGGAGGCGTTGGTCCGACTGACGCGGGAGTTGCCCGCTTGGCGTCCCGCCTTCGAGCTGAAACGCCGTGCTGACGGCGCCGTGGTCGGTCAGGTCCTGGCTCGCCGTGCGCTGGAGCGCGGCGAGGAAGCGACTTGGTTGGTTTTGCTGATGTCGCCTCATCGGCGGGCGGACTTCGCCCTTCCGGAAATCCCCGGTCTTTCCGCTCGCGATCAGCCCCGGGCAGCGCCCGAGACGTCCTGGTTCGAATTTCACCTTCGGTTCCCACCCGGGTATGGCCCGGTGCGCTGGGGAATCGACGGTGCGGAAGGAGTCATCGCGGGCGAAACGCTGAAGTTCACCGCCAGCGCCGCGACCAATCTCTTCCTGCGAACGCCCGCACGTCGGTTTGAGGTGGAAGACTGCGACTGGATTCCCGTCCGGGCGCCGGAACGCCGGCGACGACCGGACCGTCCCCGCCCGAGTCCGGTCGTCATTTCATTCGCCTTTCCGACCCACTCGGTGCGGCCGGACAAGGAGGCGGTGGCCTACCGATACCCGGACCAGGAATCCCTGCGCCTGGTGGTGCGCGGGGACAACTTTGGTGCCGAACCGATGAATGGCACCTGGCGACTTCAGCTTCCGCCGGGCTGGCGAACCACGGGGAAACGCCGGGGGTGGATGCAAGTGCCCGCGGGCGGTTCGGCCCGCCAGGAAGTCGTGTTGTCTCCGCCAACAGGCGTCGCCTCTTCCGCCCGCCAGTTGCTCACGGTGGAGTGGGTCGGCGATCCTGGATATAACGATCGTGCAGCCGTCTGGCTGGCCTCCGAACCGGACTCATCCGCATTCACGGAAATCCAACCCTGGCCGGCGGACTGGCAGCCCACCGAGGCCGAAACCCGCTGGGAACGCGCCGACCTACCGGGCGAGGTCATCCGGTTCCGTTTGATGGAACTGCGCCCGGGAGCCACGACCGGACTGATCTTACCGCTTCCGGCCGGTCTTCGCCTGCACGCCAATGACGTCCTGCGGATCTCCGTGCGCGCCGCTGACGAGGCGTCGTCGTTCCGCCGGCGGTTGGACTTGATCACACCAGGCCGCCACGTGTTCCGCCACGGTGACGACTGGGTGGTGGACACGGAATGGCAAACGCTGGAACTGCGCGTGGGGGATTTCACCCCGGCGTTCTGGTCTCGGGCCGATCCCACGGCCCGCACGGGTCCAGCCGAGGCGCGGTACCTGCGCTTGGGCCTGTTCGGTCTCACCCCCGGCGGAACGATCGAACTCGGCCCCGTGACGATCTCCTCTTCCCCCAAGCGCAGGATGCAGGACCGCTGACCTTTCACCATTTCGTCTCAATTCGCATTGCCATCATCCAAGCCGGCTGCGACGCGGACGCCCAACTTCACCTGGATCCAACGGAAGGCTGTATGACACCCCGTCATCCGGTGAGCCGCTGGATTTTCAGGGGCCTAGTATGAATATCCGTTCCGCGACCGCACTTTTGATCTTTAGCCTGGCCACCACGTGGTCCGGTCCGGCTGCGCCGGCTCCACATCCCCTCCGGGTCAGCGACAATCGGCGATTCCTGATCACCGGCGACGGCGAGCCCTTCTTCTGGCTCGGCGACACCGCCTGGGAGCTGTTCCATCGCCTGAACCGGGAGGAAGCGGAACGGTACCTCCAAGACCGAGCCGCCAAGGGTTACACCGTCATTCAGGCGGTGGCGATCGCAGAGCTCGACGGTCATAAAGATCCCAATCCGTACGGACATCTGCCCTTCATCGACCTCGACCCAGCCCGGCCGGCGGTCAAGGACGGGCCGGACAATGACTATTGGGATCAGGTCGATTTCATCGTCAATCGGGCCAACGAGCTCGGGCTGACCATCGGCTTTCTGCCGACGTGGGGTCGTTACTGGCACGACACCAGAGACAACCAGAAACCGCTCTTCACTCCGGCCAACGCCGAAACCTACGGCGAGTGGTTGGGCCAACGATATAAGGACAAGTCGCTGGTCTGGATCGTGGGCGGTGACCGGCCGGTGGAGAACGACGAGCAGCGGGCGATCATCGACGCCATGGCCCGGGGATTGCGCCGGGGCGATGGCGGGACGCACTTGATCACGTTCCATCCGCCCGGCGGACGCGGTTCGTCCCAATGGTTCCACGAGGCCGATTGGCTGGACTTCAACATGCGCCAGAACGGACACGTCACCGAGTTCACCGACCGCTACGCGCAGACCCGCGCCGATTACGATCGTACCCCCGTGAAGCCCGTGCTCGATGGCGAGCCGATCTATGAGGACCATCCGGTTTCCTTCAACGCCAAGAGCCTGGGCCACTCGATCGCGGCGGATGTCCGGCGTCCGCTGTATTGGAATCTATTCACCGGCGCCTTCGGGCATACCTACGGCCACCACTCGGTCTGGCAGATGTGGGCTCCAGGGCGAAATCCGATCAATAATCCGCTCCTGCCCTGGTCGGAGGCCATCACCCAACCCGGCGCGGAACAAATGCAGCATGCCCGACGCTTGCTCGAGTCGCGTCCCTTTCTGACGCGCCTTCCCGATCCGGACGTGGTGGTGACCGACCGGGTGCCGACTTCGATCCCCGGGGCCGGCCGCTATTATTTCGCTTCGACCCGCGATTCCGATGGCACGTATGCCCTGGTGTATGCACCGGTCGGGCGAAAATTCACGGTGCGTATGGACAAGATCCGGGGACCGACGGTGAAGGCCTGGTGGTTCAATCCGCGCACCGGAACGGCCGAGATCATCGGAGAATTTCCCAACACGGGCGAGCGCGAATTCCATCCGCCGAACCCCGGGGAAATGATCGACTGGGTGCTGGTATTGGACGATGCCGCGAAAGCGTATCCGCCCCCCGGTACGCGGTAGAAACCAGCGGTCGCTCGTCCCCATCGGACCCCGTCAAGCATAAGAAGTACTGACGCGATACCATGGGGAGGAGGCTGGGGTCCCAGCCTTTCCCCGATCTCTCTTTCGCTGCGCTGACTAAGTGGTTCGAAGGATCAGCGATGTTCAACCGCGATAAAGCCAATGCCAAGGCTCATAAGTGATCCGGTACGGATTGTGGCGGGGATAGCTAAGAACAAATCCGAACGGTCCGGCGTGCGCCTGCAGCCAGCCGAAGGCGTCCGTATTCTCAAACGCTTCCTCCAACGGAGCCGATCCCGGAGTACCAATATCAACCGCCCGGCCGGTATGGTGTTCGCTGTAACCCGGGGCCGCGTTGACGCGAAGGATCTGTTCCAAGGTATCGCCGCGGGCCAGCTTCCGTTCGATGAGTTGACGCTGGTCGTCCACCGACCGGAATCCCGAGATGAGGAGCAAGGTGACCCGGGCCGCGGCGGCCGCCTGGGTCATGGCGTTCCAGGCGGCGGCCGTGGGGGGGGTGAGGCGGAGTTCACGCCCCTCTTGCAAAACCCGCGCCGTGACCAGCTCCGTGGCCTCGGGCTGTAAGGGCAGACCGCGATCAGCCGCATACTCCGCCGGAATCCCCAACGCCTCGAGGATCGGCCTGACCTCGTGAGCGGAGAAGGAAGGACGAGCGCGGATCATCCCCAATATGACTATCAAATAGCCCCTCCTGATCGCAAGAAACACTCATGGCGGCCAGGAGCGCGGGCGGCTCGCCCGCCGATGGGGAGAGAGGACAGAGGACGGACGACTGAAGCGAAAGAGCTGTCGCGTCGGCTGTCCTCAACCGATCGGGCGAGTGGAGTCACCCTGGGGGCCAAGGGAGCGAACGGGTGGAGAAGAAGACGCCGGGTGCTCTCGACGGCCAGGGGGGTCGGCTGAGGACAGCCGACGCGACATGATCTCCCAAAAACGGAGAGGCGCCGCCGCCGCGGCCCTCTTGAGATTTGAACCATTGTCCCCCCTGCCCCGCCGGTGTTTCATCACTTCATGCCGACCAACGTGCTGAGCCAGGAACTGAAGTGCTGTTGCCAGAGGCCGCTGACTGGATTCTATCGGGACGGCTTCTGCCGAACCGGACCGGGCGATGTGGGACTGCACACGGTTTGCGCCCAGATGACGAAGGAGTTCCTCGAATTTTCCCGCGCCCAAGGAAACGACCTGACCACACCGGTGCCGGAATGGGATTTCCCAGGATTGAAGCCCGGCGACCGCTGGTGTCTGTGTGTCAGGCGCTGGCAGGAGGCACTGGAGGCCGGCATGGCGCCTCCGGTCCTCCTGGAAGCCACTCACGCGTCGGCCGCCGAGTTCGTGGAGGTGGGAGATTTGCGGAGGCATGCCCTTCAAGACACCCCATGAGCGACCAGCCCCATCCAACGGATTCCCCGGCCCCGCCGCTGGTCCCCGGAACCCTGTATCTGGTGGCGACGCCCATCGGGAACCTGGAGGATATTACGCTGCGCGCGCTGCGGGTGCTGCGCGAATGCGATGTGGTCGCGGCGGAGGACACGCGGCATACGGGCCGTTTGCTCCAGCATTTTGGCATCCGCAAACCCTTGCTCAGCCATTTCCGGTTCAATGAGGCCAAGCGCGGTGCGGACCTGATCGAGCGCCTGCGGAAAGGAGAAATCATTGCCTTGGTTTCGGATGCCGGGTCCCCGGGCATAAGCGATCCCGGCGAACGGCTCGTAGCAGCCGCGCGACGGGCGGGCGGGCGGGTGGAAGCGGTTCCCGGCCCCTGTGCGTTGGTCGCGGCGCTCACCGCCAGTGGCCTGCCAACGGAGGAATTTCATTTCGCCGGATTTCTGCCCCACAAGTCGGGGCAGCGGGCGCGGCGCTTGGTCGAACTGGCCGCGCTGCCGGGGACCCTCGTGCTGTACGAATCCCCCTTCCGGATCGAACGGCTCCTCGCCGAGCTGGCCGAACGGATGCCGGACCGGGAGGTCGTGTTGGCCCGCGAATTAACCAAAAAGTTTGAGGAATGGCTTCGCGGACGACCGAACGAACTGGCCGCCCAGTGGCGCGTCCGAGCGCGCAAGGGCGAATTCGTGGTCTTGATCGCCCCACCGGCCCCGGACCCCGATCCGACCTCACCGTTGGAGGGGATCGAGCGAGGCGGGCTCCACCGTGAAGGGCGATTTGGGCTGCACGAAAGGAATGGGCTGTGACCGGTAGAATACCAACCGGTACGCCACGAAGGCGACGAAGAACGTCGCCAATGCGATGATCGATAGGCGCCGGGTAAGCCGCCGGGTCTCGGGTGACATCGACGGCCTCACCTTGAAGAACGGCCTCCGCTTTCCCTCGATGATCTGCTGGGTGCGTCCCAGGACCCAACCGCGGTCGAAACGCCCGGGCGCTGTCAATTCCACCCGGAAGAAACGCGATTCACAACCTTGACGCGGACAATACCCCAAGCTGAGACGCTCCAGCCGCGGCGGGAGCGGTCGTTCCCGGGTCTGCCCCTCGTCCAACGCGAGCTCGCCGAGCTCGGCTCCGGTCACGGTCAACCCGCAAGCCACACAGCTCGCCTTCACCCCGGCGCCAAAGAGGCCCTGCAGTTCCTGCCCGCCGACGCCGCACTCACCCAGCGCCCGGGCCAGGGCTTCGTTGACGCGCGGGAGCTGGTTGATCGGCAGCCTCAGTTCAGCCAGCGAAGGCGCCTCCGGCAGGGCGACTGCCGCGGGTTCCGTCGGCGAATTTTCCGGGTTTTCAGGCATCGGTTCCCGCCTCTTAGCCCGAACCCGCCTGACCGGCAACGCCGGAGAAAGGCTGCCTCGACGAGGATGCCTCTGGAAGGGGTCCTTCCGGCCGGAGACCGAGGGGGGCAGGGGCGAAAGCTCCAAAAGCCAAAACCCAAGCTCCAAAGAAATCCCAAGCTCCAAGGCCAACGTCCAAGCGCTCCGTCAGTTCCCAGATTGGTGATGCCGCTCCACGGGCAGGGACGACCGAAGCGCTGTGCCCCAGCGCCTGCTTCGCCGCGCTCCGGACGGGAACCGGGAGCTTGGCGCTTGGGATTTCTTTGGAGCTTGGATTTTGGAACTTGGAACTTCCACGGGGGCTGTTCTGCGGGCGAGCCGCCCGCGCTCCTGCCGGTAAGGATAGTGTCAAGATACGCCCACGAGGGGGCGTTGGGTCAGCGGTTGCGGGGATTCTCTGGTCCCTTGTACCACATCCAGTCGCCAGTGGCCTCATAGGGATGAAGGGGATCAATCGTCAGGGCACGGGTGAAATTGTGCTGCTTCACGTGACCGTCGGCGAACAAAATGGGTGACACAAAGCGCGCTGGAGCCCGCCGGGGATCGACAAACTCCACCGGCCCCGCCGCCCCAAAATGCCATTGATACCAGCGCGGTCCAGTACTCAAACACCCGTAAATCCGGGCTGGTGGCTCATGCATCACGATAAACCGCACCGGGTCCGGCACCCATCCCTCGGGGCGTCCTGCCAGCGTCTCCGGGACCGTGGGGGCGTTGTCGAACTCCAGGAATCCTCCCCCGCCCAACACGGTCAGTTGCCCGCCGTTATATTGGTAGCTCATTCCCACGGTTTTGAAGTTGGAAGGGCTGAAATTCGGCCCGCATTCCCCCGCGCACGGCAAGATCGGCTGCCCCCGGTCGTCAGTGCAGCGAAAGACGTCGGAAGGCTTGATATACGGCCAAAGCGGACGCGAGCGGGCGTTAGGGAAGCAGAGCGTATTGAGCGGGTCGCGCCCGCCCAAGGCCGCCAGAGTTCCGCGCGGTCGAGGATCCAGCACGGTGCCGCTGTTGGGATCGAGCTGGGCGACCGCGGCCGGCGGAAACTTTTCCTGGTGGTCGTCAATATACATCTGCACCGCCAGACCCAACTGCCGCAGGTTATTGACGCACCGGATCATGTTGGCCCGCTGCTTGGCTCCCGACAGGGACGGCAACAGCATGCTCGCCAGAATCCCGATGATCGCGATGACCACCAGTAATTCAATCAACGTGAAGCCAGGCGGAGGACGACCGGCAACGGCGCGGACAGGGGACGTCGATGGAAGCACGGCACGAGCGTCGCGTCTGTGTTTACGTTCGTAAAGTAAAATCATGAAAAGGGTCGGAGTTCCCTTCTCCCGGACCCGTGCGCCCTTTCGTTGACGCCTCTGCCGCAATATCTAGCCTTCACCCATACATGCGGTGCATTGGGAACAAGGGTCTTGGATTGGCCGGCGCTGCCCTCGTTGCCCTCTTCACGGTCGGCTGCGACCGGCTGGCGAGCGGCCCAGGAGCCGAACAACGGGAGGCCAACTACATTGCCGGGCAGAACTACGCCCTGCAGGGACAGCGGGATAAGGCGATCGGAAGCTTCGAGCAGGCCGTCCTGGTCAACCCCTCCAATGCCGCCGCCCACCTGGCCTTGGGCGACCTCTTCTATGGCCAGCATCAGTTCATCAACGCCGCGTATCATTACGGACGCTACCTCGAACTCCTCAGCCGCCGCGGTCAGAAACCCGACCTCTCCGCCGTCGATAGCCTGCGCAACTGTGAAATGCAGATTGCGGTAAAATTCAGCCGCGAGCTCAGTCACCAGCAAAACGACCAAGAGATTGAAGCCCTCAATCGAAAGATCGCCGAACGCGAAAGCCTGATTCGACACCTCCAAGCCGAACTCCTCCAACGTTCCGCCACCCCTTTCACCCCTCCCGACACCCGGGCCCAGACCCCTGCCCCAATGCCGACTCCTACCCCCGAGGTTCCACCCGCGGTTTCCTCGGCCAGCCCGCCCTCGTCCAGTCGTTCATCGGTGGCCGCCACACCCCGGACGGCGCCCGCCTCCAACCGTCCCACCCCTTCCACCTCCACCTCCACCTCGGCCCGCGGGCGCGTCCATGTCGTTCGAGCTGGAGAAAACCCTTCCGCCATCGCCCGGCGGTACGGGATCAGTGTCCACGCCCTCCTGGCGGCCAATCCCGGCGTCAATCCCAGACGAATGTCGGTTGGTGCCGTGCTCCGAGTTCCGTGACCGGGAACCCCCTTCGTTATTCGCCCGACGTCGCCGGAGCCATCCTCACTCGGGCCGCCCCTTTCCCTTCTCTCGCCTCAGCGTAGGCTTTGTCATGACCAACCGCGTCCTCTTCGTCTTCATCGCGGCATTCTGGTTGGTCATGAACGTCCTGCTCTGGCGCGCTGAGTTCGGCCGGGGTCGCGAGACCCTTTCCGACGTCTCCCTCGACATCGTGGTGGACCGCCTGCTCAACGCCCCTGATCCGTCCGTCCTGCAAATCCAGCATCAGGGGGAAAACCGAGGAACGCTCCGCTGGATCCCCACCGTAGAGGACGCCAGCCTGAATGCGGCCGACGAGCATGCGTTGATCCCCGAAGGCATGGTGGAGACCGCCGGGTACAACCTCGACCTCGACCTGAACTGGGTCACCGGTTTGGAAGGTCCGGCCGGGAGGTTTCGCGTGCTGGCCCACCTCGATCTCAATACCAATCGCGTGTGGCAGTCCCTCTCCCTCCGCCTGTTCCAGCGTCCCGCCACCTGGGAACTGACCACCCGCGCCGGCGACGATGCCGTGCATCTGCGGTTCGACGAAGGCAAGACCTCCTGGGAACAGACCTTCCGCCTGCGGGAGGTCACACAACTGACCCGTTTCCTGGGCCCTTACGCCTCGCTGATTCCCCTGCCCCTGACGGCGAATCCGGGCGAGTTCGACCCTGGCCAATGGGCCCGCCAGATCCGCTGGAGCGCCCGCAACGACTGGTTCAAGGTCGGACGTAACCGAGTCCGCACCTACCGAATCCAAGCCACGCTGTTCGGCCGTTATGAATTGGTGGCCCACCTGAGCCGGGCCGGAGAGATTCTGCAGGTGAATCTCCCCGACGGAGTAGTCCTGCTCAACGAGTCCGTTCCCTTCGGCGTACGTCCCTGACCCATGATCGAATTGCAGAACATCGCGAAACACTTTGGTGAGGTCCGGGCCGTGGACGGCATCACGCTGACGGTTCCCACGGGCGAATTCTTCTGCGTGCTCGGCCCCAACGCCGCCGGCAAAACCACCACCATCAAGATGATCGTCGGCCTGATCAAACCCACTTCGGGCTCGGCGCGCGTGGCCGGCTTCGACGTGCAGACCCAGCCGCTCGAGGCTCGTGCGCGGCTAAGCTATGTCCCGGATTTCCCGTTCCTCTATGACAAGCTCACCCCTTGGGAATTCCTCAAGTTCACCGGCCAGTTGTTTCGGATGTCCGAGGAGGCCATCGCTCGCGAAGCGGACGAACTGATACCGCGTTTCAGCCTGGGGGAATGGCTCCACAAACCGATCGAAGGACTTAGTCACGGAACCCGCCAACGCGTCGCGATCGCCAGCGCCCTGCTGCACAATCCGGAGGTCTTTGTGATCGACGAACCCATGGTGGGACTGGATCCCCATCACGCCCGCGTCGTCAAAGATCTGCTCAAGGAACGTTCCCGTCGCGGCATGACCTTGTTTTTGAGCACCCACCAAATCGAAGTGGCGGAGGAACTGGCCGATCGGGTGGGCATCATTCACCGCGGCCAGTTGATGGCCGTGGGCACGCCGGACGAACTCCGTCGGCGCGCCGGCGTGGACGGCGCGCTCGAGGAGGCGTTTCTCGCCATCACCGAGGAAGAAACGGACACCGGGGAGGAAGTTCCAAATTCCCAAAACCAAGCTCCAGGCTCCGAGTTCCTCCCTGAGCACCGGAGCAGGGACCAATGACGAATTCGCCTCCCTCCCCACTGCCCCTGCTGCTCCAGACGGCACTGCGATCCACCTGGCGCCGGCTGATCTCGTTGAAGGAGCAGTCGTGGTTCCTGCTGGGGTTGATCGGGGTCTTTCTCGTCGGCTACCTGGCCCTCTCCTTCTCCCTGTTCTTCGGTGGACTGCGTTTCATCGGACGTTTTCCCGGGCTGGGCGGACTCCTGGTGGAACGTCTCCTCTTCCTACTGTTCGCCTTCCTCTTCGGTCTGCTGCTGATCTCGAACCTGGTCATCGCGTACACCAATCTGTTTCGCAACCGCGAGACCGCCTTCCTGCTGACCCTGCCCGTGCCGCGTCAGACCGTGTTTCAATGGAAGTTGATCGAATCCACGCTGGTGGCTTCCTGGGCGTTCGTTTTCCTGATTGCGCCGCTGCTGGCGGCGTATGGGCTGGTCAACCGCGTGGACTGGCATTTCTACCCGATGGTCGTGGTGCTGGTCGGCCTCTTTATCGTGCTGCCTGGAGTCGCAGGATGCTGGCTGGCCTTGCAGATCGCTCGGTTCCTCGACCGCCGGGCCTTTCAACTCCTGTTGCTCGGCGCGCTGGCGGTGGTGGTGGGACTGCTGGTGTTCAAGTTCCGGCCCCAACCGGTCACCGACGAGGCCCTGGAGACCCGCGTGCTCAGCGTCATCGATCGGCTGCTCGACAACACCCGGTTCGCGCAGTTCCCGCTGCTGCCCAGTTACTGGCTCAGCGCGAGCGTACAAAATTGGAGTGAAGGAGCGATCCGCACCGCCCTGTTCTTCGCTGCCGTCCTGCTCAGCTATGTCCTCTTCTTCGGCCTGATTGCTGCCACCCGGCTGGGCGAGGCCTTTTACGAGGCCTCGAGCATCGTGCAGGGACGGGGCAGCATGTTCTCCCGCTGGAGTTGGTTCCAACGGCTTCAAGGCCGCCGGCAGCGCGTCCAGCAATTGAGCGTGCTGCTGCGTCCCCGCGACTGGCTCGACGCCTTGTTGGCGTGGCGGGGATGGCTGGCCCCCGACGTCCGGGCGCTCGTGGCCAAGGATCTCCGGATGTTCTGGCGCGATACCACGCAATGGGGACAGGCCCTGATGCTGTTCGGCCTCCTGACGGTTTATATCATCAACCTGCGGCACTTCACCCGGCAACTGGACTCGCCTTTCTGGATCTCGCTCGTCAGCTATCTAAACCTTGGCGCCTGCGCATTGAACCTCGCGACGCTCACCACGCGCTTCGTCTTTCCCCAGTTCTCGCTGGACGGAAAACGCGTCTGGGTGGTGGGTCTGGCGCCGATCGGTCTGGTCCGCGTGGTGCGGTTGAAGTTCTGGTTGGCAAGCTTGGCGACCCTCACCGTCACGCTCGGGCTCATTCTGTTGTCCTGCTCGATGCTGGGTCTCGATGCGGCTCATTCGATCTTCTTTGCCGCGGCCATGGTGGTCATGACGTTCACGCTGAACGCCATCGCCACCGGACTCGGCGCCCTGTATCCCAACTTCAAGGAAACCAATCCCGCCAAGATCGTTAGCGGGTTCGGCGGCACCTTCTGTTTGGTCCTGAGCTTCCTCTACATTGTCGGCTCGGTGGTGCTGTTAGCGGTGGCCAGTCCCTGGGGCTGGCGGCCCGATTCCTTCGATGAGTTTGCGCCGGCGAAGGCGGCGTTTTCTTGGACGCTCTTCGTACTCTGCAGCGTACTGGTCGGCTGGCTGCCCCTACGGCTGGGATTGCGGAAGGTGGCCACTGCGGAACTTTAGGG
>CAYYSX010000044.1:0-4526 GCA_964474315.1 uncultured Verrucomicrobiota bacterium | reverse complement strand
GCTGGCTGCCCCTACGGCTGGGATTGCGGAAGGTGGCCACTGCGGAACTTTAGGGGGGCTGGCTAGGGGAGAGAGGGCAGACCTGTCGGGCGGGGGCGAAAGCTCAAAATTCAAAACTCAAAACTCAAAAGAAATGGGCCCCTCTCAGTTTTTGGAAGTGGCGAGGGACCGTGGACTTGGGAGGCTATCGAGCTTGGACCTTGGCTCCTGGAACTTCTTTTGAGCTTGGTCCAGTCCGGTGATGGTCCTGATTGACGCCCGGAGCGTTCAAGTTCCCCCTTGGTGCGTCCATGAAATGGTCTTTCAAACTGACGCGCCTCTGGGGAATCGACGTGTACATTCACTACACGTTCCTGCTGCTCCTCGCCTTCGTCGGGCTGCAGTCCGGTGCCAATCGGGGAGAGTGGGGCGAAGCACTCGGCAGCATCGGCTTCCTGTTGGGGCTGTTCCTTTGCGTCCTCCTCCATGAATACGGCCACGCCCTGGCCGCCCGCCGTTTCGGGGTCGGTACCCGCGACATCACCCTGCTTCCCATTGGCGGGGTCGCCCGGTTGGAACGAATGCCCGAAGATCCCCGCCAGGAACTGGTCATCGCCATTGCCGGACCCCTGGTCAATGTGGTCATCGCCGGCGGTCTCGCCGCGGGAATGCTCGCCTCCGGGAATCCCCTCTTCTCGTTCAACGATTTCGACGGCGCGTCCATCTTCCAACGCCTCCTGTTCATCAACGTCTCCCTGGTCATCTTCAACCTCCTGCCCGCGTTCCCCATGGACGGCGGACGCGTCCTGCGCGCGCTCCTGGCGATGATGATGGATCCGGTTCGGGCCACCCGCATCGCGGCCAATATCGGCAAGGTGATGGCGTTGGGCTTCCTGGGACTGGCCTTCTACACCCGGAGTCCAATCTTGGGACTCATCGCCGTGTTCGTCTGGATGGGCGCGGGCGGCGAGGCGGCGGCCATGGAAGCCCGCTCCGCCATCGGTGACTCGTCGGTGGCGCGCGCGATGCTGACCCAGTTCCAAGTCGTGGCACCGACCGATCCGCTCGCCCGTGCCGCGCAGTTGATGATCACCGGGTCTCAGACGGGCTTTCCCGTCGTCTCCTCCGAAGGCCGGCTAGTGGGCGTGTTGACCCGGGCGGACCTGTTCACGGCCCTGACCCGGGATGGCGAGTTCGCACCGGTGGAACGGGCCATGCAACGGGAGTTTGTCGTGCTGGAAGCAGGGGAACCGTTGGAGTCCGCCCTTCCCCGTTTGATCGAAGCCAAAGCGCCGCTCGCCCCGGTGGTGGCGCACGGCCGGCTGGTGGGAATCCTCACCCTGGAGAACGCGAGCGAGTTCATCGCGCTGCAACGGGCGCGGGCTTCCGGACGGCGTCTGCCTCCGGTGATTGCTTCGGCTCCGCCGCGGATGTCGCGCTAGGAAGAGCCGAGCGGACGAGCCGCCCGCTCCTGCCGGGAGCAATACGGACGGCTCGCCCGCTCGAGTTGAATCGTCCACCGGCGGTTCTGTAATTTCGTCCCATTCAAAGACCGTCGCCTGCAAGCGGGTCCGACCGTCTCCCACTCATTCTTCTGATCTCACTGCACATGACCGCCCCCGCCGACCGCATCCTGGCTCGCTATCGGATTGAAACCGCCCTTCCGGTAGAACAAGCCGCCGAGATGATCGCCGGGGAACAATCCTCCGGAACCTTCCTGCCGGTGCCAGGCGAAACCGAAGAGTTAAAAGCTCGAAGCCGCGCCCAGGTTCTGGACCTCCGCCTGCTCGAAACCACCGACACTCCCAGCCTGCCCGGTAGCCGGCGGCCGAAAGACGCCACCGATCCGGTGAAGCGACAGCGGGCCGAGTTCACCCTTTCCTTCCCGCTGGCCAATATCGGCACGAATCTCCCGACGCTCGTCGCCACCGTCTGCGGCAACCTTTACGAACTGGCCGAGCACAGCGGCTGCAAGCTGCTCGATCTCGAACTACCCGCGGCGTTCGCCCAGCGGTATCCCGGTCCCCAATTCGGCATCGCCGGCACCCGACGCCTCGCCGGCGTCCAGCAACGTCCAATCCTGGGCACCATCATCAAACCCAGCGTCGGTCTCACTCCGACCCAAACCGCCGAGCTGGTTCGCACGTTGGCCGACGCGGGAATCGACTTCATCAAGGACGACGAACTCCTGGCTGATCCACCCCATTCCCCGCTGGCCGAGCGGGTCGCTGCCGTGATGCGGGTGATCAACGATCACGCTGACCGCACCGGAAAAAAGGTGATGTACGCGGTCAACATCACGGACGAACTCGAAGCGATGTTTCGCCATCACGACACGGTACTCGCAGCGGGCGGGACTTGCCTCATGGTCAGCCTTCATAGCGTGGGCCTGCCCGCGGTGACCGAACTCCGCCGGCGCAGCGCTCTGCCGCTTCACGGTCATCGCAACGGTTGGGGACTTTACTGCCGGCACCCGTATCTCGGCGTCGAATATCCAGCGTGGCAAAAGCTCTGGCGGCTGGCAGGAATCGATCACTTACATGTCAACGGTCTGCAAAATAAGTTCTGGGAACCGGATGATTCGGTCATTCGCAGTATTCGAGCTTGTTTGACGCCGCTGTTTCGCCCGGACGACACCGCGCTGCCGGTGGTCAGTTCCGGCCAATGGGGAGGCCAGGCGCCGGGGACGTACCGCCAAGCCGGGACCACGGATCTAATGTATGTGGCAGGGGGGGGGATCATGGCGCATCCGCTGGGTCCGGCCGCCGGACTCCGAGCCTTGCAACAAGCCTGGGAAGCAGCGGTGGCGGGTATCAGCCTCTCTGACTATGCCACCACCCATCCCGAACTCGCCGCCACCCTCGCCAAATTTGGTGAATTGCGGAGGTAGAGGATCGATGCCGAGTCTCTCCGGGTCATGAACTTTAACGAGGCCCACCTTCGGGATGGAATTCATCGCCGCATCGTCGATTCCAAGTCGCCGAGGGCCTGGGACCCCACGATTTTGACCACGGAGGAGCGGCGAACACGGAGCATCAATCTGGATTGTGCCAACCTCACCGAGGATCTCATCTCCGCCATTCGGCATCCCAACGCCTCTCTCTGATCTCCGTGTCCGCCGCTCCTCCGTGGTCAAAATCTGGTCTCCTCCTCGCCTACTATGGCGATGATTTTACGGGTTCGACCGATGTGCTCCAGGCGTTGGCCCAGGTGGGGGTGCGGACGGTGCTGTTCCTGTCTCCCCCTTCCCCGGAACAACTCGCCCGGTTCCCCGGCCTGCAAGCCTTCGGAATCGCCGGCGGATCGCGAACGTTTTCCCCGGAGCGCATGCAACGGGAATTGCCGCCGGCCTTCGCCTCCCTTCAGTCCAGCGGCGCCCCGCTCATCCACTACAAAATCTGCTCCACCTTTGATTCTACCCCGACGGTCGGTTCCGTCGGCCAGGCCATCGACCTCGGCCGCCAAATCTTCGGCCACCATCCCACCCCCTTGGTGGTCGGCGCCCCAGCCCTGGGACGCTATGTCGTATTTGGCAACCTCTTCGCACGTTCCGGACTCGATTCCGAGCCGTTCCGCCTCGACCGGCATCCCACCATGAGCCGCCATCCAGTGACCCCGATGGACGAATCCGATCTCCGGCGAATCCTGGCGCAACAGACCCGGGTCCCGGTGGAACTGGTGGACGTGCTCAAGCTGGACCGAGGAGCGGGTGGCCTGCGCGATGACTTAGGAACTCCAGCGCCGGTGGTGCTATTCGACACCTTGTGTGAGACCCACTTACCAGTCATTGGAGAGGCCATTCTCGAATTAGTCGATGCCTCCCCTCCCCTGTTCTGTGTCGGTTCCAGTGGATTGGAATATGCGCTGGTCGCCGCGTGGCGAGCCCGGAACTTTTTGCCGGAAATGGCGCCACCGCCCCTCGCTCAAGCCCGTCCCCAAATCCTCGTTGTCTCGGGTAGTTGCTCCCCGGTGACCGCACGACAGATCGAGCGGGCCGTGAACTCCGGATTTGGCTCCCTGACCCTCGACCTACGCCGCCTCCTGGATGACGCGGAACGGTCCATCGAGCAACAACGGCTCGCGAACCAACTCGTCGCCGTGGCCCGGACCGGACGCTCCGTCATTATCTCGACCCGCCCGGGAGACAGGGTGGTCGAAGCATCTAGTGAAATCCGGAGAGACCGGTTGAACCAGATAATCGGCCAAGCTTTGGGCGATCTCATTACCGTGGGACTGCGTGAGCTGGGAGTTACCCGCGTGGCCATCTGCGGCGGTGATACCTCCACCCACGTCGCCCGAGCCTTAGGTATCGAGTCCTTGGAATACCTTGGACCGATCGCCCCGGGTTCGCCCTTATGCCGGGTTCATGCTCCCGGGCGCCCCATTGACGGGCAGGAAGCGGTGTTCAAAG
The DNA here is from genome assembly GCA_964474315.1 of uncultured Verrucomicrobiota bacterium. Classification (GTDB taxonomy): domain Bacteria; phylum Verrucomicrobiota; class Verrucomicrobiia; order Limisphaerales; family UBA9464; genus UBA9464. Next base: position 136 of record CAYYSX010000044.1, on the reverse strand, counting down.
GCGGGCAGGTCGGACGCGACTCATTCTTTTCCGACGTCCAAGCCGGCGGCCCGGTGGACCGAGATCGAATGGGAGGATTCTGAGCTTCCCATGAACCGTCCCTTCCCACCTGGTAGAGTCGTCTGTCCCCAGACGA